>HF986593.1 GCA_000433175.1 Prevotella sp. CAG:1058
TTTGCTGCAAAAATACGAAATTATTGCAAAACGTGCAATATATCAGCTGTGCTGATGATAAAATAAGTGTGTCTTCGGCCTTGTCTGGTACTGCTGCTTACGCCGTCCAGCTCCTTTTCACACTTTTGACACTTTGGTGTGTAAACATGGGTTTTGCCTTTCTTGCTGATTTTCGTTGACGCTATAGAATGCGTTTTTTTGAATTTAAAAATCTTCGTGCGGAAATAACGGCCTGAATCGTGTGCAAACGTAACGTGCTGTACGCCAGCGTAGTGTTTATATGTAGTAAAAAGTGTGCAATTATTTTTACTCTAAATACCCCTCAAATAGTTGTTTTTTGTCTTATAAACAGCCGTTTCTTGGCTTGCAAAAGGCCTGCTTTTAGCTCCTAAACCGATATGTTTTCCATCAAAAAGCGCCACACTTTCCATCATTTGTAAATATCTTTTACCATTCCAACTGTTTCCGTCCGCTTCGCTTTTCTATTTTGTCAAAATCCTCGAACATTCCTGAAATGTTATTTTGTAAAATGATTTGTGTGTTTCGCTTACAAAAAACTATTTGGCACTTAGGCAAGTGACGGTCGTATTTTTTCTGTTTCGAATAATAGAAGTTGTAACAAAATACCGAAAAGAGATAGTAGGCAATGCAGTATCATGGTGCGGCTGACTTGTCATGTCGTAAGGCATATTATGGAACTTTGTTGCACAGGCAGAAAGACATGGAGAGTGGTATTGTTGGAGGATCATGCTATGTAGAAAAAAGAACAGTATTTTTGTTGTATTTTGTCTATGATTTTATCATTTTGTCCTTACTTTTTAAGTTCCAAAATATATATTTGTTTCTCTGAATTGTCATTAAATTCTTCCCCTGCAAAATCCCCGAATTTATGGATAATATTAAATCCAATTTGTTTGAGATATGAATTTAATTCTTGGGGGAAGAACAATCTCATGTCCATATTTTGGACAGAATGAAATTTACCGTCGATAAAATATAGCCACTTTATACGATTAACTTGAGATGCGCTTTCATAGTGCATGCTTTGTTTTATCAATACCCTTCTGCCATCATTCATTGTATATTCTGCAATAACATGTTGCTTCCGTTCGTTTTCAACAATATATTGTATGTTAGGATTAAAGCAGTCCAATAAAAACAAACCTTTTTCTTTCAAATGATTTCTGACGACTTTCAACGCGTCAAATAAATCCTCATTTTTATATAAGTTAGTCAACAAAATTAGGCTGCATGATACTTAAAATTAATCATCAGGCCATTCCCCATAGCC
>HF986594.1 GCA_000433175.1 Prevotella sp. CAG:1058
AAGAATGAAGAACGAAGAGTGAAGAATTCGAATGCTTTTGTAGTTAAATGTGAATTTGCTCTTCAATAACTCTTGGTTTTAAGCCATACGGTGCATGTTACCGTGTGGAAGAATGAAAAAACAAGGCTTCATGTACGTTTCAGATAGCGTGCATGAAGCCTTGATTAGTATTTGGCAATACGCGTATTAAGTTTTGCTTAATGTTTATCAGATGTGTGCATGAAGCCTTATTAGTATTTGGCAATACGCGTATGAAACCTTGATTATTATTTAGCAGATGCGCGTGGTAGGTAGCACAGTCAGACAAGTCGCGGTATGTTGCCCGGCCGTCACTTTTTCATTTCGTACACAAGCTCTATGCCTTCTTCCCTGCCGAGGTTGCGGCTGTACTGCCGGTTGGTGGCGTTGTTCCAGTGTTCGGCCACACCCAGCGACTTGAGCGGCGTGCCGTCGCCTTCGGGGTCGTATGCCGTGCCCGATGGGGCGTTGCCGGCCTGTGCCGCTTCAATGAGGTACATGTCGGAATAGTCGGCGTCGGGCATGTCGGGGAATTGGTTTGTAAGCAGGTCAATGCCAACCATGTCAATGGCCACCGGGTCAAGGCTGCCTATGAGCGAGCACGGCCACTGTCCGCCGAAGGGTTCCATGGTCCACAGCGGTCCCGGTTCGCCGCCTACGTTCTTGCAGCCGTAAAGCCCGTCGATGAGCCAAAGCAGAGTTTTGCCGCCCAGGTCTTTGTGCCCCATGAAATCTACAAAAGTCATGTATTTAGGCGTGCCGTCGCGGTTCTGGTCGAAGTTGTTGTGCGTGTTCTTGCGCCAGTCGGCATTGATGCTCGTGCATCCGTACCAGTTCTTGCCGCACAGCGTTACGCCCTGCCCCACGTGGCCTTTAAGCAGCGCCATGTTTATTACATAGTCGGCCTCGGTGAACGCCGTTGCCAAGCCGCGTGCAAGGCGGCCGTTGTCCTTTGAGAAGCGTATTGCGCCTTCACTGTATTCAGCCTTCATGCGGCCGTCGCCGCCGCTATTGTCTACAAACCTTATGCCCGGGTAGCGGCTGTGGCACTTGTTGTAGAGGTAGTCGGTGATGAAGCGGCTCGGTTCGGCCACGGTGATGCACTGCTGCGGCACGCCCGCCTCCTCGACAAGGCTTTCGAGCAGGGCGAGCAGCATTTGCGGCGAAGCGTTTATCTCCCTGCTGTCTTCGTGCGAGTACGTGTTGTTGTTGTTTACCTTTATGGCTATCTTCTCCCCTTTGCCGTAGCTTTTGCCCTGCTTGCCCCTTTGCGTGTTGAAGTAGGTGAACACGGCGCGCCATGCCCTCTTTTCCGACTTCTCGCCCGTCAGGTTGCGCAGCGTCGCGGCAACAAGCCACCGGCACAGGGCGTAGTCGTTGCAGCTGTCGTCAAACCATGCCGACGCCTGGCTTCCGTCCCACGTTGCCGCGCCCGGAGCGTGGCTCCACGCCACCCTGCCCGGATGGATGCCCCGTGGCGTGCCCACGGGCGTATTGGGGGCAAGGCATTGCTTAGGCGCTTGCTGTACGGTCTGCGCATGCACGGCCACAGGTAATGTAAAAATGGCGATAACGGCCGCCTTTATCAAATTGGTTGTTCTCATGACTTTATTGGTTTAATATTTCTTTCCATTCGTGCAAAAATACAAAAAATAGGGTTATTTCATAATGTATTTAAGGCTATTCAGTAGTTTTATAAGTATATTTGCCTACACGTAATGCAGGTAATGCAAAACGGGCAAGACATGATGCAGCCGTCACCGGTTTTGCAAGGCTATTGTAACAAGATTATCGGATGAGGATTCTTCTTATAGGCGAGGCGAGCTACGCCCATTCAACATTGAGAGACGGTCTGGCAGAGTTGGGGCACGACGTTGTGCTGATGTCAGACGGCAACGCCCACCGCGGCTGTCCGCGCGACATAGACCTGCGGCGCGACATGCGCTGGGGCAAGCTGGGCGGACTGAAGGTGGTGTGGACCATACTGCGCAACATACGCCGGCTGAGCGGCAACGACATAGTGCAGATACACAACTACCAGTTCGTGCCGCTGAAGATGGGCTGGAACAAGATGCTCATAAGCTACCTGAAGCGCCACAACCGCCGCTTCGTAAAGGGCTGCTACGGCGACGATCCGCTCGTGCTTGAGCGCCAGCTTGAAGGCGTGCCGGCATATTCTGACATGTACTGGCTGGGCGAGGCGCGCAACATTGAGGAGAACAGGGAGCGCCTGGCCGAGCAGCGGCTGCCCGAGTGCGTGGCGTGCTTCGACAAGGCAGCGGCATGCGCCGACGCCTTTGCCGCCTGCCTGTACGAGTATTACCTGGCTTACGACAAGGAGCCTTACCGCGGCAGGCTGCACTACCTGCCACTGCCGATGCACCAGCCCGGCGTAGCGCGCGTAAAGGGCACCGGCGGCAAGATAAGCGTACTGGTGGGCATCCAGGCAAGGCGCGACTACCTGAAAGGCGCGCGCAAGATAGCGCGGATGGTAGAGGAAGTGGCGCGCAGGCACCCCGGACGGCTCGAGATAATGTACGTAGAGGACGTGCCCTACGATGAATACTGCGCCATGCTCGAACGTGCCGACGTGCAGGTGGACCAGCTGTACAGCTACACGCCGTCGATGAACTCGCTGGCGGCAATGGCGCGCGGCACAGTGGTGATAGGCGGCGGCGAGGAAGACTTCTACCGATTCATAGGCGAAAAGGAGCTAAGGCCGATAATTAACGTAAGCCCGGTGAAGAGTTTCGAGGAGAATGTGGCATGCCTGGAGCGCGCCCTGCTGACAGAGGGCAACGTTGAGCGGCTGTCGCGCCAGAGCATGGAGTTTGTAAGGAAGCATCACGACTACCGCAAGGTGGCGGCAAAGTATGTGGCGATGTACGAGCAGCTGCTGGGCGGCAGGTAACGGTAAGGCACTCTACCTGCCCTGTCGGTTCAGCAGACCGTCGTGCAGTTATAAATAAAAACAG
The DNA here is from genome assembly GCA_000433175.1 of Prevotella sp. CAG:1058. Lineage (GTDB taxonomy): Bacteria > Bacteroidota > Bacteroidia > Bacteroidales > Bacteroidaceae > Prevotella. The sequence goes on from HF986594.1 coordinate 2,994, forward strand.
TGTAAGGCAAGCCGCCTTACACTGTTTCCTTTTATTTGTTTATCTTGTATTATAAGGTTATTTAACGACAACCTTGTAAGCCTTGTTGCCTACGCGTACTACGTAGAGTCCGGCCTTCGAGCTTACGCTGGCAGCCTTGCCGCTGTAAACCATCTGTCCGCCTACGGTGTAAACCTGCATGGGCTCGCCTTCTGCACCTTCTACCACGATGGCGCCTTCAGCAGCGTAAACGTTGAAGTCCTTGCCTGCCGCCAGGCTTGTGATGCCTGTGCTTATGTTCTCCATGTAGCCCAGTATCGGGTAGCCGTCGTTGATGTTCTTGGTGTCGGCCATCCAGACGGTTTCTTCAGAACCGCTCAGGCTGTTTAGCTTGGTCACGAAGTCGTCAGCCTTCATCTCGTCAGTAGTCATGAAAGTAGCCTCGGTCAGGTCGAAGTTGCCCATGAAGTCGGCAACTGAGCCCCAAGATGAACCTGAGAAGATGTCAGAGTTGTTGTACACGTCCTTGATGGTGAGCTTGTTTGAGCTGATGAACATGCCGAGGCCCAGTATTGCGCCTGCATTTATTGCATCGGCGTTGATTGTGCCTGCGTTGTAGCAGTTGTAAATCTCGCAGTTGCCGCCACGGCCGAGAGCTTCGCCTATGATGCCGCCAAGACGCTCGGGACCCTTTATTGCGCCCCTGTTGAAGCAGTTGCGTACGGTGCCGCCTTCCATCAGTTCAACGATGCCGCCTGCGCCTGTTGTCATGGTCTCAACATTGCCGTAGTTGGCACACTCTTCGACCATGTTGTAGTTTGAGCCGACTACTCCACCAGCCGACATGCCGTTTGCGCTTTCGTTTCCGGCAAGTATGTATCCGTAGTTTGTGCAGTGCTTAACGGTGCCCTGTCGGTAATTAGAGCCTACGATACCGCCTACATAATAGAAGAAGCATGACACCTTAGCCTTGTTTACACAGTTCTCAACGATACCGTTGTTTGAGCCTACAAACGCTCCTACAACCATCTCGCCGGTGATGTCGCCACTCTCAATGGTAAGGTTTCTTAGCTCAAATCCTTCCTCAGTACTTCCGAACAGGCCTGATGATCTGTATTCAGCCATCTGCGGAACTGTAAGGTTGGTAATCTTATGGCCGCATCCGTCAAACTTACCTCTGAAGTAGTTGTTTACCAGTTCCTCGCCTGTCGAATAGTTATATCCAATCGGATACCAGTCGTGGCCGTCAAGGTCGATGTCGGCTGTTATCTTGAAATACGTGTCGGCATAATCAGTGTCGCCATCGTAAACATCCTTGGCAACCTTAGCCAGCTGCTCGGCAGTCTTTATGAGGTAAGGAGATTCAGCCGTACCGTCGCCACCATCGAAACTCTCGGCTGCAAGGTCTTTCCACATAGTACCGTCTGAAACGGCAGCAACCTTGTTTACATCGTTCTGGAACGGATTGACTTCAGCTGCTGAAATGCTCTGAACAGTAAGTCCCAAACAAAATAAAAGTAAAGTTTTTTTCATAGTTGAATTAATTAAAATTTAATAAAGCGTTTATCTGACTCCAAATATATATAAAATGTCAATAATCTTGTCTATTAAGTTCAATATACAATAG
>HF986595.1 GCA_000433175.1 Prevotella sp. CAG:1058
TGCACGAGAGTCAGTATCTTGAGCCTGTAATGCCCGACATCGAGGCTATGCTCACCAGCAGCCAGCGCAACGTAAACGGTACGGCCATACTGAAGCTCCGTCCGTTAGGTTTCGAGTGCGTAGGCGTTGATTCTGCTGACGACCTGCTCAAGTCCAAGCTCGGAGAGTATGGCGAGATGCAGCACGGCTGGACAGCCGAAGAGGCAAAGGGCTTCATCAAAGTGCTGAGCACGCCGCTGAGAGTTTATTACGGAATACACGAGGACGAGGAAAGATAGTTTTTTTAAGTGAAGAGTGAAGAGTAAAGAACGAAGAGTGAAAAACGAAAAGTGAAAAGTGAAAAATCCAAATGCCGAGTTGTTTTATGGCAGCGAGGCATTTGTCTTTAACTCTCATAATCTCTCATAACTCCCATAGTTCCCATGACTTCCATAACTCCCATAGCTCCCAAATAAAACAATAATGAAAATCGGAATACTTGGTGCCGCTGGATATACCGGCGGCGAACTTATAAGACTGCTGATTAACCATCCGCAAGCCGAGATTGTGTTTGCCAACAGCGAGAGCAACGCAGGAAATCCTGTCACCGACGTACACGAAGGGCTTTACGGCGACACTGACATGTGCTTCACGTCGGAGATGCCGTTTGATAAAGTCGACGTTGTGTTCTTCTGCTTCGGCCACGGCAAGAGCCGTCAGTTCCTTCAGGAACACGACATACCGGCCAATGTAAAGATAATAGACCTCGCGCAGGACTTCCGTCTGGCTGAGCCGGGCAACGACTATGTTTATGGCCTGCCCGAAATCAACCGCGACAAGATAGCCACATACCGGCAGGCGTCAAGATAATAGACCTTGCACAGGACTTCCGTCTGGCAGAGCCGGGCAACGACTATGTTTACGGTCTACCTGAAATAAACCACGACAAGATAGCCAACGCCATGCACGTGGCTAACCCCGGATGCTTTGCCACCTGCATACAGCTCGGTCTGCTGCCTGCCGCCGCAATGCAACTTATCAGCGACGACGTTGCCGTTAACGCCATTACGGGCAGCACGGGCGCAGGACAGAAGCCCGGCGCGACAACGCATTTCAGCTGGCGCAACAACAACCTGAGCATATACAAGGCGTTCAGTCATCAGCACGTGCCCGAGATTAGGCAGAGCCTCACGCAGGTGCAAGGCTCGCTCGATGCCGCCATCGACTTCATCCC
>HF986596.1 GCA_000433175.1 Prevotella sp. CAG:1058
TACGCTCATTTCCAATAAATTACACTCTTTTCGTAACTTCTTAATGCAAAGATAATGGATTTTGTGTGAAATATCGGGTGTTGCCGCATTTTTGTTTTGTTATACTCTCTATTTCCATTATCTTTGTACCCGGATTTGTATGGATGAACACGATTAGTCAGGCTTGTTTTAGGCGGTATGTAACAACTCAATCCGTTATCGTTGCCTTTTACTGGTCGTGGTATCATTCCAATTTTAAATAAGTATTCTATATCAGACGTGAAGTTACATATTTTCAATCCTGAGCACGAAATGGCTTTAGCGTGCGATAAAACGGCAATAACGTTGCCGCATGCCATACAGGAGTTTAAGATGAATTTAGGTTTCTTGCCGGCTTTATGGGCACATGACGGCGACTTTGTGCTTGTCGACGATGTACTTTTTGCTTTGAAGGCATTGGACAAGTGCCATCGGCCACATGCAGACGTGCTTTTTGTCACAATCGACGATATCAAGCATCTTATGTTTTCACATTTCGAACCATGGGGTTGGGATAAAGTTGTCCGCCAGACTTTGTTGAATGCTGGTATTCCCGAATCTTTGCTTCCGTCGGATGGTTACCTGTCTTATATACGTAGCTTGGCCGACCGACGCAATACTACATGTGCATTGTCATACCTGCGTTCGGGCATCGAGGAATTTACATGTGGTGAAAGTTGTTTCTGCAACTCGTTTGCGGAGGTTGACTATGCCATGCAGCGTTTTGGCAGAATTGTGGTTAAGACTCTATGGAGCAGTAGTGGCCGCGGCGTTCGTTATATTGACCACAGTATTGGTGCTTCAACCAGAGGATGGATTGCCAATGTGATTGAGAAACAAGGCGGGCTGATGGTTGAGCCGTATTATAAAAAGGTGAAAGACTTTGCTCTTGAATTCCGTTCGAAAGGTGGTGGAAGCGTTGAATATTGCGGGCTTTCGATATTTGAGACAAATAAGAGCAATTATGCCGGCAATCTTGTCGCCTGTGAAGATGAGAAAATGTCGATGTTATGCAAGTATCTGCCGGAAAGCCTTGTCGAGACGGTAAAGCAAAGGTTTATTGAGTATTTTTCATTGATGCCGTTTGCACGGTATGAAGGTCCGTTGGGGGTTGACATGATGGTTGTTGCAGGTGGAAATGCCGGCAGGTTCCTGTTGCATCCATGTGTCGAGATTAATGTAAGGCGTACAATGGGACATGTTGCCAATTCGCAATACTCTTCGCCGGCTGAGCCTCCGCAGTTGATGCACATAATTCATGATGTGAATTACAAACTTAAATTCGACAATATTGATTGCCATTTTGTAAAGGTTTTATGACATGGCGTTTTATTTTAATAAATGACAAACTTATAATCTGTATGAAAAAACAAATCTTAATGGTATTGGCGTCAGTCCCGTTGCTTGTTAACGCACAGTACAGGTCGGAGGCGTGGTGCCCTGACAACGGTAACGGAACTTATACAAACCCGGTAATCAACGCTGATTACAGCGACCCTGATGCTTGTGTCGTAGGTGAGGATTATTATTTGACGGCAAGTTCGTTCAACTGCATTCCAGGACTGCCGGTACTTCATTCCAAGGACTTGGTAAACTGGGAGATAATTGGGCATGCGCTTGAAAATCAATATCCTACCGAAGTCTATGACGCCCCTTCTCATGGAAAAGGCGTATGGGCACCCTCTATACGTTACCATAAAGGTGAATTTTATATTTATTGGGGCGACCCGGACTATGGGGTGATGATGGTCAAGACCAAAGATCCCGCCGGCAAATGGGAAGAGCCTGTGTGCGTGATTCCTGGCAAGGGGTTGATTGACACAACACCGCTTTGGGATGAGGACGGACGCTGTTATCTGGTAAACGCTTATGCAAACAGCCGCTCGCGCTTTGCTTCCGTGATTGTTGTGCGCGAACTTTCTGCCGACGGGACACGTGCGATAGGCAAGCCTGTTATCGTTTTTGACGGTAACGGTACAAAGTTCCGCACGAGCGAAGGCCCGAAATTCTACAAGCGTGACGGTTGGTATTGGATAATGTTCCCGGCCGGCGGAGTACCGACAGGATTCCAAGTTGCCATGCGCTCAAGGAATGTCTATGGCCCTTACGAGAGCAAGATTGTGCTGGCCCAGGGTAAGAGCGATGTTAACGGGCCTCATCAAGGTGCATGGGTGCATACAGCTTTTGGCGAGGATTGGTTCCTGCACTTCCAGGATAAAGGGTGTTACGGCCGTGTAGTACATCTCCAGCCTGTTACGTGGAAAGACAACTGGCCTGTTATGGGTATAGACAAGGACGGTGACTATTGCGGCGACCCTGTCACGACGTACCGCAAGCCAAAGACGTCGAAAACGTGGCCGGTACAAAACCCTGTTGAGAGCGACGAGTTCGATTCGCCTTTTATGGGCAAGCAGTGGCAGTGGCATGCCAACTACGACGAGACTTTCGGCATGCCGACGGCTTTCGGTAAGTTCAGGGTTTACACGCATAAGCTTAGCGACAATTTCATAAATTTGTGGGAAGTGCCCAATCTATTGCTTCAGAAGACTCCTGCCGACAAGTTTACCGCAACGGCGAAGATACGCTTTACGGCCAAAGACCAAAACCAGTTCGGTGGAGTTATCATGATGGGACTTGACTATTCTGCACTTGTCGTAAAAAGGGTAGGTGACAAGTTCCAACTGCAACGCATAACTTGCAAGGACGCCGACAAGGGTAGGGCCGAGGCTGTTGAAGTGATAGCCACGCTGGCACCGACCGAGGTGGACACAGTGGATTATCAGCCGGGAATACATGAAGATATTTATCTGCGTATGAAGGTTGATGATGGTAAGTGTAGTTTTGCTTACAGTCTTGACGGTAAGAAGTATAAAGACGCAGGTGCAGTGTTTGCTATGCGCGAAGGAAAGTGGATTGGAGCGAAAATGGGGTTCGTGTCAGCCGAACCTGCCGGTAAGACTAACCGCGGTTGGCTCGATGCCGACTGGTTCCGTGTTACAAAATAGAAAACCTGCATCTAATAATTAATTTCAGCTTATTACCGTTCATATGGAGTATGTGTTAATAGTTGCATGTTCCATCATGGACGGTGATTTTTATATTAATACATATCGTCAATATAAGCGGTCCAGTTGTTTGTTAATTCAATTATTTGACAAGTTGATTATGATGACCTTGTTGCCTGCAAAACTAACTTATGGCGACGGCGTGGAAACTGAGAATTTGTAAAAGGGGTTCATCCGCAGTTTGTTTGGATGTT
>HF986597.1 GCA_000433175.1 Prevotella sp. CAG:1058
GTTCATAAATGTGTCAACTTTTGCCAGGACAAGACAGGCTAAAACCGTAAGCAAAAGCCACCGGCATGCAACAAACTGTAAGTAGCCGGCACGAGGAGTCCGCCATTGGTTATAAAGATAAACAAATAAAAAAGACAAGTCATGATTACAAGAAAAGTTAAAAAGTCAATTTACAATACAGTCATAATCGCGCTGCTGGTTGCCGGACTGGCTTACGTATGCTCGCGCTTCATCCACCTTGGCAACGTCGAGTACACCGACAACGCACAGGTAAAGCAGCACATCACGCCGGTGAACACCCGCGTGCAGGGCTTCATCAAGAAGATTTACTTCAAAGAGTACCAGACCGTGCACAAGGGCGACACCCTGCTCATTATAGAAGACTCCGAATTCAGGCTCCGCCTGGCGCAGGCCGAGGCCGACCTTGCCAACGCACTGGCCGGACAGCAGGTGACCAACGCCGGCATAGCCACAACGCAGAACAACATTAGCGTGAACGACGCGTCGATAGAAGAGGTGCGCGTGCAGAGGGCCAACGCCGCAAAGGAGCTTGAACGGTACCGCAAACTGCTGGAGGAAGACGCCGTGACAAGGCAGCAGTACGACAGGATAAAGACCGAATACGACGCACTTGACGCCAAATACGAACAGATGCGCCGCATGAAACAGTCGACATCGCTCTCGAAAAACGAGCAGACACAACGACTGGGACAGAACGCCGCCAACATACGGCTGGCCGAAGCTGCGGTAAAGCTGGCACGCCTGAACCTGTCGTACACGGTAATCGTGGCCACCTGCGACGGCGTGACCGGCCACAAGGACATACACGAGGGGCAGCTGGTGCAGCCCGGACAGACAATGGTCGACATAGTAGACAACGGCGACCTGTGGGTAATAGCCAACTACCGCGAGAGGCAGCTGCCCAACATACACGAAGGAGCAGAAGTAACGTTCACCGCCGACGCCGTGCCGGGTGTGGAATACAAAGGTGTGGTAGAATCAATATCCGACGCAACGGGAGCGGCATTCTCAATAATACCCCAGGACAACGCCACGGGAAACTTTGTCAAGGTGGAGCAAAGGGTGCCCGTACGCATACGCCTGAAAGGCAACGACGCCGCACAGGTGAAACGCCTGAGGGCTGGATTCAACGTAGAATGTAAAGTAAAATATTGAGTATGAGCGGAGCACCTAAACCAATGCCTTTCTCGATGCCGATGTTCAGGGGCTTCGTCCCCGAGAAGCTGCGCCCGTGGATCTACGTATTCATTGCGGTGACGTTCCAGCTGTCGGGCGGCCTGTATCTCGGCACGCTGAACCAGATGATGGGCGAAACCTCGCTGGTGCGCGAGGACTTGCAGATGTGCCTTTACGCCAACCTGGCGGGCATGGCAATATATTTTCCGCTGCTGTTCCGCATGAAGTTCCGCTTCACCAACAAGACGCTCCTGTGCTGGGCGGCGGCAGGCGTGCTGCTGTGCAACCTGGCCGCGCCGCACATAACGCTGCTGCCGCTGCTCTGGCTGGTGTGCTTCATCGAGGGCGTGTGCAAGATACAGGGAACGTTCGAGTGCATGTCGAACATACAGCTGTGGATGACGCCGACGCGCGACTTCACAGTATTCTTTCCATTACTGCACATTGTGATTCTCGGCAGCATGCAGGCGTCAGACCTTCTGTCAACTTACATTATGTATTATTACCATTGGGACTACATGCAACTATTCATGTGCGGAGTGATGGCTGCCGATTTGCTTATCCTAACCTTATGCACGCGTCACTTCCGCATGGTCAAGAAGTTCCCCCTGCTAGGCATCGACTGGCTGGGCGGACTGCTGTGGGCGGTATTCCTGATCGAGATAGCCTACATGTTCAACTACGGCGAATACTACGACTGGTGGCACAGCCCGGTAATGCGCAGCCTTGCCGTTGCCGCGGCGGCGACCCTTACAGCCTGCATCGGCCGCATGCGCGCCATACGGCATCCGTATCTGGAACCGAAGATGTGGACCTACCGGCACCTGTTGCCGATACTGGTGCTGATTACGCTTGTGGAGATGTTCCTCGCCACGGAGCATGTCCTCGAGGAAGTTTATCTTGAAAGCGTCATGCACTACGGCACGTTGACAGGCGTACAGCTCGACTGGCCCATGCTGGCCGGAGTATTGTCGGGCTGCCTGTTCGCATACTGGTGGATGCACGTAAGGCGGTACAACTACCTGCGGCTCATCATAGTAGGGCTGGCAGGAATTATCTGTTACCTCGTTATATTTTACTTCACCCTGTCGCCAGACATACACATCTCACAGCTCTACCTGCCTACCGTGTGCCGCGGCTTCGCATACGCCGTGCTGAGTGCGACGTTCATGACATGCCTTGAAGAGATAATGACCTTCCAGCACTTCTTCCAGGCCCTGTCCGTCTTCAACATGCTCCACATGGTAATGGGAGGAGTCATCGGAGCCGCCGTCTACACGCGCGGACTGGACTACTACATTCAAGACAACACGTCACGATACGGGGCCGCAATAGACAAAGTCGCCGCAGGACGGACTGGCGTAGACATCGCAGCCTACATGGAAACATTTTTCCAGAACATTACCGAAATAAGCATAAAGCAACTTTACGGCTGGACGGCTTACGCCTGCATACTGCTCTTTCTGCTCTTCCTGCTGTACGACGCTCCGATACGGCGCGAGCTTAAACAGATGCCGAGCTGGCGGAAGATAAGGAAAGAGGTAGCAGACTCTTTAAACTTGAAAAAAACGGCAAGGGGTTAAGCCTTCAATAACGGCATAAGAAAGAATAACGCTCACGACGGGCACGGCCTCGTATTGTCATTTTTCATGCCGCAAACAGCCCGGAATGTAAACAAATAACATACATATCCAAAGAAAAAAGCATAACGACCTAACTAAATCTGATTTAGTTTTTGTATCATTAGTGTCCCGTTAAAATGGGACGAGTTAAACA
>HF986598.1 GCA_000433175.1 Prevotella sp. CAG:1058
AACGAAATCAAGAACGAGACAGAACTGGGAAAAACTGCCAAACAATACATCGACAAAGGACAGCTTATTCCTGACGAACTGATGGTAAGCATCCTTGCAAGCGTTTACGACAGCTTCGGAAAAGAGCACAAGGGTGTCATCTTCGACGGCTTCCCCCGCACAATACCGCAGGCAGAGGCTCTGAAGAGCATGCTCAACGAGCGCGGACACAAAATTGCAGCTATGATAGAGCTCGACGTTCCCGAGGACGAACTGATGACACGCCTCATCAAACGCGGTCAGGAGAGCGGACGCTCTGACGACAACGAGGAGACAATAAAGAAGCGTCTCGACGTTTATCACAACCAGACTGCTCCGCTGATTGAATGGTACTCAAAAGAGAACCTTCATCACCACATCAACGGTCTTGGCGAACTCGACCGCATCTTCGGTGACATCTGCAATGTTATAGACAATCTGTAAATACGTAAGACATATTTATAATGTAAGAGGCTAAGGGAGCGTTGCTCCGTCTTAGCCTCTTATTTTATTGTTATTCCCATTGTACAAAAGCGCATCT
>HF986599.1 GCA_000433175.1 Prevotella sp. CAG:1058
TACAAGGTGGACACGCTCACGCTCAAGGTGGTGGACAAATGCACCGTGGGCTACCAGCCCGAAGAGCTCGAAGTGCTCGGCGAATACCTCTATGTGGCCAACTCCGGCGGCTACATGGCGCCCAACTACGACAACACTGTGTCGGTGATAGAGTTTGAAGGGTTCAGGCAGATGCAGAAGATACCTGTAGGAATCAACCTCCACCGCATCAGGGCCGACCGCCACGGACGGCTTTGGGTTACGTCGCGAGGCGACTATGAGACCATAAGTTCTAATCTCTACGTGCTCCAGAAGAAGAGCGGACGCAACGAGATGGAAGTAACTGACACGCTCAACATTCCCTGCTCGAACTTCTGCATCAGCGGCGACTCGCTCTATTACTACAGCACCGAGTGGAACAACTTTACCCAGCAGAACACCATAACCTACGGAATAATAAACACCGAGACGCTGCAGCGCGTGAGCGACTCGTTCATAACCGACGGCACTCAGGCCGACATCACCATTCCGTATGGCATCAGCATATACCCCGACACAGGCGACATATACATCACCGACGCCAAAAACTACGTGTCGAGCGGCGTGCTTCACTGCTATTCGAAAGACGGAAAACACAAATGGAGCGTGCGCACGGGCGACATTCCTGCCCACATGTGCTTCATAAAAAAATAAGAATACTGATGAAAACAAGAACATACATCATTGCATTTTGCGCCTTGGCAGCGTCAGTGTGGCTGTGTTCGTGCGAGCGCGACATAGACAACGTAAGTTCGGGCCTTAACGACTATTACTACATCGAGCGCATGAAGAAACTCAGACTTGCTCCTGCCTATACAGGCAATACTTACCGTTGGACCGTCAGGACGGCATCGGGCGCCGACTCGCTCCTTTCAACCGACCGCGAGTATGTCTTTCTCGCGCAGCACGAAGGCGAGTATGTTATTACCTTCGAGCTTGACGATGGCGACCAAGGATATAAGCACACGTTTCCCGTAACGGTGCTTCACGAGGAAGTGGAGTATAGTCCCTATACGGCAAGCGTGTATGAATATTGTCCTGCTCCGGGCCAGTTTGTCAACACGATGCCCATCTATGAGCCTGGCGACGATGCCGAGACAATGAGGCAGAAGGCCGAGGACGACCTCGTGAACGACGTGATGATAACTCTCGGCGCCTATGGAGGCTACGTCACGTTTGCCTTCGACCACACCGTGGTGAACGTGCCGGGCGAGAAAGACTTCTACATAAAAGGCAACTCTTTCTATTCCGACATACCCGGATATGCCGAACAACGGGGAGGAAGTTGCGAGCCGGGCATTGTGATGGTGGCGTTCGACCGCAACATGAACGGACGCCCTGACGACGATGAATGGTATGAGCTTGCCGGCAGCGAATATAACAACAGCGCCACGATAAAGAACTACGGCATA
>HF986600.1 GCA_000433175.1 Prevotella sp. CAG:1058
TGGTGTTGCACTTCTATCTTGACAGTGGTATTGGTTTCCATACGTAAACCAAGTTGGGTACAATGAACCGGGCAACGTACCGAAAGCACACGTTTTCCAGACGTAGCAAAAGCACATGCCTGCGGTGTGTGGTGCTACAGCAGTGGAGCCGCATCACAAATAAGCAACTTTTACGCACCCGATGACAAATTTGCCATAAAATATTTTATCTTTGCAGTAAAGGTCATCACATAATACAAAATAGCGGAAAAGCGCATGGGTAAACTAATAAACGAATTCAAGCAGTTCGCCATAAAAGGCAACGCTGTCGACATGGCTGTCGGCGTAATCATCGGCGGAGCTTTCGGCAAAATAGTGTCTTCAATAGTCAACGACCTCATAATGCCTCCGGTAGGCTGGCTCATAGGAGGCGTCAACCTGACCGACCTTAAAGTAACTCTGCCCGCTTTCGACATGGGCATAGAAAAGCTTGCACCGGCAACCATCAATTACGGCAACTTCATACAGACCACTTTCGACTTCCTCATCATCTCACTTTGCGTCTTCCTTATGCTAAGAGGCATTAACAAACTTGTCAAGAAGAACGAAGGCGTAAAGAAAGATGCCGAAGCGGCAAAACCGACAGAGCCAAGCAAAGAAGAAAAACTGTTAACCGAAATACGCGACCTTCTTAAACAACAGGCGGAAAAGAATGCCTGACACGAAAAAGGTTCAAACTCCAAGTCCTAACAAAAAAAACAACGGAAAGCGGGACAGATTGGATGAAACCGCTTTCCGTTGTTTCAAAATCACAAAATGCCTCACATCACGACAAAACGATAAAAGGAACTCATCGCACCAACCGACATAAGGCGGAAGCTACAATGTTTCCTTTATCT
>HF986601.1 GCA_000433175.1 Prevotella sp. CAG:1058
GTACAATGATTTTCATAACGAGGATTTTGCTGCTCAATATCTGCAACTTATCAAAACAGCTGTTCACGAATTATAGTCAAAAAGAAATGGTTTGCGAATTAGACAAACGGAATTTAAGAGTCAGAAGTGACTCCAACTCTTCTTTATAGTTTCCGATATTGTCGAAGAAATCCTTAACGGCCTGCCTGAATTTCTCTTTTGTCCTGTAGAAACCGGTATTGATGACCTTCTTGCGGAGGAATTTCCAAAGCCTCTCAATCAGATTGAGGTTCGGCGAGTAGGGCGGCAGGAATATCTGCCTGATTTTTGTCCCGTCCACCCATTCCTTGAGCTTTTTGTTGTGATAATAACGGGCATTGTCGGAAATGATATAGATGAACGGGGCCTCCGGATGCCTGTCCAAGGCCGCCTGATAAACTTCTTTTGTGGATTCGGCATTGACGCTTTCGCAATCATGGGCTATCACGTCTGTCACGTCATGCGCGTTAAGCAACCCGTTGATGTTCACCCTGTCACGACCGCTGACGGTCGGTTGTTCCAACTTTTCGCCTTTCTCTATCCACGCATAAGTGGAACGGCTGTTGTGGGTCGGATGAACACCGTCGGCATAATAAACCACAGCATCTTCCGGCATACCGGAAAGGATTTCGGAAAGTTCTCCGACAAAGGCTGCCTGCTTGGAGGCATCAGCCTCGCAAGGGACTTCCGATGTCTTCTTATAGGTGAAACCAATGCGGTTCAGCAGGTCTACAACCCCCTGGGGCGTGTACTCCACGCCGAATGTGGACTTTATCCACTCTGCCACACTCTTGGCATCCGTATAGATATGCTCACGAAGTTCCTTGCGCAAGGCGGACAACTGTCTGCTGTCAAGAAGCCCCCAATAACCTTTGTGGCGGTTTTCCAGAAGTTCATCGGCACCGCCGTGCAAATAAGCGGAACGGTAACGGTATACGGTGGAAACGTCTATTCCAAGGCATGAAGCCACGAAGGAAGGAGAATTGCCCATGCCCAACATCAGAATGCAAGTCACACGGGCATAGTCGGAACTTCCGGCTAGATTCCGTTGAAGTTTACGTAAATTTTCTATTTCTGATGTCGACAACTGCATTTCCATGCCGTAAAGATACAACTTTTAAACGAATTATTCGCATTTCACTTACTTTTGACTATAGTTATTTGCTATAACTTGTTTATAGATCGCATAGAAGACACTGTCGTAGAATATTTAGGACTACCTCGTGACTATGTAGAATATAAAAAGAT
>HF986602.1 GCA_000433175.1 Prevotella sp. CAG:1058
TAACATCCAAACAAACTGCGGATGAACCGTAAAAGGTGGCATTTTACGTTCTAAAAGGTGGCCTTTTGTCTTGTAATAGGTAACGTATTGCGATGTAAAAGATAACCTTTTGGTAAGGCGTTGGTTTACAGCGTTTTTGTTAATGTAAAAAACAGGCTTAATCTGTATGTTCATAAGTATGATGGAAAGTCTATGTTTTTCCAAAAGTGTTTCATTTGTAAAATTTACATTATTATTGTTTTATTATTTGGTTTTGTGCCGCAATCATGTATGGTTTTGAGTCATGTAACCCTACTTTTTGGGTATTTAACTGTATGAAGCAACTTTTTTTCATATAGATTGGCTGTTTGACATTTTTTTTATACATTTGCATTTTGAAAAATGTAAGTCTGCGATGAAGCTTGTTATAATGACACAACCTACATTCTTTGTTGAAGAAGACAAGATATTGACTGCCCTCTTTGACGAAGGCATGGATAATTTGCATTTGTATAAACCAGGAGCATCGCCTATGTATTCAGAACGGTTGTTGTCGCTTCTGCCTGAATCCATGTATGGCAAGATTACCGTACATGAGAACTATTACTTGAAAAACGAATATGGCCTTTCCGGTATACACTTGGATTTTGAGGATAAGGAGCCGCCTGCGGATTACAAGGGTAAATATAGCAGAACTTGTTATGATGTCGACAAGTTGGCATATATGAAGAAAAAGTCGGAGTATGTATTTTTATACGGCGTATTCGGGAAACAGCAATATGATAGTATTCATCAGGCTTTAAGCAGACCCCAATTAGAGGATTTGGCAAGTCGCGGACTTATTGATAAGCGCGTTTACGCATTGGGAGGCTTGAGCCTGGACAATGTCAGGGAGGCTAAGGATTTGGGGTTTGGCGGTGTTGTGGTGTGCGAGGCTCTTTGGAATAAGTTTAACATTCACAGCGAGTTGGATTACAAGGAGCTTATAAGCCATTTCGAGAAATTGAGGAAAGTTGTATCATAAAATCAAACAATTTACATATAAAAAAAGACAAATGAGTGAGAAAAACTCTTTCATGGTATTTTCTGGCACAAATACCAGATACCTGGCTGAAAAAATCTGTCACAGTCTTGGTTGCCCTTTAGGCAATCTCTTGGTCACGAAATTCTCTGACGGAGAGTTCGCAGTGTCGTATGAGGAGTCGATTCGTGGGCGTGATGTCTTTCTTGTGCAAAGCACATTCCCTAATTCTGACAACTTAATGGAGCTATTGCTCATGATCGATGCAGCCAAGCGTGCTTCTGCCAAGAGCATTAATGCCGTAATACCTTATTTCGGCTGGGCTCGCCAGGACCGTAAGGATAAGCCTCGTGTCAGTATAGGTGCCAAATTGGTAGCAGACTTGTTGGGTGTTGCAGGCATTGACCGTCTTATTACCATGGACTTGCATGCAGACCAGATCCAGGGCTTCTTTGATGTTCCCGTGGACCATCTTTATGCTTCAGGTGTGATTCTTCCATATTTGATGAGTCTGAAACTGGATGATATCGTCATCGCTTCACCGGATGTCGGCGGAAGTAAGCGTGCGAACACGTATGCAAAATACTTTGGGTGTCCACTCGTTTTATGCAATAAGACCCGTGCAAGGGCTAATGTTGTTGACAGTATGCAGATAATCGGCGATGTTAAAGGTAAGAACGTCGTTATCATTGACGACATGGTTGACACTGCAGGTACAATAACCAAAGCTGCCGACATTATGAAAGAGGCTGGCGCGAAGAGTGTGAGGGCTTGTGCGTCGCATTGTGTAATGAGCGGTCCGGCAAGCGAAAGAATCCAGAAGTCAGCTTTGGAGGAAATGGTATTTACGGACTCTATACCATATTCAAACCGTTGTGCAAAGGTTAAGCAATTGTCTGTTGCAGACATGTTTGCCGAGACGATACGCAGGGTTGTCAATAACGAGAGCATCAGTTCTCAATACTTGGTATAAGGCTTATATATGAAGACACGTTGCATTCAGGCATTGTTCGCGTTTGCCATTTTAATGTTTGCGGCATGTGGCTCGGGAAACTCCAAGCATGCGGTGCCGATAAGCGGCAGCGATGTTGGCGTGGAACAGCAAGCCGAACGTGCGGATAGCGCCGACCAAGGGTTGGTGATTAGTTTCTCAATGGCTGATATGGACGGAAATGAAGTATCAGTAACCGACGAGTTTGCAAGGCATGAGATAACTGTCATTGACTTTTGGGCAAGTTGGTGTGGCCCGTGCAGGCAGGAAATGCCGAATCTTGTCAATACATATAATAAGTATAAAGACAAGGGGCTTGGTATCGTAGGAGTATCTTTAGATGAGGACAAAGCCCAGTGGACAGATGCGGTAAAGTCAATGAATATGACGTGGACTCAGTTGTCTGACTTGCAAGGATGGCACAACAGTGCGGCTCAGATGTATGGTATCCAAGCAATTCCGTTTACAATAATTGTAGACAAAGAGGGAAAAGTGCTTGAAGCTGGACTACGTGGTGAAGAGTTGGACATGTATATATCCAGCAAACTTGAAAAATAAATATTGATATTGTAAAAAAGGGAATGTGCTTAAAGCCGTTCCCTTTTTTATATTATTAC
>HF986603.1 GCA_000433175.1 Prevotella sp. CAG:1058
ACTTTTGGTGTAAAGTATTTTTAGGCATAGTCATTTGTTTTTTGAAAGGTTACCTTTTGCGTGGTGAAAGGTTATCTTTTAGCGCCTGAAAGGTAGCCTTTTGCACGGCAAAATGCCGTCTTTTGGTTTTCACCGGTTTTATTAGTATTGTTTGGTTTGTTTCTTACTGTTTTTCTGGCAGTTTTTGCCTGATTCGATATCAACAAACCTTTAATTGGGGCCATGGGCTTATTTTTTTCTGTAAATGGGGGGTATGTCAGTTTTTTGTATTATCTTTGTCACGCATGTAAAGCGTGTCATATTTTAGATGAACAATTAAGAATGAAGTTGAACGGTGCTGAACAAATGGTTGTGGTGTCGATGACGTCGTTTCCCGCGGCCATATCTTATGCGGCGCGGGCAGTCAAGTCTGTGTTGCGTGGGTCTGTATTGCCAGACAGAGTGGTGCTTTATCTTACATTCTCGCAGTTTGGCGAGGAAGGCATCCCGCAGGAACTGATCGAGCTGTCGAACAGTAATGAAATATTTGAGATCCGCAATTATGACAGGGACATACGGTCGTACCGCAAGCTTATACCGGCATTGGCCGACTTTCCTGAGGCCGTGGTGGTGACGGTCGACGACGATGTGGCTTACCACAGGCACATGTTGCGTGATCTGCTTCGACTGCACGAGCAGATGCCGCGTGCGGTATTGGCTCATCGCGCAAAACGCATTAAGCCGGGCAAGCCATATCGCAAGTGGAGCAAGTACAGATGGTACAGCTTTGTGTTCAAACGAATCCATTCAGGTTTTAAGAATATACAAACAGGCGTAGGTGGCGTGTTGTATCCGCCGCATTCATTGAAGGAAGACATGATGGACGTGGAGCTGTTCACAAAGATAGCCCCGACGACAGACGATATATGGTTTTGGGCAGCGGCTGTGGCCAACGGTGTTCCAATAGTGCCAGTGCCTTTTGGATACAACAAGCCCAAGGGCTTGCACAAACCACGTGAACTGTCGTTGAAAACTACTAACTTCAAGTTGGGTACTGACCGTAATGCGGCAGCGTTGAAGGCAATAATTGAAAAGTATCCGCTAATAGGTGAAAGAATTAAGGATGATGAATAATAAGGATATTATGGATGTTGACTTGGTATACTTGTGGGTGGACGGCAATGATCCTGTATGGCAGGCAAAGCATAATGCTTTGATTGGTAAAACCGAAGAAAGCTCACCTATAAATTGCAAGGGGCGTTATGCCAACAATGACGAGCTGAAATACAGTCTGCGTTCAGTAGAGATGTATGCTCCATGGATAAGGAAGATATTTATTGTTACTGACAACCAAGTGCCTGCGTGGCTAGACACGTCGAATCCGAAAATAAGGATTGTTGACCACAAGGAGATAATGCCTGCTGAAAGCCTGCCTTGTTTCAACTCAAGCCTGATAGAGCATTTCTTATATAAGATTCCTGGACTTTCAGAGCATTTCTTGTTTTCTAATGATGACATGTATTTAAACAAAGAGGTCGCAGTTGATGATTTCTTTACGTCAGACGGGTATCCTATTATCAGGCTTACGCGTAAGCCTTTTAGGAAATTCAGGTGGTATTGGCGTGAAAATGTACGCAAGAAACCGTTGAAGAATTATAGTAGGATGATTGCCCGTTCCTCACTGTTAGTTGAAAATATGTATGGAGTATATTATTCGGGAATGCCTCATCATAATATTGATGGATACCTGAAAAGTGATATTCAGAGGATTGTAGAAGTTATCATGCGTGATGAGTTCAAGGCAAACAACCGAAATCACATGCGTAGTGACAACGATGTCCACCGAAGCGTGTTTTATTACATGGCTCTTGCCGAGAAACATGGGAAGCTGCGGTACGTGACAAGAAAAGAGTCGATGCATGTTGAGATACAAAAGGAGCGGCATTATAGAAGATTGGAGAAATTCCATCCAATGTTTTTTTGCATGAACGATTCAGAATACGCCAAGGACAAAGACAGGAAGACGGCGAAAGAATATCTTGAAAGAAGATTTCCTGATAAGTCTGAGTTCGAGAAATAAATATAATTAAAAAAGCCGGTGGCTGTACGATTGGTAAAATGGACATAGATTTAGTATATCTTTGGGTAAATGGGAACGACCCCCAATGGCTGGCTAAACGTAATGCTTGTATAGGTAAGACAGAAGAAAAGTCAGCCGTCAACTGTGATGGCCGTTATGCTGACAACGACGAACTGAAATACAGTTTGCGTTCAATAGACAAGTATGCACCTTGGTTAAGGCGGATATTCATTGTAACAGACAACCAGGTACCAGTATGGCTAGATACGTCGAACGCCAGGGTAAGGATAGTCGATCATAAGGAAATTATGCCGGATGTTTGTCTGCCGTGTTTCAATTCTGCCGTGATAGAACATTTTCTATACAGGATACCCGGGCTGGCGGAGCATTTCATCTATGCCAATGACGACATGTTTATCAACAAGCCTGTTACGCCAGAGACGTTCTTCGGTAAGGACGGTCTGCCAATAGTCAGGTTCAACCGTAGGCCTTTCAGGAAATGGACACTGTTGTTTAAGGAAAAGGTACAGGGGAAACGGTTGAGCAATTATGTGCAAACCATACGCAACTCGGCCGAGTTGGTAGAAAAAAAATATGGTAAATACTATGGGGGAAAGACGCATCACAATATTGATGCCTACCTGAGAAGCGATTACGAACATGCAGCAAAAGTCTTTGAAGATGAAATCCGAACAACTTTGCCTAACCATGTGCGTAGTGAAAACGATATACAAAGGAATATTTATTCTTATGTGGCATTAGCTGAAAAGCGGGCCCATCTGCATTACGTAACTCAAAGGACATCGTTCAGGCTTCATATACAGAATGAAAGCCATTATGGCAAATTGGAAAGGTACAACCCAATACTGTTCTGCATGAATGATTCGCAGTACGCCAAGGACTGCGACCGGAAAAGGGCTGCTGCTTTTCTTGACAAGCGCTTCCCTGAGAAGTCGCAGTACGAGAAATAACGCTTTTCAGGCTTCTTCGATGTCATTGAGGTCGTACTTGTCGAAATACTCAGACCTCACCGTCTTTTGTGTTCCGCTCGCTCTGCCACGGGCTTGTTTTTCTAGAAATTCCTCGTATGACCTTACAGCGTAGTGGTTTATGCGTATGACGTCTTGTTGAGGCTCACGTTCACGGAAATGTTTCTTGATCGGGTTGCCGTGCGAGTCGGCGGCGTAGCCTGATATTCTCGCTACTTCGTGACAGCCGATCATAGAGAATACCTGTTTAGGGTTGACGATACTCTTAACGTGTCGGTTAAGGTAATGGCTTGGAGTCGCATGATGCTTGAATCTTTCCATCATCGTTCCTTGAACTTTCTTTTTTGCTCCGCCGCTGCCATAAATAAGCCAGTTTATTTCTACAGCAGGGAAACTTTCAAACCTATGTAGGAATTCTGGTATGTTATGATCTTTTACAGGAACAATGAATTCATCCAAATCAATGAAGGCAATCCAACGTGAGTCAAAGCGGTGTCTTTCCAGACAATCGTCGTATGCGGCCAGTTGTCGTCTGTATCCAGGATAATATATATATTCTACCAGTCCCGATTCAATATAAGGCTTCAGTACTTCTTTCGTACAATCTGTACTTTCGTTATCGTAAATGTAAAATTTGTCTACGCCTTGTTCGTGGTGCCAGTCAACCCATTCCTTGAAATAGGGTCCTTCGTTTTTTGCTATTGCACATACCGCAAGGTAATATTTCGGCTGTGTTTTGTCATGCTTCAATCTGAATTTCAGTTTTGCTGCATTGATAAGCCCGTAGCGCAGAATGCCACGCCATCTGTTCCTTGTCATTTTATGCGGAATCATTCCGGCAATAATTTCAGCAAAGACTTTATTCATAACATACAGATATTAATAGATTTATAATATGTAGTTAAATTAACATTCGAAGCTTGATTTGTCTGGGAGAATGTATTCGAAGGCATTCTTAATGTTCTCCATTACCTGTTCGTAGTTTCGAATATGTACGTTGTCATTCAGGCAAATCAATGAGTATGACTGTTCATAAATGGCTTTTATTGCTTGCTTGTGCCGAATCATGAGGGGAAACATCTTGGTGTCGTTGTACGTATTGTATGGCTCGAAATTTCCCCTGCATATTTGCCATGTACGGAACAATTCAGGAGTATAGTCACTTAAAGCACGGAACCTGTTTACGGATGTCTCTGTAAGTTCTTTTTCAGCAACAGCCCACACTTCTTCGAAGGTCCTTTTCAGATAAGGCTGCGCATTGTGCGGTGTCCTTAAAGTAATGAATTTGCCATATGGCTTGAGTATATAGTTCCAGCGTGCTCTCGAGCCGTAACTTTTGTCGAACCATTTGTCATGGAAACGGCTCATCACTTCTTTCTTGTCGAAATAACGGTTGATTATTTTCAGGTTGTTCTTTATTCTCTTATACCATTGTGACCATGACGGGTTGTACAGGAATGTTGCTATGTCGCATGGCAATCCGCCTTTGAAGAAACGCTCAGTACTTATGTTGTTAATGATGTAGAAGTCGTCATTGAAATAGACGAAATGTTCCGCTAAATCAGGAATCCTGTGCAGATAACGTTCGATGACTACCGAATTATAAGTCGGTAGGAATTGCTCGGGTATATAGTCCTTATGGTTTACAAGGTTAATTTTAGGGTTGTTTATGTCAAGCCACTCAGGCTGTTGCCCGCTTGTTACGAAATGTATTTTACGTACCCATGGGGCGAATTTTTCCACTCCGCGGAACCAATATTTCAGAAATCCGTAATCGCGAAAGCGGGCTTCAGAGACTCCGTTTTTTGTGTTGTCTTTGTTGCCGGAGTATTTCGCGAATTCCGCCTGCCATTTCGGATCATTCATGTTAACCCATGTAATAACAAAATCTATATCCATAGTAGTGTGAGCTTCTTTGATTACATTTGTTTGTGCCTTTTTTGAATTCATGCATTTGTTTTTTCTGCATGTTTAAAACGGTTGTGTGTCCATAAGTATAATTCCGGCTGCCTTTGGATTGTTTTTTCCAATTGCTGGAAATATAGCGCCGTCAATTCATAATCGGGAAGTGAGCGAGAATTGTCATGCAGTCTTGAAAAATCAGCTTCATAATATCCTCTTCTTATTCTCTTTACGTTGAGGTAAAAGGCTTCAAAACCATAATGTTTTGTAATTTTTTCGGTTCCAGTCAATACGGGTGTCATGTGGTTAAGGAAATGCAAGAAATGGCGTGATTCCCTTTTTCTTGGTGATTGGTCCGCGATGAATCCGATAACGCATACTTTTTTTTCGTCAGCCAGTTTCGTAGCGTATCTTGCCGTTTTGTGCATGTCTACGCATACGGCTCCCATGCGCTCGCGTATGTGCATCATCAGGCGTTCCATGTTTTTGTTGCGCAGTTTATGGTATATTTGCGCACTTGTTACTCCATTCTCAAGCCATAGCGGCATGGATGACACCCATTCCCAGTTTCCGTAGTGTCCTAGATATATTGATACTGATACACCTTGTCTTATCAGTGAGTTTACGTCTTCAACATGCGTAAATTTCATCCTTTTCATTATTTCTTCTGGTGATATTGATGCCAGCTTACAACTTTCGAGAATCATATCCATGAAGAAATGGTAGAACTCTTTCTCGACATGCTTTATTTCCGTTAAACTTTTTTCCGGAAATGATTCTGTAAGGTTTTGCCGTACAATCTTCCGGCGGTATCGGGCGATGTAATATAAAAAATAAAACAAACAGTCGGAGAGTATGTACAGCATACGGAAAGGAATGTATGACAGTAACTTTAGAAAAAAACGAAGCAGATGGTATATCATGATGTTCTGATTGCTTTTTCAATTTTTATAATGGTTCTTTCCTGGCCTATTATTGACGTTAGAATGGTTGAATCACCATAATTGTGAATTACTGATACACAAAATATTCGGTAAAACTGTGCATTTACGTGCTCATGCCATTCTTTCTTGCATAAGTTGTTTGCGCTTATTTATATATTTGGCGACAAAATTAAACGTTTTTTTTCATATTACTGTTTTTTTCTGTGTGTTTTTCTGTAAAATTTTAACTGAGTTGATTTGGCGTTAGCATAAACGGTGTATTGTAGGAAACTTCTACTATGTGCTTAAATTATTTGTATGGCAAAAACATTCTTGTACAGATATATTTTGTACTTTTGCACCCGCAAATACGTTTTTCGCATTATGGCGCAGAGATATTTTCTATATTTCAAATATGATGGTACGGCGTATCATGGTTGGCAGATACAACCTAATTCGCATACTGTGCAGGAAGTGTTGCAGAATGCTTTATCTACGTTGCTGCGTGAAAATGTGCAGGTGGTAGGTGCCGGGCGTACTGATACAGGTGTGCATGCGAGGATGATGGTTGCGCATTTTGACACGGATGTGGAGCTGGATTGCGTACAGATTGTGTATAAGCTCAACAGGCTATTGCCCAAGGATATCTCGGCTGAAAAGCTTGTCCGGGTAGGTAGTGACATGCATGCACGGTTCAGTGCAAAGTCTAGGACGTACCATTATTATGTCCATTTACGCAAGGACCCTTTCTGCAGGGCATATTCATGCGAGTTGTTTTATAATCTTGATTTTGTAAAGATGAACGAGGCCGCTGCGTTGCTTTTGCTTTATGATGACTTTGCTGCATTCTGTAAAAGCAATTCAGATGTGAAAACGACGTTGTGTGATGTTACTGAGGCACGTTGGGTTGACGATGGTTGTGGGCATTGGCATTTTGTGATAACAGCCAATCGGTTCCTGCGTAATATGGTGCGTGCGGTCGTCGGTTCTTTAGTTGATGTCGGGCGTGGGCGCATTGATGTTGCAGGATTCAGAAGTATAATTGAAGGTAAAAAACGTTCGGGGGCGGGCGAGAGCATGCCTGGGAACGCATTGTTTCTTGAGAGGATAGAATATTGATTACAAGATTGGCATAAAGGATAGCTTGATTGCAGGCTGACTTGTAGTTTGCCACTGGCTTATGTGGTTTGACTGCCAGCTTGTCTTTGTTATAAATAATAAGACTGATAATAAACTTGTTTTAATTTCATGTGGTTACTATTGGCTTTTTTGTCGGCTGCGCTGTTAGGTTTTTATGATTCGTTCAAAAAAAAATCGCTTGATGCTAACGCCGTAATTCCGGTATTGTTTTTGAATACATTGTTTTCATCATTGATATTCTTGCCGTTTATTGTCTTGTCTGCAACGTCAAGCACATTAGACGGGACAATCTTCCATGTCGGCAGTGGCGGTTGGGAAATGCACAAGTACATTTTATTGAAAAGTGTTATTGTGCTGTCGTCTTGGATTTTCGGCTATTTTGGAATGAAGCATTTGCCGTTGACTATAGTCGGGCCTATAAACGCAACTCGTCCAGTAATGGTACTTGTAGGCGCATTTGTGGTATTCGGTGAACGTCTGAATCTTTACCAGTGGATAGGTGTGGCGTTGGCGGTAGCATCGTTCTTTATGTTGAGCCGTAGTGGCAAAAAGGAAGGTATCGACTTTAAACATGACCGCTGGATATATTTTGTTGTGGCGGCAGCGCTGCTAGGTGCAGTCAGCGGCCTTTATGACAAATATCTTATGGCTCCTCCAAGCCACGGTGGAGTAGGACTGGACCGCATGGCCGTGCAGAGCTGGTATAATATTTACCAGTGTTTTATGATGGGTGTGATGTTGCTTTTGTTATGGTATCCTAAACACAAGCATACAACCCCGTTCCGCTGGGATTGGTGCATAATCTTTATAAGCATATTTCTTAGTGCCGCTGATTTTGTCTATTTTTATGCCCTTAGCGTTCCCGGTGCAATGATAAGCGTTGTGTCGATGATTCGTCGTGGCAGCGTTATTGTTTCATTTTTGTTCGGAGCGGTCCTGTTGCATGAAAAGAATCTCAAAAGCAAGATCGTTGACTTGTTGTTGGTCTTGCTCGGAATGGTATTCTTGTATATAGGTTCAAACTGATATTATGAGGTTAGGATGGTTGCATGCTTGCCGTTGCGTATTGTGTAAAGATGCAGCCTTCCTGATTATGGTATGCAGATATGGCCGGTGAGCGGTTTATTCATTGATTGTCAGATATATACCATGGTCTGACTAATATTTTGATATGGCTTTGTGGTAATGTCTAATTATGTGTTTGCAAAAGGTTGCCTGTTATCTTATGAAAGGTGACCTTTTGTGAGCCAATAGGTGTCCTTTTGCGATGTAAAATGTCGTCTGTTGGATTTAGTTGGATTTGTTATGTTTTTACATTTGCATTATAGCTTGTAACACTGTGAACTTAGTGTGTCAGTAAAAAATAAAAACAAAAATAGTAAAATTAATGCAAAATTAGATGTGATTCGCATTCATGTAATGAATAATAGATTAATTTTGTCTTCAAAAACATAAAATAAGGAAAACAAATATGAAAAAATTTTTATTGATGTCGTTAATGCTCATGCTGTCTGTATGCTATGTGTCGGCACAGAAGCAGGCGCAAATAAAGTTTGACAAACTAACTTACGATTTTGGTAATTTCTCAGAAAGTAATCCCGTGCAGAAATGTACGTTCACGTTTACTAACGTAGGAGATGCTCCGCTAATCATAAACCAGGCGGTAGCAAGTTGTGGATGCACGGTGCCCCAATATACGAAAAAACCTGTTGCACCAGGTCAAAAAGGAACCCTCAGCGTGACTTATAATGGCAAGGGACGTTTTCCGGGGCATTTCAAAAAGACGATAACTGTTAGAACAAACGGTAAACCCGAGATGACGCGCCTTTATATCGAAGGTACAATGGAAGAAGCAAAATAGTGTATTCTATCTGGAATTCGGGAATTAAGAATATTGCGTATATAGTTTCATATTTCTGTTTTATTACACATATCCTTAATTCCCGATCTTATTTTTATTTTTTAAAAGGAATATGCGAAGCCTATCGACATGTATTCCTTAAACTGCCAGTATCCTAGGTCGTTGTTGCGGTTTGACGTTCCGTCATCGAATCTTGGGTAGATGAAGAGGTTGGATGATATGTACTTGTTGAACTGGAAGGTTATTGTGTTTTCCCATTCAAGCTCTGTTCTTTTATATGTTGTATATCCATAAAGCCTTGTCTTCCATTTTATAAGCTCGGAGAAAACCCACGTGAGATCGAATGTGAACTCTGAACCGAAGTCATTGAGCGTGTGTCGCCCCTCCTTTAGTCCGTATTGCGTGGCGAGCGCCTTGCGCCCTACGTACTTGAAGTTATATGCAAACGGAGCCATTTGCGCAGACCCTGTAAGTTTTCCGTTGAATGCGTTGACGTTATAGCTCATACCGAGCGAGAAGTTCATGTTCAGGGGCGACAGCAGGTCGGAATATACAAATGCATCATTACTCTTGTAGCCACGCATGAATTGTGTATTAGCAACAAGTTGTAATGTGTAGTACCAGTTTTTAGTGGCCTGCAGCCCGAGCTTTCCGGTGTATCTTATAAGGTCTTCTGATGTTTTGAAGGAGTGTAGTGTGTCGCCGCGCGATGTCTGGAATCCAAGCTTAAGTTCAAGCTTGTTTTCAAATTTAATTTTCTGTTTGTTGTTATAGTTTGCCATGAGCGTTGCACTGGCAAGCATTGAGTAATTGCTCTCTCCTCCCTTGTACCAATTATCCGAGACGAAATTTTGCAGGAATTGTAAATAATAGTCTCCGCCGAATGTCCAGAAGTTCGGCTTCTCCACAATGATTTTAAATGGTACTTCAGGGGCTTTTTCATGTGCCAGGTCGTTCTTCGTGACGTATTCGACTTTATGCCGAAGCGGTTTTGTTATCTCTTCGTGCAACGAACCTGCTTTACGTATTTCGTCTTCTGTCGAGACTACATATTCGGGATGGCGCAGATATGCAGTCATTAAAGCCTTGTCTATCGCCGCGTCGATATCATCGGGCCTTTCCTTGTCAAGTACCATGCGGCATTTTGCCACAGAATAATAAAATGTAAGTGGCGCGAAAAGTTTGAAATAGCGAGGGTCGTTTTCGGGAAATGTATCCAAAGATTCATTTATCCGGAATATGGAGTCTGTTTTCGCCTTGAATGTCTTAAGCGAATCCATATATGCTTGAGTGATTGCAGTGTCCACATTTGTGCGTTTATGATTGTGCCGTATGTGCGGCCGTTTTTGCCCATAAGCGGCAAATGTACACCATAATAATATTATTGATGTAAAGAGTTTCAGTCTCATTTTCATTAGGATTGTATGTTTACGCTGCAAAGTTAACATTATTTTCATAAATTAATCGGTCTGTAAAATTAAATTTGATGCATGTTTGGCATTTTGTATTATTCGTTTGTCACAGTAGTCGTTATTTGACCTATTGTAGTATTATTGTTTACGTACCGGCTTGTCTTTTTTTGTTCGTTTGAGACAAATGTTTAATCTTAGTATACAAGCTGAATCAGTGTCAGAGTATTTTTGTTGGGAGATTTATAATTATCTGTGTTGTCGTTTTTTCACTAATAAAGAGATTATAATTTTGGCGTATCAGCATTTTTTCTTAATTTTGCACGTCATATTTATTATTTGCATTTAATAATCAAAATATTATAACAGTGGCAGAAACAAAGTACATCTTCGTCACAGGTGGTGTGGCTTCCTCACTTGGTAAAGGAATCATATCGTCATCAATCGGCAAACTTCTTCAAGCCCGAGGCTACAACATTACAATCCAAAAGTTTGACCCGTATATTAACATCGACCCAGGTACGTTGAACCCGTATGAGCACGGCGAATGCTACGTGACTGTGGACGGACACGAAGCAGACCTGGATCTGGGACATTACGAACGCTTCACCGGTATTCAGACAACCAAGGCAAATAATCTTACTACTGGTCGTATATACAAGGCCGTTATAGATAAGGAGCGCCGTGGCGATTATTTGGGAAAGACTATACAAGTAATTCCGCACATCACAGACGAGATAAAGCGCAACGTGATGCTGCTTGGTAAGAAGAACAACTATGATTTCGTGATAACTGAAATTGGTGGAACAGTCGGCGACATAGAGAGCCAACCGTTCCTCGAGAGCATACGACAGCTGAAATGGGAACTTGGTAAAAGGGCTCTTTGCGTTCATCTTACCTATATCCCTTATTTAAATGCGGCAAAAGAATTCAAGACGAAGCCGACGCAGCACTCGGTAAAAGAGTTGCAGAGTGTTGGAATACAGCCCGACATACTTGTGCTTAGAACCGAATGTCCACTTAATGACAACATACGAAAGAAAGTCGCAAACTTCTGTAATGTTGACTTTGACGCAGTCGTACAAAGCGTCGACATGCCTACAATTTACGAAGTTCCTGTTCGTATGCTGGAACAAAAGCTTGATGAGACTATTCTGAAAAAGATGGGAGAGCCGATTGGCGAGACTCCGTCGCTTGGACCATGGCGCTCTTTCCTCGAGCGTAGGCATAAGGCAACAGAGATTGTTAATATTGGTCTTGTTGGAAAGTATGACCTTCAGGATGCGTATAAGAGTATTCTCGAAAGTCTGTCACAGGCCGGCACATATAATGACTATAAGGTTAAGGCTACATTCATAAATAGCGAGAAGTTGAACGAACAGAATGTTGCAGAAAAGCTCGCCGGAATGGATGGCATTGTTATTTGTCCCGGATTCGGACAACGTGGCATAGAGGGCAAGATTGTTGCAGCGCATTACACGCGTACCCATGACATTCCGACGTTTGGTATTTGCCTTGGTATGCAAATGATGGTTATCGAATTCGGTCGTAATGTCCTTGGTTATGAAGATGCTAACAGCAGGGAGATGGACGAGAAGACATCTTATAATGTAATCGACATAATGGAAGACCAGAAAAACATAACCAACATGGGCGGTACAATGCGTCTCGGAGCTTATGAGTGCGTATTGAAACAGGGTTCGCGTGTCTTCAATATATATAATTCAGAACATATACAGGAACGCCACCGTCATCGTTATGAGTTCAATAATGATTTTGAACAAGAATACGAACGTGCAGGTATGAAATGCGTTGGACGTAATCCTGAAAGCGATTTGGTTGAGATCGTGGAGATTCCGGGCTTAAAGTGGTATATCGGTACGCAGTTCCATCCTGAGTATTCAAGCACAGTACTTCATCCGCATCCATTGTTCCTTGATTTTGTTAAGACTGCTATTGAGAACAAAAACAATAAAAATAAGTAATAAATAATATTCATACATTTTAGAAAATGGATAAAAATACAATTATTGGTTTTGTTCTGATAGCTGCACTGTTGATAGGTTTCAGTTGGTACACAAAACCTTCTGAAGAGGAAATTGCACAACAAAGGAAACAAGACTCTATAACAGCAATAGCTAAGCAGAAGGCCGAGCAACAGTTGGAAACCGAGAAGCAAACAGCTCAAGCTAATGCTGCTCTGGCAAACCAAGATACGACAAAAACTTTTTACAAGGCATTGAACGGCAAGGCTCAAAAAGTTGTCTTGAAGAATTCAAAGCTTGAGCTTACGTTAAATACAAAAGGAGGTGTCGTTGAAAAAGCTGTAATAAAGGGATTCAAGGACAACGAAGGCCGTAAGGACTTAACTTTGTTTGACTCTCAAAATCAGTCTCTTAAGTTTATGTTGGCTGGAAAAGAGACAAACATAATAACTACCGATTTATATTTCATACCTTCAAATGTTACTGACTCAACTGTAACAATGACCGCTGACGCCGGAAATGGCAAGTCGTTGGTGATGGATTATAAACTTGGTAAGGATTATATGCTTCATTTCTCGATGAAAGCCAATGGTTTGAGTGGTATGTTTGCACCGAACTATGACAAGATTGATATTGAATGGACGGATAGATGCCGCCAGCAGGAAAAAGGTTTTACATTTGAGAACCAGCATTCGTCTTTGACATATCATTTGACCGATGGCGGAACAGACAATCTTAGCGAAACGAGTGAAAAGGTTGATAAGAAGATAGAAGATGTTATCGATTGGGTGGCATTTAAGAACCAATTCTTCAGTGCCGTGATGATTGCCAAAGACGATCTTGGGGCTAATTCGTTGATGACCAGTATCCCACAAGAGAAAGGGTCCGGCTATCTGAAACATTATGCTGCAAAGATGAAAACGTCTTTTGACCCCACCGGAAAGAATCCGACAGAACTTGAGTTCTATTTTGGCCCTAATGATTTCAATCTATTGAGAAAGGTAGAGAAACAGAGTACATTTGACAAGGAGCTTGAGTTGCAACGTCTTGTATATTTAGGATGGCCGTTATTTAGAATAATCAATAGATGGTTTACTCTCTATGTTTTTGATTGGCTGACAGCCATGAACATAAACATGGGTTTTGTGCTTATCCTTATAACTCTGTTGCTTAAGTTGATAACCTATCCGTTAGTGAAGAAGAGTTACATGTCATCAGCTAAGATGCGTGTATTGAAACCCAAAATAGAGGAGGCGACAAAACAGTATAATAAACCTGAAGACCAGATGCAGAAGCAGCAGGCAATGATGGCTCTGTATTCAAAGTATGGCGTTAGCCCCTTGAGTGGATGTCTGCCAATGTTGATACAAATGCCTATTTGGATTGCCATGTTCAACTTTGTTCCGAATGCAATACAGTTAAGAGGGGAGAGCTTCTTATGGATTAGCGATCTTTCGACATACGACCCGATTATAGAATGGAACAAGAATATTTGGTTGATTGGTGACCATTTGAGTCTGACTTGTATATTGTTCTGCGCTGCCAACGTTCTTTATTCTGTTCTTACCATGCGACAGCAGAAAGACCAGATGATTGGTGCCCAGGCCGAACAGATGAAGATGATGCGTTGGATGACTTACTTGATGCCGGTATTCTTCTTCTTCATGTTTAACGATTATTCGGCAGGTCTTAATTTCTATTATTTCATATCACTGTTCTTCAGTGCTGCTATTATGTGGACTTTGCGTAAAACGACAAATGATGAAAAGTTGTTGAGTATACTTGAAGCCCGCTATCAGGAAAACAAGAACAATCCGCAAAAGATGAGCGGATTTGCAGCGAGGCTCGAAGCCATGCAGAAGCAGGCTGAAGAATTAAAGAGGCAACGCGAGCAACAGGAAAAGGCTAAACCCCGTAAATAAGTAGGAATAACCTCATAAGGGCAGGCGTTATGCCTGCCCTTATATTAAAATCACAATATTATGAACAAAACATTTATGGTTGCGGCCGCATTAGCCATAGGCTGCAATGCTGTTAACGCACAAGAAACCGTGAACTTTATCGGGAAAAACAACATCACGCTTAAGAGTGACCTTATGACTCCTGAGGCCTTGTGGGCTATGGGACGTATCGGCGGTTACCAAGCTTCGCCAGATGGCAAAAGGATTGTATACCAAGTAAGCTATTACAGCGTAAAGGAAAACAAGAGCCATACGGTAATTTACGTAATGGATGCTGACGGCAAGAATAGCAAGATGCTTACTACAAGTACAAAAAGCGAGACGGATGCCGTATGGACTGATGGCGGACAGAAGATAGCCTATCTTTGTGACGGCCAGATATGGAAAATGAATCCTGACGGTAGCGGCCGCAAACAACTGACTAACGACAAGACCGGAATTGATGGTTTCATATTTTCGCCAGATGAAAAGAAAGTTGTATTGATAAAGCAAATACCATATCATGAGACAATCAAGGAGAATCCGTCAGACTTGCCTAAAGCTACGGGACGACTCATTACTGATATGAATTACAGGCATTGGGACGAATATGTGGAGTCAATACCTCATCCTTTCCTTGCTGAAGTTACTGCAAATGGAATAGGAGAGGGTGTGGACATCATGCTTGGTGAACCATACGAAAGTCCCGTTAAGCCTTTTGGTGGTATAGAACAATTCGCCTGGAGTCCTGATTCAAAGACAATTGCTTATACATCACGTAAGAAAACAGGTGTTGAGTATGCAGTGTCAACTGATACGGACATATACCTGTATAATACTGATACCAAGGAGACTGTCAATATTTGTAAGCCTGCTGGATACAAGGAGCCTGCAATCGACCACACAAAGTCAATGAAACATCAGGCTGTGAATTCGGAAGAGAATCTGAAAAACAATCCTGGATATGACACAAATCCACAGTATTCACCTGACGGACAGTATATCGCATGGCTGAGTATGCCTCGCAACGGATATGAGAGCGACCGTAACCGCCTGTGTGTTTATAACGTAAAATCAGGGCAGAAAACTTATGTAACGGAGTCACTTGATACCAACGTGGACGCATTCTGTTGGGGTGCTGATTCCAACTTGTTTTATTTCTTGAGTGTATGGCATGGTTGCGAGAATGTTTATCAAACCAACCTTAAGGGAGAAGTAAAACAGCTGACGGACGGTTGGAACGATTATGGTTCGGTGCAGCTTCTCAATGACGGAAACAAACTGCTTGCCGAGAGGCACAGCATGTCGCAGGCTTCAGAACTCTATGTTATTAAGCCGAGCAAAAAAGAAAAAGAGTCGAAAGTTGAGCAAATTACTTTTGAGAACAAGCATTTGTATGACCAAATGACGTTCGGCAAGATTCAGCAGCGTTGGGTTAAGACTACTGACGGTAAAGACATGCTGTATTGGATTGTTCTGCCTTCTCATTTTGATGAAACTAAAAAATATCCGACCCTTCTATTCTGTGAGGGTGGACCACAGAGTCCGGTATCACAGTTCTGGAGCTACCGTTGGAACATGCAGATTATGGCGGCAAACGGTTATGTCGTTATAGCACCGAACAGGCGCGGCTTGCCAGGATTTGGAAGCGAATGGAACGAGCAAATATCTGGCGACTGGACCGGACAGTGCATGAAGGATTACTTGACTGCGATAGATGACGCATGCAAAAACCTTCCGTTTGTAGACAAGGACAGACTTGGTGCTGTTGGTGCAAGCTTCGGAGGCTTTAGCGTTTATTACCTTGCAGGACACCACGACAAGCGTTTCAAGTGTTTCATTGCACACGACGGAGCATTCAATCTCGAATCGATGTACACTGATACGGAAGAAGCATGGTTCAGCAATTGGGAATATGATGATGCATTCTGGAATAAAGATCAGACTGAGAATGCAAAAAGAACATACGCAAACTCACCCCACAAGTTTGTCGACAAATGGGACACCCCGATTCTTTGTATCCACGGCGAGAAGGATTATCGTATTAATGCCAACCAGGGTATGGGTGCGTTCAACGCAGCACGTATGAGAGGAATACCTGCAGAACTCTTGCTGTTCCCCGATGAAAACCATTGGGTATTGAAACCCCAGAATGGTGTGTTATGGCAGCGTACTTTCTTCAACTGGCTTGACAAGTGGCTGAAATGATGCTATAAGGTATAGATAAATAGGATTTGTTAGAGGCAATGGTTAATTATTTACTTGCAGGTTTTGCCAGACAATAAGGTCGTTGCAGTGTTACATGGCTATTGCCTTTAACATGTTCAGTGTTATTGAATGAAATTAAAAACAAATAAATCATGACTGAGACAATACAAAAAACACTACGTGATTCAGCCGCCACAAGGTGGATGGTGCTGTTTTTCCTTGCGTTTGCGATGTTCTGTTCATACATCTTCATGGACATTCTTTCGCCGATTAAAGACTTGATGCAGTCAACGCGCGGTTGGGACTCTACCGCTTTCGGAACAATGCAGGGCTCTGAGACATTCCTTAATGTGTTTGTTTTCTTCCTCATCTTCGCTGGAATCATCCTTGATAAGATGGGAGTACGCTTCACCGCCGTACTTTCGGGAGCAGTGATGCTTGTCGGAGCAACAATAAACTGGTATGCTGTTACAGAAATGTTCATGGGCAGCAGCCTTGAAACCTGGTTCAATAACAATTTGAATTATATTCCAGGATTTGACGAATTAGGTATTTCTCCTTTTTATCTAGGTATGCCGGCGTCAGCTAAGTTTGCTGCGATTGGTTTTATGATTTTCGGTTGTGGTGTTGAAATGGCTGGCATTATGGTTTCACGAGGCATTGTAAAATGGTTTAAAGGCCATGAAATGGCACTTGCCATGGGGTCTGAAATGGCATTGGCGCGCCTTGGTGTGGCAACATGTATGATTTTCTCACCCGTATTTGCCAAGCTTGGTGGCGACATTGATGTTTCACGTTCAGTTGCATTCGGTGTCGTGCTTTTGATGATAGCCCTAATCATGTTCATAGTTTACTTCTTCATGGACAAGAAGCTCGACGCACAGACCGGCGAGGCTGAAGAGAAAGACGACCCGTTTAAGGTCAGCGATATTGGCAACATATTGAGAAGTAGCGGTTTCTGGCTTGTAGCATTGTTGTGCGTGCTGTATTATTCAGCTATTTTCCCGTTCCAGAAGTATGCAGTCAACATGCTCCAGTGTAATTTGACGTTCACCGAACTTTCACCCGATTCGTTCTGGGCTGGCAATACTGTGACCATAATTCAGTATGTGATAATGCTTGTTGTTGCAGCTGCGGCATTTGCAAGCAATTTCTCAAAGAGTAAGAGCATGCGGACGCTTATGCAGATAGTAGCAGTAGTTGCGCTTGTCGTATTCTGCTATATGGGTTATATGCGCCAGAGTGCTGAAACAGTGTTTGCTGTATTCCCACTTCTGGCTGTCGGTATAACTCCGATTCTCGGTAATTATGTAGACCATAAGGGCAAGGCTGCATCAATGCTGGTTGTAGGTTCGTTGCTTCTTATTGCATGCCATTTGACATTTGCTTTCATCCTGCCTATGTTCAAGGGCAATGCTGTTGGAGGCATTATCATTGCCTATATTACAATCCTTGTTCTTGGAGCCAGCTTCTCTCTTGTTCCGGCGTCATTGTGGCCCAGTGTCCCCAAACTTGTTGACGCAAAAATCATCGGCAGTGCCTATGCTTTGATTTTCTGGATACAGAACATAGGTTTGTGGCTCTTCCCGTTGCTTATCGGCAAGGTGCTTGACAAGACGAATCCCCAACTCGTTTCCGATTTGCAGAACGGTCTTATAACTCCGCAGGAGGCTGCCGTTTCTTATGATTATACGGCACCGCTTGTCATGCTTGCATGTCTTGGAGTTGCAGCCCTTATTCTTGGTTTCGTACTTAAGGTGGTAGACAAGAAGAAAGGCTACGGACTTGAAGAACCTAATATTAAGGAGTAAATTTGTTTGAAAGTATAAGTTTAATTTCGCATCAGAATCTGATTACATACAAAAAAACGCTGGCCGTATAACCATTCGGGCGGCGTTTTTTGTATGATAATGATGTTGCTTGTTTTGTCCTGTACAGTTATATTCAAATCTATTATTCATAACAAATGCAAACGACGACCTTTTACAGTGCAAAAGGTCGTCGTTTGCGTTGTAAAAGGTAACCTATTGGAGTGTAAAAGGTAACCTTTTACGAAAGCGATATGAGTGTGTCTGTTTCTAATCTTATTTGTCGGTCAGATTTAGATGCAATAATGCAGTGTTTACACGGTTTTTACGAGTGTACATGTTAGGACTTGATTGCGTATAAAAATAACGTGAGCCGTTTAATAACAGGCTCACATTATTTAATGTATCAATAAAATTAGAACTCGCTAGTAAAATGGAAACGTATGTGTTTAAAGTCCTGCTGCGCCATCTGTAACACATAGCCTGAATCGGCAAGGAATACGTCACGACCGTCTTTATCTTTAGCCATGTATTGGTATTTACGTTTCTTGAACGATTCGAGCTCTGCCGGGTCGTCTGAATCAATCCAACAAGCCTTGTAAAGATGTATAGGTTCCCAGCGGCATTTAGCATTGTACTCGTTTTCAAGGCGGTATTGGATGACTTCGAACTGGAGTTGGCCTACTGTGCCGATAATCTTCCTACCGTTGAACTGGTTGACAAACATCTGTGCCACACCTTCGTCCATTAGTTGGTCGATACCCTTGTTAAGCTGTTTGCTCTTCATCGGGTCGTCGTTCTCGATGTATTTGAACATCTCTGGCGAGAATGAAGGCAGGCCGCGGAAATGTAATTGTTCGCCGTCGGTAAGCGTGTCGCCTATCTTGAATATGCCATTGTCCGGAAGTCCGACGATGTCTCCTGGCCATGCTTCGTCGATTGTGCTTTTGCGCTGTGCCATGAACTGCGTTGGAGACGAGAAGCGCAGAGTCTTGCCCATGCGTACATGCAGATACGGGTGGTTGCGCTCGAAGCGTCCGCTGCACACTTTGCAGAATGCTATACATGAACGGTGGTTGGGGTCGATGTTAGCTGTAATCTTGAAGATGAATCCTGAGAATTTGGACTCTTCTGGAGTGACTTCCCTTTCTTCAGCCTTTGTAGGGCGGGGGCTCGGAGCTATTTCGACAAAACAATTAAGCAGCTCTTGCACTCCGAAATTATTAAGTGCACTTCCGAAGAATACAGGTGCTACTTCTGCCTTCAGATAATCTTCAACATTAAATTCAGGATATACTCCGTCAATAAGCTCTATGTCGTCGCGTAATTTTTTTGCATCAGATTCTCCTATGTGGCTTTCCAGCTCATTGCTGTTTACATCCACTTCAACCTTTTCAGTCACACGTTGCTTGTCCGGTGTAAACAAGTCGAGTTTGTTCTCGTAGATGTTGTATACTCCTTTGAATCTTGCTCCCTGGTTAATAGGCCATGAAAGCGGACGCACGTGTATCCCGAGTTCTTGTTCTAGTTCGTCGAGCAAGTCGAACGGGTCTCGGCCTTCACGGTCCATTTTGTTTATGAATATTATGACTGGTGTCTTGCGCATGCGGCAAACGTTCATAAGCTTGCGTGTCTGGGTCTCAACACCTTTTGCCCCGTCAACTACGATTATGGCAGAGTCTACGGCTGTAAGTGTACGGTACGTATCTTCCGCGAAATCCTGGTGTCCAGGAGTGTCAAGTATGTTAACCTTGTATCCGTTATAGTCGAATTCCATTACAGATGTCGACACGGATATTCCACGCTGCTTCTCTATTTCCATCCAGTCAGACGTTGCCGTCTTGCGTATCTTGTTGTTTTTTACAGCCCCGGCTACCTGGATTTGTCCTCCGAACAGGAGGAACTTCTCCGTAAGGGTGGTTTTACCGGCGTCAGGGTGCGAGATAATCGCAAACGTACGTCTTCTTTCTATTTCTTCTTTGCTATTCATGATTTAACTTCAATTGTGTCTTGTCAGTCTGAAACAGGCCGTTCTTATGATGGATTGTCATTCAAATTCAAGAGGTTCTTTCTTGTCTTTCAGATAATAGTCGGAAAGCATGCCAATAAATACGGTAATTTCCTTGATGGCGTGTTCCGTGTCAGGACTGATTTTCTTTTTCTGCAACCTTAACATCATCATTCCGTATAAGGCGTTGAAACAAGTTTCAATTTCGTTTTCGGCATTGTCGGCTCCACGCTTGCGCAACTCGACGATAAACGGCAACACTTTATAATATTCACTGTTGTAAAACGGGAATTTAGTGCTTTGCAGCAACTGCGCGTTAAGTTCAACCAGTTGTTGCATGACAATCTTGTTGATTTGCAGATGACCTTTGTCACGACAACCTTCCTGATTCATCATTCTTACAAGATTACCGTACCAGTCAGTCATTTCTTCTTTTTGTTCGTCCGTATATGCAAATTGTTCTATGTATTCGTGGCGTATGCGGCTGAGGCTACAGCCATATGCTCTGATTAAATCTTCAATTTGCCACATATACAATAAGTATTCGGCAATATTCTTCTTTCTTAATTCTTGTGATATGAACATGCTGTATTGTAAAGTTTGGATTTAACGCGTTGCCGCAATATAACAGACTGTAATGACAACCTTTATTATTTTTTGTAGGAATGCCCGCCCGTCATGTTCCTTGCTAATAATGGAACGTATAAAGGTTAAACACCGTGCCGATTAGTACGATAAGTGAGAAAATGATGACAATGCTGCCGATAATCTTGTTTATGATAACGATGCTGCTATTGTCAAACTTGTTCCTAACCTTGTCAATCAGCCATGTCAGTCCGAACCACCATAATAACGCTCCGCAAATTATGCTTAAATACCCTACACACATGTGCAACGGATGTTTGGGTATGACGAAGGCAAACTGGGCGAATGTCGCCATAAATAAGAATATTATGAGTGGATTGGAGAATGTAACAAGAAAGGCCGTCACTCCGTTGTGAATCAGTGTGCCTTTCTTTTTACTGCTTGCATGTATTTTCTTGGTCGGGTCTGAACGGTAACAGTATATTCCAAACACCATTAGCATTATGCTTCCGGAGATTTGCAAGATAAAACGATTCTGGCTGTTGTTGATAAGGTCCATGACAAAACTCATGCCGAAGCCCGTAATCAACGCGTATATAAAATCACTGATCGTAGCACCTATGCCTGTAATAAAGCCGTACCAACGCCCTTTGTTGAGAGTTCGCTGTATGCATAACACGCCTACAGGACCCATCGGTGCCGATGCGACTATACCTATAAGCATGCCCTTGAATATCCAATCAAGTATGTCTAAATGAAACTGAAACGGCATAACGCCTGCAAAATTGCTAATTTTTCACGAAAGAAACAAATTTTGCCAATAAAAGTTTGTTGTGTATGATAAAATTGATACCTTTGCACGTATTGGATTCATAAACTAATTTTTTTCAATATCATGATATCACAACAAATAATAAAACCTTACGTAATAGGACTAGATCTTGGTGGTACGAATTCTGTTTTTGGTATTGTCGACAGTCGTGGAGACATTAAAGCTACCACTGCAATAAAAACCCAAGCTTATACCAATGTTGAAGATTATGTAAATGCCTCTGTTGATGCATTGCAGATAATAATTGATCAAGTTGGTGGTATAGACAAAATCAAAGCGATGGGTATTGGAGCTCCTAATGCCAATTATTATAAAGGTACGATCGAGTATGCTCCTAATATAGCATGGGGACATGAGTGCTGCGTTCCTTTAGCTGAGATGTTCAGCAAGAAGCTTGGCGTGCCAGTGGCGATTACAAATGATGCAAACGCGGCGGCAATAGGTGAGATGACTTACGGTGTAGCACGTGGAATGAAGAATTTTATTGTGTTAACGCTTGGAACAGGTGTAGGCTCGGGTATTGTTGTCAACGGCCAGATGGTTTACGGTTGTGACGGATTTGCCGGTGAGTTGGGCCATGTCATCATGCGTCGTGAGAATGGACGTGCATGTGGATGCGGACGTACGGGTTGTCTTGAGGCATATTGCTCGGCTACAGGTGTTGCCCGCACTGCCCGTGAATTCTTGTCGACAACAGACACTCCGTCGCTTCTTCGCGATATGAAGCCTGAAGACATTACCTCTTTAGATGTGTCAATTGCAGCTGGCAAGGGTGATGAATTGGCAAAGAGTGTATATGAATTTACAGGTGAAATGCTTGGTGAAGCTTGTGCGGACTTTGCGGCATTCTCTTCTCCAGAAGCGTTCATATTCTTTGGCGGCTTGACAAAAGCCGGCGATTTGATCATGGATCCGATTAAAAGGAGTTATGACGAGCATGTAATGCCTGTATTTAAAGGTAAGGCTCAATTCCTGATAAGCGGACTTGACGGTTCGTCAGCAGCAGTACTTGGTGCAAGTGCAATAGGATGGGACATACAGGAATAGATTGTAACGTCTCTTTATTACTCCTATAATTAAAAAGGAAATGAAAACGGAGAATTGATGATAAAACATACATTCTCCGTTTTCATTTCCTTATTTTTAATTTCACTGCAATTTTTTTTGCATTACCTCGATTTTACATTATCTTTGCATTTTATATTTTTAAGCGCAAATAATATGCGCATGGTAATGTTGAATTAAAATTATCAATGAAAATGAACCAGCAAGATGATATAAAAAAGGCGATTGAAGTGATGAAAAACGGTGGTGTCATACTTTATCCTACTGATACGGTTTGGGGTATAGGATGTGATGCTACTAATGCCGAAGCCGTTGCTAAAGTTTACAAGATAAAACATCGAGATGACTCAAAGGCTTTAATATGCCTTGTTGATTCGCCGGTAAGGCTTCAGCGTTATGTGCGTAATGTACCTGAAGTTGCATGGCAGGTGATGGAACTGGCGACAAAACCGACAACGGTTATTTTTGACAATGCTGTTAATTTGGCCCCCAATCTTATAGCAGAGGACGGCAGTATTGGAATGCGTGTAACGCAGGAGGACTTCTCAAAAGAACTTTGTTACAGATTTCAGAAGCCGATAGTTTCTACTAGTGCTAACATCAGCGGAGAACCTGCTGCCGAAAACTACAAGGATATTTCAGAGGAATTATTGAATTCAGTTGATTATGTATGCTATAGCAGGAGACAGGAAAAGAAGCCTCATACACCATCTAGTATAATACGTATAAAAGTAAACGGAGAGGTAGAGATAATAAGAAAGTAATATAAGGATTGATAATGAGTGGTGACTGTCGGTAAGCATACAGTATCTTAATAGGATGCGTCAATAGCGGTTGAGTTGTAAAACCATTCATTATTTGTTTTAATTATAAAATTATTTATTAATAAGATGAGCCGAACAAGTATGGAAGTTGAACTTGCACCAGAGAAAGAAACGTTCATGCAACGTATGATAAGGTTGCGTGGACAATACATTACCGACAGGCAGTTCACACTTATTTTAAGTTTCCTAGTAGGCTTGTTTGCGGCAATAGCGGCATTTGTT
This sequence comes from Prevotella sp. CAG:1058, assembly GCA_000433175.1. Taxonomy (GTDB): domain Bacteria; phylum Bacteroidota; class Bacteroidia; order Bacteroidales; family Bacteroidaceae; genus Prevotella. The sequence continues at coordinate 23,761 of HF986603.1, forward strand.
CTCCATTGGTTAATCGAGGAAATTGCGTATTTGCTGACATCTCGTTTTGACACAAATACATTCAACTGGCTTTATCTTGTTTATCCTGTCATTGGAATTTACATAACCTCGTTGTTTGTACGTTATGTAGTTAAAGATGAAATTAGTCACGGAATTACCCGCATTCTTTATGCAATAAGTAGTAAGCGTAGCCGTTTGAAGGGGCACAACTGTTGGAGCTCGGTGATAGCCTCAGCCATAACTATTGGTTTTGGTGGCAGTGTGGGAGCCGAGGCTCCGATTGTATTGACTGGTTCTGCGATAGGTAGTAATCTCGGCCAGTTGTTTAAAATGGACAACAAGACTTTAATGCTGCTCGTTGGTTGTGGTGCGGCGGCGGCAATAGCTGGCATATTCAAGGCTCCTATCGCAGGTTTGGTTTTTACGCTTGAGGTGCTGATGATAGACTTGACAATGGCTTCATTGTTGCCTATACTTATTGCAAGTGTTACAGCTACGTGTTTTACCTATATTTTTACAGGTAGCGAGTCGTTGTTTGTCTTCACACTTGACAATCCGTGGCCGGTAGAGCGTATACCGGCTAACATTCTGTTAGGGGTTTTCGGTGGTTTCGTAAGTCTGTATTTTATTCGTACGATGGGCGCTTGTGAGTCTGTATTCGCCCGTCTGAAGAACAAGCCTGTGGCAAAATTGCTTTTAGGTGCTCTCGTATTAAGTCCGCTCATATTCCTTTTCCCTTCACTTTATGGTGAAGGTTATGGTAGCATCAATATATTGCTTAGCGGAAGGACCGAGGCTGATTGGGACACGATACTTCACAACTCGCCATTTTATGGGCAAGGAGAAATGCTTGTCCCGTATATAGGAATGGTTTTGTTGACAAAAGTATTTGCCACATCTGCTACTAACGGTGGCGGTGGTTGTGGCGGAACGTTTGCTCCTTCTCTTTTCATTGGTGCGTTTGCCGGTTTCCTTTTCGCCAGAGTATGGAACATTTATGAGATTGGCATATATCTGCCCGAAAAGAACTTTGCTTTGCTCGGTATGGCTTCGGTAATGGCTGGAGTTATGCATGCGCCGCTTACAGGCATATTTCTTATTGCTGAGATAACGGGGGGGTATCAGATGTTCATTCCTTTAATGATAGTGAGCATTTGCTCGTATCTTACCATAATTATTTTTGAACCTCACAGCATATATGGAATGCGTCTTGCTCGTGAGGGTAAACTTATAACACACCATACAGACCGTGCAATACTTACCTTAATGAGCCTTGACAGTGTTATAGACAAAAATTATACAGCCGTATCACCAGATAAAGATCTGGCTTCACTAGTGCATTCAATAAGCAGGAGTCATAAAAACGTTTTACCTGTGCTTGATGATGCCGGCAACCTGCTTGGTGAAATTGATATAACTAAGTTGCGCCATATTGTATTCCGTACAGAGCTTTACCATCACTTTAAAGTGAAACAGCTTATGTCGCAGCCTGAGGCTGTGCTTTCAGTTAACGATACGATGGAGTCAGTGATGAAGCAATTTGACAAGACTGATTCTACAATGCTACCTGTTCTTGACGGTGACAGCCACTTGCTCGGATACGTTTCACGTACTCATATGTATGCAATGTATAGGAAGATGGTTGCTGATTTTTCGGAAGATTAAAGGGTGACATTGTTCCTTGCAAGCTGGTTGTCTGCTTGTATTTGAACTGCCTTGAATCATGAATGTATGCAATAAGCCACCTTTTGTATTGCAAAAGGTGGCTTATTGCATGCCGATACGTTACCTTTTGAAGCATAAAAGATGTATTATTATAAATTATGGTGGTTACTTCATACATTATGGGGAAAATGACACGAGTTTATTTGATAAATATTTTGATGCGTATTTATTGCAAATAATGTATTTCGGCAATCCACATTAAAAAATGTCATTTGCTTTGCGTTTTGATGTAAAAATAGTATTTTTGCATTTGATTATAAAGGAAAAGTTGTTTTTTTATGGCATATAACATATTTAAGGGTATGGGCATAGCCCTTGTCACACCTTTCACCCAAGACGGCTCGGTAGATTATCCGGCACTTAAAAGGCTTATTGAATATCAGCTAACCAATGGCGCAGATTTTTTCTGTATATTGGCTACAACCGGTGAGACTCCTACATTGACTCATAATGAAAAAAGTGAGATTAAACGTATTGTAGTTGAAATGGCCGGAAATAAAGTTCCGATCTTGATGGGGTGCGGTGGCAATAACACCTCGGATGTCGTTGCAGAGTTGCAGAATGGAGATTTTTCCGGTATTGATGGTGTGTTAAGCGTATGCCCGTATTATAATAAACCGTCACAAGAAGGACTTTACCAGCATTTCAAGGCGATAGCCGCAGCTACGGATTTGCCGATAGTACTTTATAATGTGCCTGGACGTACGGGGGTTAATATGAAAGCTGAGACAACTATACGTTTGGCACGTGACTGCGCTAACATCGTTGGTATAAAGGAAGCTGCCGGTAGTCTTGAACAAGTGGATGAGATAATTAAGAATAAGCCTGACGGCTTTGACGTTATCAGCGGTGACGATGCGCTGACTTTCCCGATGGTGGCTTGTGGAGCTGCTGGCGTGATTTCCGTAATTGGAAACGCTTTGCCTAAGGAGTTTTCACGTATGATAAGGCTTGAGATGAACGGGGAAATTGAAAGCGCGCGCAAGATACACCATAAGTTTACAGATTTGTTCAATCTGCTATTTGTTGACGGTAATCCTGCCGGTGTGAAAGCCATGTTGAGCGAGATGGGTATGATTGAGAATGTGCTACGTCTTCCGCTCGTGCCTACACGCCTGACAACCATGCAGCGCATAAGCGAGTGCTTGAAATTCAGACTTTAATAATATTGTCCGTGACGACTGTGGACGAGTAAGTTTATGAGCAGGTTTTCCGGCCATATTAAGACACAATATGAATATAGTAAAGATACATGATGCAGACTTGCGTGAGGCTGCTGCGAAAGGACTTGACGATTTTGTAGACGTTTTTTATAAAGCTGCGCTTGACAGTGTCGGCGGCTCTGTCGACGGCGAATCCATGCTGAAGCTCAATCAGTATCAGATGACGCTTGTCGTGTTCAAGACCTTGCATGATGAAGTTATGGACGGAGGGTTCGTTCAGCTTATTTACAACGGTTACGGGCCTTTTGTTTTTTTCAATCCATTTGCCAAGGCAATCAGGGAATGGGGACTTGACGATCTCGCATCTTTGGTTAATAAGGCTGGCAAACTGTTCCGTAAATACGGTCGTGAGATTGAACGAGAATGCTCGGATGAAGAGTTTATGGCCTTGTTTGAGAAATATCCTGATTTTGACGATCTTGACGACCAATTTGTTGAGAACGAGGAACATTGGGTGGAAGAAATCGCCTGTTATATAGACGAACATATTGAATGTTTTGCAACGGTTGTAGATTAAAAGGCTAAGTACACAATTATTTTATAATGAATAAAGAGGAAGAGCTTTTAAGGAAAAAAAGTCCGGTAAACATACGCAACAAAAAAGCCTCGTTCGAGTATTTTTTTGTTGAGACGTTTACTGCCGGTATAGTGCTGACAGGTACGGAGATAAAATCCATACGCTTGGGAAAAGCCTCTCTTGTTGACAGTTATTGCTATATACACAACGGAGAGATATGGGTGAAAGGCATGAACATTTCACCGTATTTCTTCGGTTCGTATAACAACCATGAGGCAAAGCGCGACCGTAAACTGTTGCTTACGAAGCGCGAGATACACAAATTGCAGGAGGCGACCAAACAGGTGGGTTTTACAATAGTGCCCACGCTGGTATTCATTGACGCGAAAGGCAGGGCGAAGGTTGATATTGCTTTGGCTAAGGGAAAAAAGGAATATGACAAGCGCCAGACATTGAAGGAAAAGGAGGACAGGCGTGAAATGGACAGGGCAATAAAGCGTTATTGATAGTATGCATGTAATATTTGTAATGGCTGAAGCGTTGGGAAACTGCACCATCAGTGATGCAAAGGCATGCTATAAAGCATGATTAAAGACAATATGGCCGACTGGCAAAGACAAAAGTAAACAAGATAATGATAAAGAATTTGATTTTTGATTTGGGTGGCGTAATAATGACGATCGACCACGACGAAGCTTTACGACGTTTCAAGAAACTCGGTCTCGCTGCCGCAGAACGCCATCTTGACCCATATACTCAGACTGGAATTTTCGGCGATCTTGAAGAAGGAAAGATTACAGCGGAAGATTTTCGTACGGAATTGGGCAAGCTTGTAGGGCGCGAACTTTCGTTTGAAGAGTGTAAATACGCATGGCTAGGATACCGCAAGGATGTTCCAAAGCGCAATCTGGTTACTCTTAAGGATTTACGGGACAGGGGATATAGATTGATTTTATTGTCGAATACTAATCCTTTTATGATGAGTTGGGCATTAACTCCGGACTTTGATGGTGGAAAAGCAACACTATCAGACTATTTTGATTCGCTTTATCTAAGTTACAAGCTAGGGGTGATGAAACCTAATTCCGTGTTTTTCAAGACTGTGATCGAGACTGAAGGCATTGTGCCTGAAGAGTCTGTCTTTATTGACGACGGTCCGCGCAATGTCAAGGCTGCAAGTGGTTTGGGTTTAAATACATTGTGTCCTGAAAACGGGATTGACTGGAAAGCCGATTTATATGCAATGCTCGGCTTGTGATTTTATATTGAAATAGAGCTAAACATTACATTTAGATATATCTGGTAATTAATGTAAAACCAATAATTTAGGCCTTTAGTAAGTTTGTACTTATTAAAGGCCTGAAGTTTGTATTTTGGCAATTATTTGCTCTTGTAATCTTTTGGAGTTATTCTTACGTCAATAAGAATTTTGCCTTTGTTTTTCGATGAATAATATGTGTATGCGAAGTTAAAATCGTTATCTTTATAGACACGTAAGTTAGTCGCAGATTTAACGCCTTTTATTAGTTCCGGACGAGCTTGACTCCAATCTATAGCCGTGGTGTCCGCTTTGCCTTTTATTGTATAATAGTAATGAATTGTTCGTGTGTCTTTATCGTAAGTCATGCTATCGTTAATTATGTATTCAGACACTGCAGTCGGACAATTCTTCCGAGTGAATTCTGCTGCTTCGCGTGCAGCCCTTTCTTCCAAGCTTTCATGGCATGCCGTGAACGTCAATAAACTTAACGTGAATAACAAATACTTTTTCATAACACAATTAATTGTTTCCTCAGGCAAAAGTAATTAATATATTTTTCATTTATACTGTTGCGCAGCTGTTTTTTCATTTAATTCATAAAAATAGCCAATTTATTAGGGGCGAAGAGCTATTTTTTGTATATTTGCGTTCCAAAAGATTGATTTTGATGAACGAAATACGTAATTTTTGCATAATAGCACATATTGATCACGGTAAATCTACTATAGCAGACCGTTTGTTGGAATATACTAAGACCATTCAGGTGACAGAAGGACAAATGCTGGATGATATGGATCTTGAGCGTGAGCGTGGCATAACCATTAAAAGCCATGCCATACAAATGGAACATGAACACAATGGATCGAAATACATACTTAACTTGATAGACACTCCGGGACATGTTGATTTCTCTTATGAAGTGTCGAGAAGCATAGCTGCTTGTGAAGGCGCTTTGCTTGTCGTTGACGCCACGCAGGGAGTACAGGCGCAGACCATAAGCAACCTGTACATGGCTTTGGAGCATGATTTGGAAATCATACCTGTAATAAACAAGATAGACATGCCGTCGGCAATGCCCGACGAGGTTGAAGACGAGATTGTAGATTTGTTGGGATGTAAGCGTGATGAGATTATACGTGCGTCTGGAAAGACCGGCGAAGGCATTCCTCAAATACTTGACGCTGTCGTAGAGCGTGTGCCTCATCCGGAGGGAAATGAAGATGCTCCTTTGCAGGCATTAATTTTCGATTCAGTCTTCAATTCGTTTAGGGGAATCATTGCTTATTTTAAAATAGAAAACGGAAGTATAGCCAAAGGCGATAAGGTGAAGTTTTTCAATACTGGCATGGAATATGTAGCAGACGAGGTTGGTGTCTTGAAGATGGACATGATACCTCGGAAGAAACTTTACACTGGTGATGTCGGCTATATTATAAGTGGTATCAAGGACAGTAAGGAGGTGAAGGTTGGTGATACTATAACCCACGTAGGTCGTCCGTGTGATAAGGCTATTTCTGGGTTCCAGGAGGTAAAACCAATGGTATTCGCCGGCGTTTATCCGATAGACCCTGCTGATTATGAGAATTTGCGTGCGTCTTTGGAGAAATTGCAGCTTAATGATGCTTCGTTGACTTTTTCTCCAGAGTCGTCTGTCGCTTTAGGTTTCGGTTTCCGTTGCGGATTCCTCGGTCTGTTGCACATGGAGATTGTGCAGGAGCGTTTGGACCGTGAGTTCAATATGGACGTAATAACAACCGTGCCTAATGTTTCATACATGGTTTACGACAAGCAGGGAGGAGCTAAGGAGGTGCATAATCCTTCAGGTTTACCTGATGCTACTCTTATTGACCATATAGAAGAACCATATATTCGTGCTTCTATAATTACGGATACGTCTTATATCGGTCCGATAATGAAATTGTGTCTTGACAAGCGTGGCGAGTTGATAAATCAGGAGTATATCAGCGGCAACCGTGTAGAGTTGCATTTCATGTTGCCATTAGGAGAAATAGTCATTGATTTTTACGACAAGTTGAAGAGTATTTCCAAGGGCTATGCTTCGTTCGACTACCATGTGGACTGTTTCCGTCCGTCAAAACTTGCGAAGCTGGATATCCTTCTTAATGGTGAGCCTGTTGATGCTTTGTCAACGTTGACACATCAGGATAATGCTGTGGTGTTAGGTAGACGAATGTGCGAGAAGCTTAAGGAACTGATACCGCGCCAGCAGTTTGATATAGCCATACAGGCAGCGATAGGCTCGAAGATAATTGCGCGCGAGACGATAAAATGTGTGCGTAAGGATGTTACCGCGAAGTGTTATGGCGGTGATGTAAGTCGAAAACGTAAATTACTAGAAAAACAGAAACGGGGTAAGAAACGCATGAAGCAGATTGGCAATGTCGAGGTTCCGCAGAAAGCGTTCCTTGCAGTGCTGAAGTTGGACTGATAGATAAGAGAAAGGAGCCCAAACATGAAAGAAACGCAGAAAACCAAACGTGACATTGCGCGCGAATTGGCGCGTAAGTACAGTACGATGACACACGATGAACTTGATATTCTCGAGAGTGTGCTTGTGCCTATGAAGTTCGCCAAAGGTGAGATGATTCTTAGTGAGGGCGAAATCTGTCGCAATATCTATTATATAGAAAAAGGTTTGGTGCGCCAGTTTTATTTCAAGAAAGGTAAGGACGTAACGGAACACATGGCGCCCGAGGGTGAAATAATAATGTGTATCGAAAGCTTGTTCAAGGAGGAACCGACGCATTTGCAGGTTGAGGCTCTTGAACCTGTTTTAACTTACGCCCTGCCTAAGGCTAAGCTTGAAGAAGTTGCTCTTCACAATGTGAACATTCAAATATTGTACAGGAAGATATTGGAAGAGTCATTGATAAATTCTCAGATACATGCTGATTTGGTGCGTTTCGAGACAGCCCAAGATAGATATCAAAAATTGTGCAAATTGTCTCCGCAACTTACGTTGCGTGCGCCGTTGGTCTATGTTGCAAGCTATCTGCAGATGACACCTGAGACATTGAGTCGTGTACGTTCGAATATAACAATGGGGTAGATGCTCTATTTTGTATTTTCTGACTTGCTGGTATAAGCAAGATGTGCCAATTTAATGGCTTCAGCCCTTGCAGGTTTGCCTGTTTCAGTTGTGGGTATCTGCGTCACTGTGAAGTATGATTGAGGATGCCAGTATTTGGGTAAGACGCGTTCACATACATTGCGAATGGTATTAATGTTAGCACCTTCTTTTTCTATTAGCATTGTGACAGCTTCTCCTAAGCGAGGATCATGCCTTTTAGTGATAATGAATGGTGTTTTAATGTGTGGACGCAGGAGGTTTTCTATGGCTTCCATGTTTATCTTTATTCCTCCACTGTCAATGATGTTGTCTTTACGTCCTAATATACGGAAGCGTCTGCCGTCATCAGCAAGTTCTGCTAGATCATTAGTGTGTAGGGATTTTTCACAGATCATTGGGGCGTCAATTACGAGACAGTTGTCTGATGCAATGTGGATGTTTACATCTTTAAATGGTGTGTACCAACAGTCAGCATCTTTTCCGTTAATGCGACGTAGTGCGATGTGGGACAATGTTTCAGTCATGCCGTATGTGCTCCATACGGCATTAGGGAATGTCCTTAATTGTGCTTCTAAATCTTCATCAATAGCTCCTCCACCGATGATTAGGTGTTTTATCTTTGACAAAAGCTCGCGTTCTTTGTTCTCTTGCATGCTACAATATACCTGCATTGGAGTCATGGCTGCAAATACTGGTGGTTCTGTCAATGTTGTTAATGGATGGCTAGATGGTTTAATGCTTATCAGTTTCAGATTATAAACAAGCGAACGGACGACAACCATTTTGCCGGCAATATAATCAAGTGGCATACATAATAGTGTTGTATCGCCAGGCTTAAGCCCTAAAAATGAACATGTCATACGTGCGCTTGCTATCATACGCCGTTTCTCGACACATATTAGTTTGGGCTTGCCGGTAGAACCGCTTGTATGTACTGTAATTGTGTCACAAGAGTTATTCCATTCCGAAAGAAATTCGTGCAAGTTCATTCCTGTCAATCTTAGTGTTGTAGTAAAGTTCGTCTCCGTGTATCTCAAGCGGCATTTCTATGTTATCTGTAAATAATTGTCCTGTGCCGAGTCCCTGGGGCATTTTTATATCTGGTCCGTATGTTTGGGCTGTAAGTTGTGCTATTGCGTTGAGTCCAATGTTGCTTTCGAGTGCGCTTGTTATCCACGTTTTTACATTACAATCTTTTGCTGCTTCTATCCATTTCTCAACTCCGTACATGCCTCCATGCAATGACGGTTTTAATATTATGTAAGACGGACGGATAATGTTAAGCATGTATTTCATCATGTCTGGGTCATTTATACCAATAAGCTCTTCGTCAAGCGCAATAGGTAATGGTGATTCTCGACATAGAAGTGCCATTTGGTTCCATTGGTGCTGTTTTATCGGTTGTTCTATCGAATGTATTGCGTATTGCGATAAAAGTTCCAATTTGTATAGTGCATCATTGGTGGAAAAACCGCCGTTGGCATCCAATCGAAGTTCGATCTCAGATGAAGAAAATCTTTGACGGATTCGTTTTATCAGGTCTATTTCTAAATCGAAATTTATAGCGCCAACTTTAAGTTTTACACAACGAAATCCCTTTTTGATCTTTTCTTCCATACGTTTGAGCATCTCATCGTAAGTGCCCATCCATACAAGCCCGTTGATAGGAATACCTTTTTCTCCACGGCTGAAAGGTGTGTCGAATAATGCCGTTGAGCCAGCATTAAAATGTGCCAACGCTGTTTCCAGTCCGAAAAGCATTGAAGGATATTCTCTCATCCTTTCGTAATTGATGTTACCCTCCTGTATGAAGTATTCACAAAATTTGCGTAAGATATCAGCGTAATCCGTGCTGTAATCACAGCTAAGGTCTGGTAGTGGTGCACATTCACCAATACCTTTCCTGTCAGGTTCATCGGGTGAAGTCAGTTCTATAAGCCATGATTGTCTTTCTGTATAAATTCCACGCGATGTTCCAGCTGGTTGTTTGAAATGGAATGTTCTTGGAATAATATTGATATTATAGCGCATTGCGAATATGGTTGTGGTTGATTAATTAATTGATACTTAAGGCAATTTGGGGTATTTTTTGAAATCAGGTTTGCGTTTTTCCAAAAAAGCCTTACCGCCTTCTTGTGCTTCATCAAGAAAGTAGTACAACATAGTTGCGTCTCCAGCAAGCTCTTGTATGCCAGCCTGACCATCAAGTTCTGCATTGAGGCCGGCTTTTATCATACGTAACGCCAATGGACTACGCTCCATCATCGTTTCTGCCCATTCTACACATGTATCTTCGAGTCTCTCGAATGGTACAACGCAGTTTACCAAGCCCATTCTTTCAGCTTCTGCAGCTGTATATTGACGGCACATGAACCATATCTCTCTTGCTTTTTTCTGACCAACTATGCGTGCTAAATATGACGCACCAAATCCTGCGTCGAATGAGCCGACCTTGGGCCCTGTTTGTCCGAATATAGCGTTTTCGCTGGCTATGGTAATGTCGCACATTACGTGAAGGACATGCCCTCCTCCTATTGCGTATCCGTTTACCATTGCTATTACCGGTTTGGGTAACGAGCGTATTTGTTTTTGAACGTCTAGCACATTGAGGCGTGGCACACCGTCTTCGCCTACATAACCACCACGACCTTTTACATGCATGTCACCGCCAGAGCAAAAAGCTTTATCACCAGCTCCTGTTAGTATAACCACGCATATGTCCTGGGCTTCGCGGCAATAGACAAAAGCCTGGCTCATTTCCCAGGTAGTCCTAGGGGTGAAGGCATTGCGATAGCGTGGCTTGTTTATTGTTATTTTGGCGATTCCATTATATTCTTCAAATAATATCTCTTTGAAGTCGAAACCTTCAATAGGTTTCCATTCTCTTTTTCCCATGATTATTATTGTTTTATTTTGTCAATAAATTCTTTAATTACGCGTTTGTCCTCTTCTGGTTCGGTAAAAACTTCAAGTAATATTGGACAATCGGCTTTTGTTGTAGTTAGTGTAACGAGTCCTTCGTTTAACTCTTCCAAATTGTGAGCAGTAATATATCTGATTCCGTTCTGTATACATGTACCTCGTGCGTCGGTTGTATGCCTTGCTGTTACAAGTTGGTCAAAAGCGTCACTTTCTTTTAAACCTTTCAGACTGTAAAATATTCCACCGCAATGGTTGTTTAGAAGCATTATTCTTAAATTACCTTTCAGCTTTGTATTCCATAGTGCATTCTGTCCATAAAAGAAACTCAAATCACCGATGATACAAAATACCAGGTCATCTGTGGCAATAGAAAATCCAGCTGCAACAGATAAGCTGCCTTCGATGCCGTTCACACCTCGGTCGCACCAAACATAGTGGTCTGCATAAATGCAGGCCATACGGACGGCGTTACTGTTTGCATAATGTACTTGCCATTTACCGTCAATTTTTGCGAGTGAATGTTCAAACGCTTTGACTGCAGCCATTTGTGAATAGGATGGAGTAAAAACTGATACTTTCTGTCTTGTACTGTCAATAAGTTCTAACCATAATCGCGCAAATTCATTTTTCTGATTAGATTTTTTTTCGTTGTTTACGTATGACAATATGGTCAATATTGCTTCGTACGGACGACTTTCAACAATACCTGTTTGACACATGAAAGTATCATGAACCTCGCCGTCTTCAGCTATAGCCCATATTTCTGCGTCTTGCGTTTTTCTTAAAAAACTTTTGAGACGTTTGCTAACAAGTGTGTCTCCAATATATATTATGAAGTCAGGAGTGTAGTTGCTGGGTTCAGACTCTGAAATACAGGCAATAGCAAGGTCTGTAAGACGTTGTGTACCAACCGAAAGCGGTTCGGAAACAATAGCAATCCTTCTGCTTATTGTTTCTAATGATTTTTCTATTTCCGTTGATTGGTGGTTGAGTTGTCCCACAACAATCATAGGCTTTTTTGCTGCAAACAGGTTGCGTACAACAATGTTTTCAAATGTCTTTATGTCGAGCGCAGGATATATGGCTTTTATAACTCTTTCTTGTGGCAGGTGTTTGACGTCGAATTCAAACAAAGGTTCGCTTATCGGCACATTTATGTGCACAGACATCCTTCCACATGCTTTAACTGCAAGTAAAGCTTCATTTACCAGGCGATTACATTGCCACCGTTCTTCGTTGTTATGAGGCTCAGGCAGATTTACGCTTTTACTGACAAAGCATCCGAACGCTCCTTGTTGATTAAGCGTCTGTCCGTCTAATTGACCAATCCATGCCGTCGGTCTGTCAGCTGAAATGACAATAAGTCCATGATGCCTGTATGAAGCCTCTGCAACGGCAGGTGCAAGATTGAGTAGGGCGGTTCCTGATGTTACACAGACAGCTACGGGGGCATCACATGCCAAAGACATGCCCAAAGCATAAAATCCGGCACATCGCTCGTCTGTCACAGGACAACATTCTATTGCTCCGCATTCATTAAAGTTGTGCACTATTGGAGCATTTCTTGACCCCGGACATACTACAGCTCTTTTTATTCCATGGGCTATTAGCAGTGTTGTCAGTATATTTACATTCTCTTTATTGCCAAACATTTTCTTATTGTCTCCATTTTTGTTTCGGTCTCAAGCCATTCATTATGTTCTTCGCTATCAGCCAACAAGCCACCTCCTCCATATAGCTTGTATTCTGGCCCTTCAATCTGCATGCATCTTAGTGTTACATAAAGATGTGTACCTTCGTCGCAGTTGACAACGCCCGTAAAACCGCTATAATATTTTCTGTCGTATTCTTCGTTTGATAGAATATATTTGTATGTCCTGTCCTTTGGAATGCCGCATACAGCCGGGGTAGGGTGCATAGTGTTTATGAGTTGTCCGATCGTAAACTCCGGTGCAAGGTTGAAGTTGAAGTCAGTTGTCAAGTGTTTTACTATTCCTGCACGTAGCGTATAAGGTCCGGTTACTTGAATATCCGTCCCCATGTGTTGTAGTCGGCTTAATATGTATTCGGATACATAGGCTTGTTCTTGCTTGTTTTTTTCATTCCATTCGCTTATGTCACTTGCTTGTTTGCGTGTGGCAAGATGTTCGTCCGTATCGTTTACCGTGTCAATGTGCATTGTACCGGCTACGGCCATTGTGTGCCAACGTTGTCCGTTGCTTTCAACCAAAATCTCGGGAGTTGCCATTAGCCAAGTGCCGCATTGCGGCATTGAAACAAGGGCAATGAACATTCGTGGATAAAGACAACACGCACGTTGGAATAATTTTACAGAATCAATATCCGTTTCTGTTTGTTCGATAGACACTCGCGAGAGTACGATCTTATGAAAGCTCCCTTTTGTCAGCATTTCATGAAACCGGCGGAATACACGTCCGTATTTGTTACGCTCGTTCTTTATGTCCCGTGTGGCGAAAATACATGTGTCAAAGTCTGTTTCAAAATTAACTTCATGTTTTTCTATAATGTCCGGTCTGAGTAATAACAGAGGACAGTGACTAGTTATATTGAATGGAGCGAAAATGAAACCAGGCATTTCGCCAATCTGTTCATACGAGCAAAGGGCTGTGGGTGTGCCAGTAAGTTGACGCATCACAGTGTATTCACTTGCGTGTGGAAAACGATAAAAAACAAAAGCTTTGTTCATTCTTTTTTCTCACTATTGCGTGGGCTGATTATGTAGTTGGTTACGTGTACTGTTGATATCAGTTCCCCGGCAGAGTTTGTTATGTTCACATCCCATACGTGCAGTTTCCTGCCTTTGCTTACCAAGTGGGCTAAAGCCGTAACCGTGTCACCTTCAACTACGGCTTTTACGTGTTCACCGCTCACGCTGATTCCAACGCAAATCTTGCCGGGGCATAATGCAGTAGAACCGACACCCGCTAAGTTTTCTGCCAATGCCAACGATGCACCGCCGCTTAAGAAACCGAATGGCTGTCTGTTGCGTTCATCGACTTTCATCGTTGCCATGCAAATGTCATCATCGGGTGTCGAAATGAAGTCCATGCCGAGTGCCGTCGATAAATTAGGCATGCGTTCGATTAGTTTCTTTACTTTTTCTACGTCCATTTGTTGCTTCGGTTTATTTATTGTTTAAAGTAACGGCAAATTTGGTGTGGCGGTAAGTTGATCACTTAAGGAACAGGAAATACACGGCTACCAACAAAGCAACAGTGACAGCCAACAGTACAATCTTTAACAGGCATCCTGCCACTTTCTTAATCAAAAGTATGGATAGTATGATTATTATTCCGCAGATTATATAATAAACAAAATTATTCATTGATGTTGCTTGGCTTATTTGTCTTGTATCTGTTGTTTTTTACTGGTTTATTATTGGGTGTTTATGAATCCATGGTTTTACGGTCGACTCCAGTTATTGTGCCTGTGGAATAAGGATCTTACTTGAACAGCCTGTTGAATGCCGGTGGTATGGGCGTTTCAAATTCCATGCGGGAGCCTGTAATGGGATGGTAGAAGTCGAGCTTGTACGCATGTAGGCATAAACGGTGCAGTGGGTCGTCGCCGTTGCCGTATTTCATGTCTCCGCAGACAGGATGCCCCATATCTGCAGAATGGACTCGAATCTGGTTCTTACGTCCGGTTTCCAGACGGTATTCCACAAGACTGTGTTCGGTTGTACGTGCAAGCACATGGAAATGTGTTATGGCATATTTTCCACCGTTGTCCACAGGTGACGAATAAGTTACGTAGGCCTTATTGTCTTTCAACCAGTTGGCTATCGTACCGCCATCATCCTCGATTTCGCCGCTGACAACTGCAACATAACGGCGGTCGTAAACGATGTCATGCCAGTTGTGTTCCAATATTTGCTCGGTGTCCATGTCTTTTGCGTATATCATTAAGCCGCTTGTTTCACGGTCAAGCCTGTGGACTACATGTGCGGTGCAACGCTGGTGGCTCTTGTGGAAATAATCGTCAAGAACTGATTTCACGTTAAGCGAACTGTGTCCCGCAGCCATTGACAATATGCCTTCGGCCTTTTCAATCACTACAATATGGCGGTCCTCATACACTAGTTTAACGTAGCGGCTTACCAGTTGTTGCCCGTCGCGTTTGGCTTTGCTGATGCTTACCTTCATGCCGGGTTTCAGTTGGTAGTCAAACTGCGTTGTAATCCGTCCGTTTACCTTTATTCCTTGTCCACGGAGCGTAGCCTTGATCTTAGTGCGGCTTTTGTTCCCAGCGTTTTTAAGAAGAAAGTCCAACAGACCTATTTCCTCGTCAACTTGCACGATGTCGTAATTATCGGCTTCATTTCTTCTGGAAACATTCATGTCCGTGCGCATGCCAGTTTTTTTGTTGTTATGATCTTTTATCATCTGTTAGTTTCATTTTCATGAAACGCCTACGCCGCTTCCCTAATATTGTAGTCAGGAATGCGGGGCAGGCGTTTAAGAGTTTTCCCTTATAAATTGTCTGCCTTTCAAGGCATTTGTGGCACGATTGCGAGATAACAGAGGTCGTTGTCCGTATTGTTTTCCATATAATGCTCATGTCCGTCAGGGCAGTAGTGTACTTGCCCGGCTACAGCGGTTTCCACGTGCCCGTCATAGTGAAATGTCGCTACACCGCTTATAATATATACAATTTCACAGTTCCCACTGTGCTGGTGCAGGCCGCTTGATGCTCCAGGGCGAAGTTTGCTCATCATTATCTTGCATTTTCCGTCATCGTAATTGCGGGTCAGCAAATCCCCGTTACCCCCTTTGAAGCCTTTAACGCAGACCTCATCTATTTTATTGAAATCAATAATCATAAGCCTGTTTTATTCATGATTTGCCTGTTACACGTTCTCCTTGTCAAAAAGAGTGTCGATTTCAGCTATTTCGTCCTCGTCGAACCATTTTGACAATTTGTCTTTGGCTTTGTTCTTGATTTCGTCAGACACATTACCCCATACCTTGTTAAGCACGTAAATAAGTACAGCCAAATCATCGCCGAGACCTGCAATTGGAATCGCGTCCGGTATGACATCGAGCGGACTTATCAGGTAACCCAAAGCACCTACTATTATAGCTTTATCCTTTACGCTTATTTTGTCGCTCTGTAATGTATAATATAACACCAGCGCGGCGTAAATCATTTTTGCGCCCGCACGTTTTGCTATCCGCGATATTTTCTCGATGAAGTCACTGCTTGTGAACTTGTTCGAGTACGACATGAAGTCAGGTAGGTTCATACTCATTTGTCTTTACTTCCTATTGGTTATAAAATTTGCTACAAAAGTAATAATTATTTTCATCACAACCAAATTTTTTCATGCTTACAGAAATATTCTATATCCTATGTTTCATTAGTGATGTTTGCATGGACTATGGTCATTGCAGCGCCGTTGTTGGTTACTGCTTCTAAGATTGATAATGTTCTTTGCAAAACATTTCGCCCAATGCGTATCCTTCGTCGTACAGGGGAATAAGTTTGGCCGGATTCCGCTCCATCCTGTCGACGTTAATCCGTCCTGTCGGTCGTATGCAGGTTATGGTGCCCACTAGTTCAAGCTCATCTACCATTTCGAGCTGGTCATTATACACCTTGTTGCGGCGGCTTAGTGCTGTTCGCAGTCGTGGGTATCGCCTGTAAGCAAGTGGTGGCAGTTTGTTTTTCTTTTCGGACAAACGGAAACCGCTTGGACGTGTCAATACGACTACGTTGTTCGCGTGTCCGCGTTCCATCGCCCTTCTGACAGGTATGCTGTCAACTATGCCTCCGTCAAGCATGGGTGTCCCGTCAACGTTTACGGTTTTGCATACGTATGGCAGGCTGCTGCTTGCACGTACGATGTCCAGCAAGCGTCCTATGTCGCTTCGTTCCGACAGGTAGCAGGCACAACCTGTCAGACAGTTTGTTGTCACCATCTCAAACTCGGCGGGGTTGCTGAAACATGCGTCGAAATCGAACGGCAGCAGTTTGTGTGGCAATGTGTCGTATAGTAATTTTTGGTCTAACAGGCTGCCTTGGGTCAACAGGTGGCGTATGCTTATATATTTGTATCTTTCAAGAAAGTCTATGTTTGACTTACGGGCGCGTCCCGGCTGGTTGCTCATATACGACAGGCCGTTGCAGGCTCCTGCTGATACAGCTACGATGTAGTTGAATTTAACGCCATGGCGCATGAAAGCATCGAGTACGCCGCATGTAAAAACTCCGCGCATGCCTCCACCTTCAAGTACTAACCCCGTGTTGTTGTTGATAGTCATTGTACTGAATGATTATAATTTGCAAAATTAAATTTTTCAGCTGAGGATAAATAATGGAAAAGATTAAAAATACTTGTTTTTGCGTTAATCTTTGTATGCTGTGACCGGCTAATTTAGCAAAAATGTAAAAGGTGGCCTTTCGTATTACAAAAGGTGGCCTTTCGTAGTGTGAAATGTGGCTTTTTAGCCCGTAAAAGGTTGTCTTTTGTAAGTGCTTGATATTCATGCTGTTCTGCGGGTTGTATAAATAGGCAATTTAAGTTGGAATATGTAACGGCGTTAATGTTGGGAAATGTATCATCGATGATTTTTGCATGGATTTAGATTAACTGAATGATTTTGTAGACGTTCGGTTTTTATTCCTTAAAAAGTTTCATATTATAGTTTGAATTGAAAAACTCTAAAAAAATAACGTTTTTATTTTGCGGTTAGCCATACTTGCGTTATCTTTGCAATCTAAAATATTGCAAATCCTGCAAGTATTGCCTTTATGCTGTATGGCTGTAGGGAAATGCTTGTGGCTGAGTGAGCGGTATTTGGTATATTACATAAAATTGTGAACCTTATGTTTAATAAAGAGATTTATGTAAAGCGCCGTTGCGAACTTAAAAGACTGGTGAAAAGCGGTGTCATAATATTGTTCGGCAACAATGATTCGCCGGTAAATTACCCGTCAAACTGTTATTATCCATTTCGTCAGGATTCGTCGTTCCTCTACTATTTCGGACTTGAACGTGATGGCCTTGTAGGCGTGATTGATATTGACGAAGATACCGAGACATTAGTCGGTGACGATATTGACATTGAAGATATCGTATGGTACGGTTCGGTGAACAGTGTGGCAGATATGGCTAAAAGTACAGGCGTAGGCCACACGGCGGCAATGAAACAGTTGCAGGCTATTTGTAATGCAGCATTGGCAAGCCACAGACAGATTCATTTTCTACCTCCATACAGGCATGATGCAAAGCTGATGGTGTTTGATCTGTTAGGCATACATCCCAACCAGCAGTGCGAAGCTGCATCATTGGAACTTATCAAAGCCGTTGTGAAAATGCGCTCGGTGAAAGACCAATTGGAGATTGATGAAATAGAGAATGCGTGCGCCATAGGTTATAAGATGCACACCACTGCCATGCGGGCTACGCGTCCTGGCGTAACCGAGAAATATGTTGGTGGGCTTGTTAATGGTGTGGCCAATTCTTATGGAGCTATGGTCAGCTTTGCAACCATTTTCACACAGCACGGCGAGATAATGCACGGTGTTCCACGTTGGGACGAGCTGAAGGAAGGGCGTCTTGCCCTTTGTGACGCCGGAGCCGAGAACCGGAATAATTATTGTTCAGACAATACCAGGACGTATCCCGTTAGTGGAAAGTTTACTCAAAGGCAACTTGAGATATACCGTATTGTTGAAGAGTGTCATGACCGTGTGCTTGATTGGGCTAAACCGGGTGTTAAATACAAGGATGTACACATGTCGGTGTGCCGTCTTATGGCAACGCGCCTGAAAGAGCTCGGTTTGATGAAAGGCGATGTTGACGAGGCTGTGGCAGCCGGAGCACATGCAATGTTCCTGCCGCACGGACTTGGTCACATGATGGGAATGGACGTGCACGACATGGAGGGACTTGGCCAGGTGTATGTGGGATTTGACGATGAGACACGTCCTTCGGATCAGTTCGGTACGAATGCGTTGCGTATGGGACGCAGGCTCGAACCGGGCTTTGTCGTGACGGACGAGCCTGGTATATATTTCATTCCTGCGCTTATAGACAGTTGGAGGTCTCAAGGCTTGCATAAGGATTTCATTAATTACGACTTGCTTGAGACATACAAGGATTTCGGCGGAATACGTATAGAGGACGATTTGCTGATAACCGAGGACGGATGCCGCTTCCTTGGACAGGAGCGTATACCTTATCATCCACAAGACGTTGAAGCTTTTATGGCGGATAATCAATCAAACAATTAAAAAATAAAAAACAGGGAAATGAAGAAACTATTAGTGATGTGCCTGCTCGCCGGTATGGCGGCTGGTGCCAATGCTCAGGACAAGAGCGCATCAACAGACAAGAACGTGCCGGTGTTCACGACCGTTAAGGCGAACCCAATCACGAGTATCAAGGACCAGAACCGCAGCGGAACCTGCTGGGCGTATTCAACGCTGAGCTTCTTGGAGAGTGAGATACTCAAGAAAACGGGCAAGACTTATGACTTGTGCGAGATGTTCATTGCCAACAAGGATTACATGGACCGCGCCATACTTACTGTAAGAATGCACGGTGACAGCCAGTTCTCACAGGGTGGTAGCTTTTCTGACGTGTTGACAATAATGAGGGAAGACGGTATCTGCCCGGAGAGCGCAATGCCGGCACCTGGCACGCTTACGGGCGATTCACTTGCTAATTTTGACGAGTTCTTCGGAGTAATGGAACCTTATGTAGCAGCAGTGTCGAAGAGTAAGGCAAAGAAGATTTCCCAGCAGTGGCGCAAGGGCTTGCAAGGTATAATCGACGCATATCTTGGCGAATGTCCTGAGAAGTTTGTTTACGAAGGTAAGGAGTATACTCCGAAAACGTTTGCTGAAAGCCTCGGAATTAATCTTGACGACTATGTGTCAATAACAAGTTTCACTCATCATCCGTTCTATACCCAGTTTGCCATCGAGGTGCAAGACAACTGGCGCTGGAAGCCTTCTTACAATGTGCCTATGGACGAAATGATGCGCATAATTGACAATGCGATAAATGAAGGTTATACTATTGCTTGGGGAGGTGACGTTACAGAAGACGGCTTCACACGTAAAGGCCTTGGTATGGCTTATGACGTGAAGAAGGCACGCAGCATGGCTGGTACCGATGCAGACCGCTGGTTCAAGCTTTCAGCTACCGAGAAGAGAAGCAAGCTTGATTCTCTTGGCGTTGACGCACCAGAGATTGTTCCTACACAGGAAATGCGCCAGGAAGCTTATGACAATTGGGAGACAACGGACGACCACGGAATGCACCTGTACGGAATTGCCAAGGATAAGAATGGCAACATCTTCTATATGGTAAAGAACTCTTGGGGTGAGTACGGTGACTATAAAGGCACTTGGTATATGAGTAAGAATTTTGTTGCATACAAGACCATGAACTTTATGGTAAACAAGAATGCCATTCCCAAGGATATCAGGAAAAAACTTGGCATCTAATTGTCTTGTAAGTTTATAGGCGTTAAAGCCAAACATCTTTGTGGCCGCAAGTTTTCTTGTTGCGTGTTACGAGATGTTTGGCTTTAACTTTTTTCTAATTACTGGTATATTATGTTTTTTTCAACTTGAAACGGCTGTTTTCTTGTTTTTTATTTGTAATTTTACACGCACTTTATTTCGACACATACGTACAAGGTATTGTTGAGGGGTAAAGACATTGACGAAGAAAAATAAAAAACGACATAATGCATTTCAAATGGAATTACGAAAAACCGACATTAGAACAAACACGGACGGCTGAAGAACTCGGCTTGAAGTTGGGTATAAGCCCGATTCTTGCCGGCATATTGATTAAACGTGGAGTCACGACAGAGTCTGCTGCTAAGCGTTTCTTCCGACCTCAATTGAACGACCTGATTAACCCGTTCCTGATGAAAGACATGGATGTGGCTGTTGACAGGTTGAACGATGCAATGGGGCGGAAAGAACGTATTATGGTTTACGGCGACTATGATGTTGACGGATGTACGGCTGTTGCATTGGTGTACAAGTTCCTGTTGCAGTTTTATTCAAACATAGATTATTACATTCCCGACCGTTATGACGAAGGTTATGGAGTAAGTTACAAGGGAATTGATTACGCCAAGGAAACAGGCGTTAAACTTATTATTATCCTTGATTGCGGAATTAAGGCAATGAAGGAGATTGCATATGCTAAGAGCTTGGGGATAGACTTCATCATCTGTGACCATCATGTGCCGGACGAGGAGATGCCACAGGCGGTAGCTATCCTTAACCCTAAACGTGAAGATGATACTTATCCGTTCAAGCATCTGTGCGGTTGTGGTGTCGGCTTTAAATTCATGCAGGCTTTTGCTAAGAATAACGGCATACCGTTTTCGCGTCTGATACCATTGCTCGACTTGTGTGCCGTTAGTATTGCGGCCGATATAGTCCCTGTAGTTGATGAGAACCGTATATTGGCTTACCATGGTCTGAAACAACTCAATCAGAATCCGAGTATCGGGCTTAAAGCCATAATTGATATTTGCGGATTGAGTGGGCGTACGTTGTCGATGAGCGACATTGTATTTAAGATAGGTCCACGTATCAATGCGTCCGGAAGGATGGAGAATGGGCGTGAAAGTGTAGACCTTTTGGTTGAAAGGGAACTGTCGAATGCTTTGAACGAGGCAAAGCATATTAATGAGTACAACGAGCAGCGGAAGGACATCGACAAACAGATGACCGAAGAAGCTAATCAGATTATTTCCAAGATTGAAAGTCAGAAGCGACATTCCAGCATAGTGTTGTATGACGATAAATGGAAAAAAGGCGTAATCGGTATTGTTGCTTCAAGACTCACTGAAATTTACATCCGTCCGACTATTGTACTTACGCGGGATAAAGATTTTGCAACAGGCTCGGCGCGTAGTGTTACTGGTTTTGATGTCTATTCGGCAATTAAAAGCTGTCGCGACCTTCTTATCAATTTTGGTGGACATACTTATGCGGCAGGTTTGACTTTGAGGTGGAAGGACGTGCCGGAATTCCGTAGGCGATTCCAGAAATATGTTGATGAGCATATCCAGCCTGAGCAGACAGAGGCGATATTGAATATCGATGCCATGATTGATTTTAAGGATATTACAAGGAAATTGCATGCTGACTTGAGAAAGTTCGGTCCGTTCGGACCGATGAATCCTAAACCGTTGTTCTGTACAACAGACGTTTATGATTTTGGTACAAGTAAAGTTGTAGGCAGGGAGCAGGAGCATATAAAACTTGAACTTGTTGATTCAAAATCAAATAATGTTATGAATGGTATTGCTTTCGGCCAGAGTGGTTCGGCAAGGTATATCAAGTCTAAACGGAGTTTTGATATTGCTTACACGATAGAGGATAATGTATTCAAGCACAATGGCGTACAGTTGCAGATTGAAGACATACGACCGTCTGAAGAATATGTTTAGGTAGGGTTGGAAACTGCGAGATGTTGTATTTGACAGGTATTGTTTGCTAGTGTAATATTGTATTTCGGTAAGGCGCTTTCAGTTTATGGATAAATGTCTTGAGATTCTGCGTGAATATTGGGGATACGGCGATTTCCGAGGAATACAACGTGAAATCATAGACAGTATCAGTTCAGGACGTGATACCCTTGGCCTAATGCCGACAGGAGGAGGAAAGTCCATAACATTTCAAGTTCCAGCACTGATGATGCCAGGAGTGTGTGTTGTGATAACGCCGCTCATTGCCTTGATGAAAGACCAAGTCGACAATCTTAAGACACGTGGAATCAGGGCAGCTGCAATTTATTCAGGAATGATGCATGCAGACATCGTTTCCACGCTTGAAAACGCAATATTTGGAGGTGTTAAGATTCTTTACGTGTCTCCCGAAAGGCTTTCGTCGGAACTGTTTAAGAAAAAACTCAGCCACATGAAGGTTAGTTTTATAACGGTTGACGAGGCTCATTGTATCAGTCAGTGGGGATATGATTTCCGTCCTTCTTATCTTAAGATATCGGAAATCAGAAAAATCCATACCGGTGTGCCTGTGCTTGCTTTGACGGCTACGGCAACTCCAAGGGTTGTTGACGATATTCAGGACCGGCTAGGGTTTAAGGAGAAGAACGTGTTCCGCATGAGCTTTGAACGTAAGAATCTTGCATATATTGTGACAAGGACAAGCGATAAGGAACGTGAAGCTCTGCGTCTTATTAAAGGAATTAATGGAGCTGCAATTGTTTATGTAAGAAGCAGGCAGCGTACTAAGGACCTGTCCCAATTGTTTCAAAAAGCAGGTGTGAGTGCTACATTCTATAATGCCGGACTTGAAAACTCGGTGAGGGAGGCTAGGCAGAAAGAATGGCAAGACGGAAAGGTAAAAGTAATGGTTGCCACAAACGCTTTTGGCATGGGTATTGATAAGGCTGATGTCCGTTTGGTCGTTCATATCGATTGCCCTGATTCCATTGAGGCTTATTTTCAGGAAGCAGGTAGGGCCGGACGTGACGGGAAACCGGCTCAAGCCGTTTTGTTGTATGATGGTAATGATAGAGTTAAACTGCAGCGTAGAATAAGTGACACTTTCCCTGAAAAGGACGATATACGAAAAGTTTATGAGCATCTTGCTTATTTCTATCAAATAGGAATGGGGAGTGGGGCAGGATGTAGTTTTGAATTTAATATAGATAAGTTTTGCTTTTATTTCCATCATTTCCCAATTCCTGTAAATTCAGCTTTGAATATACTTTCGCGGGCTGGTTATATTAATTATGATTGTGAACGCGAGAATATGGCTCAGCTGACAATGCTACTGCATAGGGAAGACTTATACAGGTTGGACAGTTTGGACGAACGGGAAAATTCTGTCGTGACGGCGCTATTGCGTAATTATGGAGGGTTGTTTACTGATTTTTGTTATATCGATGAAAGTCTTATAGCCATGCAAACTGGATTTGGGCGTGAAGAAGTTTATGGGATACTGAAAGATTTAAGTCGGAGACAGATATTGCGTTTCATCCCACGTAAAAAAATTCCACATATAAGGTATGCGCAGAGTCGGGTGGAAGCAGGTTTACTTGTTTTTAGTAATGAAGTTTATGATGACCGTAAAAAAGAGTATGCTGAACGTATAAAATCGATTATTAATTATGCAGAGAACGATGATATTTGTCGAAGCCGGCAATTGTTGAGGTATTTTGGAGAAAAAAAGTCAACAGACTGTGGTATGTGCGATGTTTGCATTAATCATAATAGTCGACATCTCTCTCATGAAGAAATAGGGGAAATAAAACACACTATTATGCAGTTATTGGAGGATGGTCAACTGCACAGTATTTCTGAATTGCTAACAATAAATGCAGATAAAAATGTTCTTAAAGAAGTTGTAGAATATATGGTTAGTGAGGAGGAAGTTTTCATTCGTGACGGCATGATAAGCAAGTAGGATTTTTTATACGAATAAAGTCTGTCTTATACTATTTTAAGACAGACTTTATTCGTATAGTTAAGCATGAAGTTTTTTCTATTACTTGGAAATAATTTGTTTATAATTCGTCATCTGATACATATTTGGGAGAATTTCCATATTTATTGGGTTCCGGTTTGCTGTCAAGTATGCAAAATACGAAAATTGTAATATTCATAATGCCAGATATTAATACGGAAATAGAAAATACTGGTCCGCTTAATGCCGCAATGGCATCTTCAATATTGGGGTTGACAGCAGACATTATTTCATAATATCCGCTGTTTATAATGTAAAATTGTGTAAATATGCTTACCAATATGGCAATAGTTACCCACCAACTGCTATGCCCACGGTCATGAAGGCGACGGACGGTAACAGACCATAAGCTAAGTAACAGGATTGTGCTGATTATGGCCATTGCGACTGGGGAACTGGAAAGCAATAAGCTGCAAATCATGCATACAAGCATGTATGCAAGAAAATACCACCAAAGTTCAGAACGACGCGAACGGCCGTTAAAGTTCAACATGTTTTTTAATACGGAATTCACTGATTCTGCAAATCCCATAGAAGGCAATTTCTTGTAGTTGTTCATGGTTTATTGATTTTATTGTTTTTTTAATGGTCTTATCCGTCGTATTTCATTTACCTTTATTCTCCAATAGGTCAGGGCGAAGGCGTTTTGTACGTTCGTAACTCTGCTCTATTTCCCAGTCTTTTATTTTAGCTTCATTTCCGCTTAAAAGTATGTCAGGTACACGCCATCCTTTGTATTCTGCCGGACGTGTGTAAATAGGTGCAGACAGCATGTCGTCTTGGAAACAGTCTGACAATGCACTTTGCTCGTCGCTTATGACACCAGGTACAAGACGTACTATTGCATCTGCCATTACAGCTGCTGCCAGTTCGCCGCCGGTAAGAACATAGTCACCGATGCTTATTTCCCTTGTTATAAGATGGTCGCGTACGCGCTGGTCGATACCTTTATAATGGCCGCATAAAATTATAAGATTACCTTTAAGTGAAAGATCATTGGCTATATGTTGGTCAAATTTTTCACCGTCCGGCGATGTGAATATGACTTCATCGTATTCCCTTTCTGCTTTTAATGCTGATATTGCCCTGTCAATTGGTTCACATTGCATAACCATGCCGGCAAACCCACCGTATGGATAATCGTCTACACGTCGCCATTTGTCTGTTGAATAGTCACGCAGGTTGTGAAGGTGTATTTCGGCCAAGCCTTTTTTCTGTGCTCTTGCAAGTATGGATTCATGAACGAATCCTTCAATCATTTCAGGTAAGACAGTGATTATGTCAATTCTCATTTTTGTAAATTTTATTATTTATTTTGCTGCTTTAATATCAATATTGCCGCAGTGCTGAAAGTAACTCGTTGTTTTCGCTCTTGCTTCCAATGGTAATGCGTAGGCAGTCGTTACATTGGCTGACTTGGGTACGGTTTCTTACAATAACTCCATTGTCTTTAAGGTAATCGTACACCTTTTGGGCATTATCCATTTTTACAAGTATAAAATTGGAATCAGTATTGTATATTTTTTTACAAAAATTCAACATGCTGATTGCGTCTATCATTCTGTTTCTTTCAAGTAGTATTATTTTAACCCATTTGTCTACCTCATAAGGCTCTTTCAACATATCCAATGCCTGTTGCTGTGTCAGTGAGTTTATGTTGTATGGGTGTTTTACTTTGTTAAGTATACTCACGATTTCTTTGGAGGCGAATGCCATTCCCAATCGTATTGCTGCACATCCCCATGCATTACTGAATGTATTCAATACAACCAAGTTGGGAAATTTGTCAAGGTCAAGTCTTAACGGTCTTTCCTTTGAGAAATCGGAATATGCTTCATCAACAATCACAATGCCATCAAAGTTTGTTATTGTCTTGATGATATCATTCCTGTTGATATTATTCCCTGTCGGATTGTTTGGTGAACAGATCCATATTAATTTTGTCTTGTCATTGCATGCTGACAACAGTTGGGTCGAAGTGGTCTGAAATTCATCGTCGAGCGGTACTTTTCGGTACTCTACATCATTGATGTCGGCACATGTTTTGTACATACCGTATGTTGGTTCTATTGCCACAACGTTGTCGATTCCAGGGTTTGTGAAACATCTGTATATCAAATCTATAGCTTCGTCAGTGCCGTTGCCGAGAAATATCTGTTCCTCGTTTACAGCCTTAACCTGAGCAAGTCTCATCTTAAGCTCATGTTGGGTTGGGTCTGGATATCTGTTGTATGGAGAGTTGTACGGATTCTCGTTGGCATCGAGGAAAATCTTTGCACCATACTCTCCGTATTCATCTCTTGCACTACTGTATGGCTTTAAGTTCCAAATGTTTGGGCGTGTAAGTTCAATCAAATGTTTCATCGGTAGATAATGAATTTTTAATTGTTGTTTCATCACAGTTTCAACTTCCTTGAGATTTTTACTCACCGGTGTCGAATTAATGCTTACAATGATCTGCTTTGTTGGGCAGGTCAATTGTTTAGTGAAACAGACATTCTTGGGATTGTACAGCTATGCGCAACATTTTATATTTATAAATATATTGAAAATATTTGGCAAAAGTAATCTTTTTAAAGCATATTTGCAAGAATTGTTGTACTTTTGTACCCGAATTGAACGTGATAAGATTTATTGGCTTACGTGATTTACGATGGCATGGAAGACTATCTGATTCGAAATGAATAAATTAATAAACAGACAACCTGACAGATATATATTAAAAAGACAAGGCGGAAGTTATTGGAACCTTGTCGGGCTTCATGCTTGTAAATATTCCAGTTTGCCGGTTGGCTGTGTCCTTTTCCTATTATTCTTTTCATTTGTTTTTCTGTCTTGTTCTGATGATAGGAAAGATGATAAAATAGTAACGCCATGGGGTGAGGTCACGACAGAGAATGTTCCTGGTGAGGGTCGTTTTACTGTATCAGACATAGTGTCAGGCGGGGAACTGATTGCGTTGACAATGACTGGTCCCAATACATATTATGACTATCATGGACGTGGAATGGGAACACAGTATTTATTGTGCGAACGCTTTGCACGCAGGTTGGGCGTATCGCTCCGTATAGAGGTTTGCCGGGATACGGCGGAAATGCTAAACCGTCTCGCCGCAGGCGACGGGGACTTGATAGCTTTTCTGTTGCCCAAGAAAATAAAGTCGAAAGAACCTCTTATATTTTGTGGTGCCAGTGTCGATTCACTGGGAACGCAATGGGCGGTAGCAGGCGGCAACCGTGAACTAGCTGACAGTCTTAATGCTTGGTTCGTACCGTCGTTATATGCAGAGGTCGCTTCTGAACAGCGTCAGGCTTTTTCTCCCGGTAGTGTTACGAGACATGTCTATGCACCGTTCCTTGACCGCGGACGAGGCATAATATCGCCTTACGACCATCTTTTCAAGAAGTATGCCCCCACAGCACGTTGGGATTGGCGTCTTATGGCGGCACAGTGTTACCAGGAGTCATGTTTTGACCCACGGGCACGTTCGTGGGCGGGAGCCTGCGGTCTGATGCAGATAATGCCGTCTACTGCAGACCAACTTGGACTTCCACGTTCTGATATTTACGAGCCTGAACAAAATGTTAGTGCCGCGGCACGTTATATTGCCCGCTTGTCGGCTCTATTTTCAGACGTCCACAGTGCCGGCGAACGTCAGTTGTTTGTCTTGGCTGCATATAACGGCGGTTACAATCACATACGGGACGCTATGGCGCTTGCCCGTAAGAATGGGCGCAATCAATACAGTTGGCGGTCGGTCGCACCATACGTTCTCGGACTCGAGACGCCAGCTTTTTATAACGACCCCGTGGTAAGCCACGGTTATATGCGTGGTTCAGAGACCGTGGGCTATGTTGACCGTATCAGACAGCGGTACGCCCAGTATCGTGGAGTTCCGTATTCCGGACCTACTGTTTCAGCTCCGGCACACGCAATTCCTCAAGATTCTTACAGCCCTTATACGCCGAAACCGGCCAAGCGTAAACATAGGTTTCATATATAGCCACTATGTTTGGATGAAATCTACGCTTTGTGAAAGGTTGCCTTTCATATGCTAAAAGATGGTCTTTTGCGTCCTGATAGGCATGCTTTTGCATTGTAAAAGCATGCCTATTGGTTTCAATAGCTTTATCGCATTGTTAAATTACGCTTAACAGGCTTGTAGTCAGGATGTTGTCTTTACATCTCAGCTTGATGCAGTTGTCGGGATAACGGGTTTTGTGTCCGTCTTAAATCATTCGATTGTTTTTTATCGACTAATTTGAATTTGATAAATCATTATTAATATAGTTAATATTATTTTACTACATTATAGACGGTCTATTTTTGGAAACTTGGATTAAAAGTCGTAATTTTGCAGCATGTAGATGTTGATAGTCTGACGTTGCAGGTCTTTTTTTGACCCTAGACTGATGACTATGTTTTTAAGGATAAAATTGATAAATAAGATGAAAAAGTTTTTGGTAAAAGGTGCATTGTTATTAACAGCATTTGTATTCAGCGCACAGGCCGACGCACAAATAAGTTTTGGTGACATTTTGAAGAACGTTGTGTCAGGAACAAAAGATAATACTGAAACAACAAACCAGAAGTCGAATACCGGAGATAGTACACAGGGGGGATTGTTATCGGCTTTGACAAGTATATTTTCAAGTGACAAGGTTGCGACCGAAGACAAGATAATAGGCACATGGGTTTATGAGGAGCCAGCCGTGGTTCTGACCGGTGACAATGCACTGAAGAATATCGGTGGCAAGTTGGCAGCTTCGGCGGTTGAAGGCAAGCTGAGTGAAAAACTTGAGAGTTTTGGAATTAAGAAGGGATGTGTCACCATGACATTTTCAAAAGATGGTAATTTCACACAGACACTGATGGGTAAGACTTTGAGTGGCACTTATTCAATAGATGACAAGAACATTGTATTGAAATACGGTGGCCGTGTGTCGCAAATTATTGGTACTACACAGCTTGACGGTAACAATCTACTGATTGTGATGGACGCTTCAAAACTTTTGAAGTATGTTAATGTCTTGGGTGATATATCCCAAAATACGACATTGCAAACTGCAACTTCGCTTCTTGGCAGCATGGACGGACTAGAATGCGGCCTTAAGCTGGTAAAACAATGATTTGCAGGTGATAGTGGATTAGGGTGCCACTATATGGATATGGTTTTATCCGTTTTTGTTCCGTTGCATGGCTATATTATGTACGATATTTCAAATTGTCGTGTTAAAAAAAATAAAAGTGCCAATATGGCGAAACGAAATTCCGGATAAAAGTATTACCTTTGCATCCGCTATTACGAGTTGATAGCATAATTCAAACCTAATTAACAGATTAAAAATGGCAACAAAAATCAGATTGCAGCGTGGCGGACGTAAAGGATATGCCTTCTACAGAATAGTCATTGCTGATGTAAGAGCACCACGTGATGGTAGATTTACAGAGAAAATTGGTACTTATAACCCCAACACTAATCCTGCCACGGTAGATTTGAATTTCGACCGTGCCCTCTATTGGGTCGAGACTGGCGCACAGCCTACTGATACTGTGCGCAATATCCTCAAGCGTGAAGGTGTTTATTTGATGAAGCATCTCCGCGGAGGTGTCAAGAAAGGCGCTTTTGACGAGGCTGCAGCACAGGCTAAGTTCGAGGCTTGGAAGGCTGGCAAGGAAAAAGGTCTTGATCAGATCCGTGAGACTGAGGCAAAGAACAAGAAAGATTTGTATGCAAGGAACCTCGATGCTGAAAAGAAAGCTAATGAGGCTATAGCAAAGAAAGTAGCCGAGAAGAAGGCTGCATTGGCTGCTGAGAAAGCTGCTGCCGAGGCAGAAGCAGAAGCTGCTCCTGAAGCAGAGGCACCGGCTGAGGCTTAGTCAAGACAGTTTAGTTTGAAATATAAAAGTCCGGATGTGGTTATACTTCATCCGGACTTTTTTGTTGTGGGGCTATCGGGATACCTACTTGTTGTCAGTTCGCTTTGAAAGACACGACCTGGTTCATGTCTGGCGTGAGATAAAACGTGTGGCTTGTCGTGTCGTTGTCAATACAAATAGTTACGCGCGTGTAAATGTATTGCTTGCTTTTGCCGGCGTATTTTATTCCCTTTTTGAACATTTTGTTTTTTAGTGCTTCAGCCCTCATTATGTTGACAATGCTGTCTGATACGTATCGCGTTGAATCAATGTCCGAAAAACTTACAGTATAATCGCTTGCCTGCAGGTTTGCTTCAAGGAAATCATTGATTACGCTTTCTGCTTTCTGCTGTTTGCTGCAGCTGCACAATACCAAGGTCATTGTCACAAGCGTAATAATTGTCTTAATCTTATTATGCATCTTCAATAATAGTAAGAGTGTGTCGCGTTATGTCATGTAACCTAGTTATAATTGCTGACACCTTAGGACACACTCTTTTTGCTTGTTTTATTCTTGTTTATTTCTCGGGAATATTTTTCATTATTTCCAACAAATGATCCCATACCATTTGTACTGTCGGTATGAGGAGCCGTTCGTCTGGAGAGTGTACTCCTCTAAGCGTCGGCCCCATTGAAACCATGTCCAAGTTTGGATACTTCTCTGAGAACAATCCGCATTCAAGACCAGCGTGTATGCCTATTACTTTTGGCTCTTTATTGAATAGCCGTTTGTAGGTGTCGACTACAATTTTTGTGAGCTCGCTGTTGGGATTCATTTTCCATGCCGGGTATCCGTCGCCTTGCTCGACTTCTGCTCCTGCTAATTGGAATGTGGCTTTTACAGTGTTGCCCATGTTGGTCAAGTTACTCATTACGTTGGAGCGTTGCGAAGCTACGATTCTTATTTCGTTGTCTGTGGTAACTACGCTTGCAACATTGCTTGAAGTCTCGACCATCCACTCTAAAGCTTCATCCTGGCACATTGAATACGGACCGTTGTCTATGGCTTGTAGGGCAAGTATGAGGTTGTTGCTGACTGCTTTCGTGATTACAGGCTCTGCGTCAGTACTCTCAAGGTTGAACTGTATGTCGTTTTCAGTTACATGGAATTCGTCTTCGACGTCCTTTGCGAAAATATTTAGCGCTACACGAACATCTTCTTTCGCTTCTGATGGAACGGCGAAAACGACAATTCCGTCACGTGGAATAGCATTGTGCATCCTTCCGGAATTGAAGCTTGCTAACCTTACGTCATATTTCTCGTTGATGATGTATAAGAAACGCGACAATAACTTTATTCCGTTAGCGAATTTTTTGTTAATGTCGTCTCCGCTATGGCCTCCGTGCAGCCCCTTAAGTGAAAGCTTCATGAAGAAATAGCCTTCAGGAGCGGCCTCTTTTTCAAACTTGAATGTGGCGTTGGTCGTCATACCTCCTGCGCAGCTTATAAAGAATTGTCCTTCGTCTTCACTGTCAAGGTTTATAAGCAGGTCGCCGGTCATGAATCCTGGCTGCATCCCGTCCGCTCCGGTAAGTCCGGTCTCTTCGTCTCTCGTGAATACGCATTCGATAGGGCCGTGTTCTATGTCTTCGTTTGCGAGGACTGCCATTTGCATAGCACATCCAATGCCGTCGTCAGCTCCAAGCGTGGTCCCTTTTGCCTTAAGCCATTTTCCGTCGATATACGTTTCGATTGGGTCTTTCGTGAAATCGATGTCAACATCTACTAATTTATCGCAGACCATGTCCATATGGCTTTGCAGGATTAATGTTTTCCTGTTTTCGTAACCTTTTGATGCAGGTTTGCGTATGATTACATTTCCTGTTTCGTCAACAATGGTTTCCAGATTCAGTCCGTTTCCAAATTCTTTAAGGAACTCAATCATTTTCTCTTCATGCTTTGAAGGGCGGGGAATCTCATTAATTCTCGCAAATTGTTCAAAGACGCATGATGGTTTTAAATCGCTTTTGTTCATTTTATATTACTAGTTTATGATAAAACACGTCGTTTGATTTAATTGTTATTTTCATATCAGCTTGTTAGCACATCTTAACCTGTAGAGGTGTTGCGCAGCTTAGACTCAAGGCTCATATTAAAAAGCTCATATTTAATTCGCTTTTATTTTGCATTTCACATGATTTGCATTATCTTTGCATGCAAAAATAAGAAAAATGGCAGAAACTTTTATCATCGGCGTGTTAATAATTGCTATATCGGTGGCAATGTTATCAGTCAAGGTCATATTCTTGAAAGATGGTAAGTTTTCTTCACAGCATGTCAAAGACAATCCGGGACTTCGCCGTCAGAAAATACATTGTGTGATGGAGCAAGACAGGGAGGCCCGTACAATGAAAAATAATGCTGTGGTTAATGAAGAAAAATAAATAACATCATAAACTAACTTCAAAATTATGAAAAAAACAATATGTTCGGTGGCTGTGATTTCATTGATGGCGTTGTTTGTTACGTCTTGCAATAAACAGGCACCTAAGGTTGACGAGAAACCTGTTGAGGTCTCAAAATCTGAAACAGGCTTGAAAATAGCTTATATTGAAGTAGACTCGATAATGTCGCAATATAAGTTTTGCAAGGAATATGCGCTGATCCTTGAGAAAAAGAGTCAGAATATCCAGAATACGATAAATTCGAAAGGACGCTCGTTGCAGAATGCTGTTGCTAAATTCCAACAGGACATCCAGAATAATAAATACACTCAGCAGCAGGCTGAGGCAGTGCAGGCTGGATTGCAGAAACAGGATGCTGATTTGAGGGAATTGCAGCAGAGACTTGGTAATGAGTTCCAGTCTGAAACGGAGAAATTCAACAAGGCGTTGCGCGACAGTATCCAGCACTATTTGGCTGTTTATAATAAGGATAAGAAATATTCAATTATTCTTAGCAAGGCTGGTGACAACATCTTGTATGCGGACAAGGCTTATGATATAACTAACGAGGTTATAGCAGGCCTTAATAAAGCATATAAGCCTGTGTCTTCAAAGAAAAAGTAAAACATGAATTTATGATTTCAAGGAACCTGGACAAATAAGTTTTAGGTTCCTTTTTTATATCTTATTGTTAATGCGTCTTTTTACTTATTCGAGAGAATTATGAATTATATATGTTAAATATGGTAAATATGGACGCTCCGTTTTTGTTTGCCTATGTTTTTTTGTTAACTTTGCACTGTAGAATGTAAAGCATAATTGCGTGAAAATAAAAGAAGTGGTTGATGCCCTTGAACGTTTTGCGCCACTGCCTCTGCAGGAAAGCTATGATAATGCGGGCTTGCAGGTAGGATTGACAGAGGCGGAAGTATCAGGGGCTTTGTTGTGCCTTGACGTTACAGAGAAAGTTATAGACGAGGCTGTCGCTTTGGGATGCAATCTTGTTGTGAGTCACCATCCTTTGATATTCCATGGGCTTAAACGCATTATATATTCAGATGAAGTACAGCGTACTGTGGCAAAGGCGTTGAAAAATGACATAACCGTTGTTTCCATGCATACAAATATGGATAATGCCAACGGTGGGGTGAATTTCAAGATTGCTGAAAAAATGGGACTTGGAGCTTGCCGGTTCTTTGCCGGAAAGTCTGTAGACGGTATTGAGTGTGGTAGCGGTGTTATTGGTGAGTTGCCAGAACCTCTTGCTGCTGATGACTTTGTAATCATGCTTAAACGTAAGTTTGATGTAGAATGCGTTGAGTGTAACCAATTGTTACGACGTTCCATCAAGAGCGTGGCAGTATGTGGAGGCGCAGGTTCATTCCTCCTTAATGATGCTATCGCCGAAGGTGCTGACGCTTTTGTTACAGGGGAGATGCATTACCATGAATATTTTGGACACGAGCAAGATATTCAGATTGCTGTAATAGGTCATTATCAAAGCGAACAGTATACTAATGAGATTTTTAAGTCAATAATCAGCGAAAAGTGTAAAGGGGTCAAAACTTTCCTGACCAAGACAAATACCAATCCGATTTTATATTTATAATAGAATAAGTAACTCGTTGGCAGGGAAATCCCAAATAATTGGTATCTTCCAAATGTCAGTAATAAAAGAATAGTTTATGGCAAAAAAAGATCCTACAGATTTGTCAGTAGAAGAGAGGCTGAAAGTGCTCTACCAGTTGCAAACCACATTGTCGGCAATCGATGAAGAACGAGCCCTACGCGGTGAGCTTCCTTTGGAGGTTCAAGATCTTGAAGACGAGATTGCCGGTCTTACAACTCGTGTTGTGAAGATAAAAAATGACATCAAAGAGTTTGAGGATGCTATTAAGCAGAAAAAGGCTGAAATTAACGAAGCGCAGGCAAGTGTCGAAAGGTATAAAACTCAGCTTGACGATGTGAAAAACAACCGCGAGTATGATACCCTGAGTAAGGAGATTGAATTCCAAACACTTGAGATTGAGCTTTGTAATAAGAAAATACGAGAAGCTAACGCAAAGGTGGAGGAGAAGAATAACGATCTTAAGGCTACTGAAGAGCTTATTGAAGACCGCAAGCAGGCGCTTGAAGAGAAGAGAAGCGAGCTTGAAGAAATAATGGATGAGACGCGTGCAGAGGAAGAGCGTTTGAAAGAGAAAGCAAAAGATCTTGAGGTTAAGATTGAGCCACGTTTGCTTACAAGTTTCAAGCGTATTCGTAAAAATGCACGTAACGGTTTGGGTATAGTTTATGTGCAGCGTGATGCTTGTGGTGGATGTTTTAACAAGATACCTCCACAGCGCCAATTGGATATAAAGATGCATAAGAAGATAATTGTATGTGAATATTGTGGACGCATACTTATCGATCCGGAGTTAGCTGGAGTTAAAACCGACAAACCCGTAGAGGAGAAACCTAAGCGTAAGCGTGCAATACGTAAGCGTGTGGTTAAGAAGGACGATGATGTAGATTTCGTTCCTGAAGAAAAACTTTCTTGATACGAAGGATTAAAATAAATATACAAGACCATGAAACAAACAAACAAACAAAGTGGTAACATCATCGCAATCGTTGCGATGATGTTCCTTTACGCAATGATTGCGTTTGTCACAAACCTTGCTGCTCCTATTGGCGTAATATGGAAAAACCAACCTGAACTTATGGGCAGCAACATGCTGGGAATGATGGGTAACATGATGAACTTCCTTGCATACTTGTTTATGGGTATTCCTGCGGGTAAACTGCTTGTTAAGATTGGCTATAAGAAAACTGCTCTTGTTGCCATAGCTGTAGGATTGGTAGGAGTATGCGTTCAGTATTTGTCTGGATTTCCAACAGGTTTGACGGGATTCTGGGTGTATCTGCTTGGCGCATTTATCAGTGGTTTTTCTGTGTGCATGCTTAATACTGTTACCAATCCTATGCTTAATCTGCTTGGTGGCGGCGGTAACCGTGGAAATCAGCTTAACCTTATTGGAGGTACTTGCAACTCTCTTGCCGGAACGCTTACACCGATGCTGGTTGGCGCACTTGTAGGTACAGTTACAAAAGATACTGCCATAAGTGATGTCAATTTGGTGCTTTACATCGCAATGATAGTATTTGCACTAGCTTTCATAATTCTTTCATTCACTCCAATATCTGATCCCGAGATGGGCAAAACTACACAGGATACTGTGTTTGAACACAGTCCGTGGGCGTTCCGTCATTGTACACTTGGCGTTATTGGTATATTTGTTTATGTAGGAATTGAAATCGGTATTCCTGGCACGCTTAACTTCTATATTTCTGATATGTCAGACAAGGGCGCAGGCGTATTAGGTGATGCAGCTGCTATTGGTGGCTTTGTCGCAGGAACTTATTGGTTGCTTATGCTTGTAGGACGTTTTGTTGCAGGTTTTATTGCGGACAAGGTGTCGAGTCGTGCAATGATGGTGACCGTAACAACATTGGCTATTGTGCTGATACTTATTTCAATGATTTCTTCTAAGGGCACCACGACATCAATGCCTGTATTCACAGGTTCGTCATTTGCAATGGTTACTGTTCCAATTAGTGCGTTACTACTTGTGCTTTGCGGATTGTGTACTTCCGTTATGTGGGCAAGTATATTTAATCTTGCTACGGAAGGATTAGGTAAGTATACAGCTGCAGCTTCTGGAATATTCATGATGATGGTTGTCGGTGGCGGTGTTCTTCCGTTAATCCAAAATTATATTGCCGATAAAGCAGGGTATATGGTTTCATATATTGTTCCACTTATAGCCTTAGGTTATTTGTTGTGTTATGCAATTTGGGGCTGTAAGAATGTGAATAAGGATATACCTGTTGATTAAGTTAAGCCATTGAACAAATTGTAGCCCTTTGTGCAAAATACATTATATGAGATATTGCACAAAGGGCTTTTATTGTCTTCAATTTAAAATAATATTTTATTTCATATTTGGATTTTGAAATTGTATAGTTATATGTAATCTTTAATTATGTGAAAGAGTGCATATTGTACTTGCAAAGTATACTTTTGGCGAGGTGGAATTTGTTCGATTGATATTATCATATTATTGAATATAAATACTGTTCGTTATATAAGACAAATAATTAAGTAACTAATCAAAATTAAGCAGCATTATGTTT
>HF986604.1 GCA_000433175.1 Prevotella sp. CAG:1058
TATCATAATAAGCATAATTTCAGACTTTGACATGGTTGAATCGCGGTGATAAGCACGCTTATTATCAGATTTCAATGTGTATTTCTTCATCATAGCATCAAAAAACTTGCAGAAATCGTCTGCCATACAAAATAATTCTGTAACTTTGTCCTCGGTGATCATAGCGATTATTGTTTGTAAGTCTTTGTATTTTAGCACTATAAAGTTACAGCAATTTTCGCTAATCACCAAATCTTCAAACACTTATATTTCATCGAACTCACGTTAATGTAAACAAAAGTATAGCCCCTGGCGGTTACTGACACCGCCAGGGGCTATATTATAAGGTATGTCGGACTGCGCCTTATTTAGAGCGCCACTGTCCGTGCAGGTTGCAGTACTCGCGTGCGTAAACATCCTCGGCGTCCGTATAGAACACGGCCTCGGGTTTCTCGCCCGGATTGAGGTGATTGCGCTGGATTTTCTCGCCCTCAACCAGTTCAATCCATTCGATGTAGTGGTTCTCGAGCATGGGGTGGTCTACCTCGCCCACCTTTACCTTGTATCCGCCTTCAATCTTCTCGATAACGGGCACGTGCTTTTCTTTGGCAGCGTCAACGCTGTTCTCAGCCAAGAGCTGCATGGGCTCTCCGCAGCAAGTCAGTGTGCCTGCTCCTGCGTGCAATACTTCTACAATGTTTCCGCATACCTTGCAGCGGTAAACTTCTTTCTTGTTTGTCATAATCTTGTTCCTTTCTTTTTTTAAGGTTGGTATGTTTTTGTTGCTCAGTGCCACGGCAGCTCCTGAAGTCTGTCGTTCAGGTTTGCTGCTGTCGCGCCTTTTCCATGTTCGTATGTTCCGTCATTCGTCCTCGTCCTGTGCGTCAGCAGCTGTGTCGTCGTTGCCGTCGCCAGTTTCGTCGGCCGGCTTGTAGGTGCCGTTTAGTACCGACTTGTATTTATCCGTGTCCTTTATCAGGTTGAAGGCCTCCTTCACCTGCTTGTCGTGCTTCAGGCTGTTCTCTATGGCGCCCGACTGGAAGTAGTATGCCGCCACGATGTCGCTCGAGATAATCTGCTTCAGTACGTCGCGGTGCATGTCAAGGTCGCGCGCTATGTCGTGTTTCAGCTTCTTTTCCAGGTTCTCGAACTCCGTCTTGGCGTCGTCGTAGTAGCCTTCAAACTGCACTATCTTCTTCAGCGACTTCAGGGCTCGCTCGCTTTCGGGGTCGTAGGTGAATCCGCTTTCGATGACCCTGCGCTTGAAGTCCTCGTAGTCGGCGTCAGATATCTCGAAGTCGGCTGCCGGAGCTATTGTCGGGTGGCTGGCTATGTAGTCAATCTCGTAGTCGAGCAGCACTTCGGTCGAGTCAAGCCCGTTCACCGTCAGGTAGTAGGCAATGTTGGGCAGCGAGTCCGGACGCACTACGATGTCGGGCTTGATGCCTCCGCCGTCGCGCACCTCGCGTCCACCCACCGTGTGGAACACCTTTGTAAGGCTGTCAGGTATGTGCTCCGTGTATCCGCCGCGGGCGTGCTTGTAGTTTATCGCTTGTATGCAGCGGCCGCTTGGTATGTAGTATTTGCCCGTCGTAAGCTTAAGCTGTCCGTTGTAAGATAGGTCTACCGAGAGTTGCACCAGACCCTTGCCGTAGGTGCGCGTGCCGAGTATCACGGCGCGGTCGAGGTCTTGCAGGCTGCCGCTCGTTATCTCGCTTGCGCTTGCGCTCTCGCCGTTGACCAGCACTACCACCGGCATTACCGAGTCGATAGGCTCTACCGAGGTGGTGTAGTCGCGGTTGGCGCGCTTCAGCTTGCCGCGCGTCTTCACGAGCGTTATGCCTTTGGGCACCAGCATGTTTACAATGTCCACCGCCTCGCTGAGCGAGCCGCCGCCGTTGCCGCGCAGGTCGAGCACGAAGCCCTTCATGCCCTTTTGCTTCATCTCAACCAAAGCCCTTCTTACGTCCTTGGCGCATCCCTCGGTGAAGCTCGAGAGGTTAAGGTAGCCAATGCCGTCGCCGTTAAGTCCGTAGAACGGTATTGAGGGCAGCTCGACAGAGCGGCGTTTAATGGTGAAGTTCATCACCTTGCCCGTCGAGGGGCGCTTTATTTTCAGTACGAACGTTGTGCCAGGGTCGCCGCGCAGGTGCGAGCTTACGTAGCTTACGTCTTTGCCCACCATCGTCGAGTCGTCTATGCTGAGTATTATGTCGCCCTTCTTCAGACCTACCTCGGCGGCCGGGTTGCCGGCGTATGGCTCGTCTATTACCACGCGCTTCAGCTTCTGGTTGTAGCGTATCACAGCGCCTATGCCCACATAGCGTCCCGTAATCATCGTGCGCAGGTTCTTCACCTGGTCCTCGGGGTAGTATATGGTGTAGGGGTCGAGCGAGCGCAGCATCGAGTTTATGGCCGTTCCCACCACCTCGTCGGCGTTGAGCGTGTCGACGTACATGAGGTCGAGGTAGTTGTAAATCTCGTTGAACACCTGCATGTTCTTGCCCACATTGAAGTTGTGGTCCTTGTCCTCCTGCGCCGTTATCTGTGTAAAAGGCAGCGCCAGCAGCATGATAAGCTGCAAAATCCTTATTCTCATCTTAACCGTTAATTTATTGTTCCGTAATGTAGTGCCGCCCCTCGCTTGCCATGGTTGTGTAAGCCCTGTGGCAACAGGCCGCCGGTGCGGCCGCAGCAGGATGGCGAAGCATAGTGCAAAGATATGCTTTTATAAGCGTAAAATGCCGTTTTCAGCCCGAAAATTATCGAATTTTATTTGATAATTAAATTTTTTGGTAAAAAAGTTTGGAAGTTTCAGAAAAAGGTGTTACCTTTGCATCGCATTTGAGAAACAATGCTACACAATGCTTCAATAGCTCAGTTGGTTAGAGCACCTGACTGTTAATCAGGGGGTCGTTGGTTCAAGCCCATCTTGAAGCGCAAAAGGGAACTACTTCGGTGGTTCCCTTTTTTGCTTCCCGCCGCCGTCAATACGCCCCGGACAAGACAACAATTGAATTTTTTTTGGTATAAAAGCCGATATGTTACTTTTTTTTCGTATTTTTGTTAATGAATTGGAAAAACATAAAAAAGGCTTGTCTGATCAACCTTACCAAAACTAATATGGAGAATAAAATCAGGTTTGTATGGATACTTCTGTTGTTTTCTTTATGTAATGTGCACTTACCTTGCTACGGCTCGTTGCCGGCTATTTCAGACGTGCGGCATATAGGCTACGCTGACGGTCTTAGCAGCTTGCGTGTGTATTCCGTGGTGGAAGACAAATACCATGCGATATGGATTAGTACGAAATCCGGCGTCGACAGGTATAATGGACACACGATAAAAAACTATAAGATGCAGGATGACTATTATTACGGCGACCTGGCTGCCAGGATTATCCAGCTGTCTTATATGCAGGACGGCATATTGAAGGCCTATGACAACACGGGAAAGATTTACCGCTACTCGGAAACTTATGACGCTTTCAAGCTTGAGATGCAGCTTTCCAACTTCGTGTCAGGTAACATAACCCTAAACAAGTATCTCGAGTCAGGTGACGGCAGCGCTTTTTGCGGGCTTACGTCAGGCCTTTACCTGATAGGCTGCGACAGGAAAGTGTTGAGGTTTATACCCGGGCTGAATGTCAACGACATGTTCTTGCTTGGCAGCAGTCTTTATGTGGCTACGACGTCGGGACTGAAGGTAGTTGACACAAGGAGCGGCAGGATTGGAGCCAGCCTTATGGATGGCTTTAACATACAAACGCTGTATTACGACGCTGAAAGGCGCAACGTGTTTATCGGCACCTTCAACAGCGGCCTGTGGATATACCGTATGGACGGCGCCTGTCTGGAGCGGGTTGGGGCCAATACCGACTTCTTCAGCAATCCCATACGTTCCATAATAAAATACGATCCGGCCACGTTGATGATAGGCATTGACGGTAGCGGCATATTTACATACGATTATGGCGACAGGAGCATAAGGCATTTTATCGACTCTGGCGATAATGATAACGACGCCTTCCTGATGAGCAACGGCATTTACACCATCTTTAAGGACACGTCGAAAAGCCTCTGGGTAGGAAGTTATACTGGAGGGGTGTCCAGGATAATCTTCTCCAAGTATCCCGTAAGCTTCATCACACACAAGAAGAACAATGCACAGTCGCTGGTAAGCAACAACGTAAAGTCGATAGCCGAAAGCGGTAACGGCGATTTATGGTTTGCAACCGAGCGGGGCATAAGTATTTGCACCCGTGACGGGCACTCGTGGAAACACCTGCTGTCAAACAAGGTGTGCGTAGCGCTTTGCCGCGACTCCAATGGCGGAATGATTGTGGGAACCTATGGGCATGGCATCTTCATCATGGACGCCACGGGTAGGCTGGTGAAGAATCTTACCAAGCAGGCTGATGGTATAACGTCTAACTATATATTCTCGATTGCTAAAGACGGCGATGGCGATTACTGGGTGGGAAGCATAGACGGCAGCCTGATGAATTTTGACAAGCAGTGGCGCCTTAGGAAGACTTACAACATAAAGCAGGTACTCACGCTCGAGAATATAGGCCGGGACGTGATGGCTGCCGGTACTACGGACGGCTTCTATTTAATCAACAAGCGTAGCGGCAAGGTCTTACAGTTTGCCACTGCCAAGGAGCAGATGGCTGAAAACATGAGCGCCTATATCATAGCCATGCAGTTCAACCGTGACAGGACCGTATGGCTGGGCACCGAGGGTGGGGGCCTTGT
This sequence comes from Prevotella sp. CAG:1058, assembly GCA_000433175.1. Classification (GTDB taxonomy): domain Bacteria; phylum Bacteroidota; class Bacteroidia; order Bacteroidales; family Bacteroidaceae; genus Prevotella. Next base: position 4,737 of record HF986604.1, read on the forward strand.
GCTTTATGACTATGCCGCACGTAAGATAAGGAAGCATTTTACCGTCAGCGAAGGCTTGCCGTCAAACGACGTATACGGCCTCCAGACCGACCTTGACGGTCGCCTGTGGATAAGTACCGGCAACGGCATTGCCGTTATGAACAATGACCGGATATGGAATCTTAATTATGTGGATAAGATTAATCAGGAGTACAACAAGGCCGCTTGCATCATGACGGCCTCGGGTAACATTCTGTTCGGAAGCACAAACGGGGTGGTTGAGCTGAAACCGTCCGGAATAACGATGCTCGACTATGACGCGCCGTTGCGCCTGACAAGGTTTGACGTGGATGTGCCAGGCAATGCCGGTGCAGGTATGATAAAAAGCTTGCTCGACATGCTGGCCGGTAAGAAGGTGACACTCGAACACGACCAGAACAGCTTCAGCATTAATTTCGAGTCGATAAACCTGCGCTACCAGAACGACATCATATATAAGTTCATCCTTGAAGGGTATGATAACCGCTGGAGCGAGGCCTGTCCCGAGGAATTTGCACAATACAAGAACGTTAATCCTGGGAAATACACATTCAGGGTGTGCAGCATAAGTAAAAGCACGGGTCGGATAATAGACCGTAAGTCAGTAGTGATAACCATCCTCCCGCCATGGTGGCAGACGTGGTGGGCCTGGCTGTGCTACATTATAATATTAGGCCTTGTATGTTATTTCGGCATCCGCTACAAACTTTACCAGATGCAGAAGAAACATTCAGACGACAAAATAAATTTCTTTATAAACACGTCGCACGACATACGCACGCCTATAACCCTTGTTATGGCTCCGCTGGAAGACATGCGTAAGGAAACCAACCTGCCCGACAACGTAAGGTATCTGCTCGGCCTTGCCCATGCCAATATAAGGAAGCTTTATTCGCTAACGTCGCAACTGCTGGAGTTTGAGAAGATAGGGAATAACATGCACAAGGTTAAACTTGTGTCGATAGACTTGTGCGCCATGCTCACCGAGGAGGTTGCCTGTTTCCATACGGTGTGCGACAAGAAGGGGCTTACGCTGTCGCTGTCGTTGCCGTCCAGGCCTGTATGTGTCAAGGCTACGCAGCGCATGCTTGAAATAATATTCGACAATCTCATATCCAACGCCTGCAAGTATACCAACAACGGAGGTACGGTAAGGATAAGCCTTGTGGCTGATGCCAAGAAGGTGGTGGTGGATGTTGAAGATACGGGAATAGGAATACCGCAGAACGGGCAGAAGCACATATTCTCGGATGTGTACAGGGCCAGGAACGCACACGAATCACAGGAGCACGGTCTTGGTTTCGGCCTTCTGCAGGTGCGGCGTATCATAAGCCTTCTGCACGGCAAGATAAAGTTCTCGTCAAAAGAGGGTGTTGGTACCACTTTTACCGTGACGCTCGACAGAACCTTCGTTGAGGCTGTACCAAGCTCGCGGCAGTCGTCGATAGACGATGTGCTTGATGAAGTGATGGACCCTGAGGTCATGGCTGACATGGAGCTGGGTAACAGCGGTGAAACAATACTTGTTGTAGAGGATAACGACGACCTGCGGCGTTATTTATGCAGGACGCTTTCACCTTATTATAAAGTGATAGGGAAGCCCACGGCTGACGAGGCGCTGGCGTATCTGGAGACTGATTATCCGGACCTGATAGTCTCCGACGTGATGATGCCTGGAACGCAGGGCGACGATTTCTGCAGGATGGTGAAGGAACGGCCCGAGACTTCAGGCATACCTGTAATACTGCTTACGGCAAAGACGAATCACGAGGCGGAAGTTGCCGGACTGGAAAAAGGCGCCGACGATTATCTTACAAAGCCTTTCAGTTCGGAGATTCTGAAGCTTAAGATAAAAGGAATGATTGACAACAGGAAACGCATGCGCGAGTTTCTGTTCCACCATGCCGTTAACAAGGTAGATGTCGGGAAAGGCGTACAGCCAATGCCTCAGCCTGCAGAAGACTCCAATGAGGTGCCCCTGAGCGATAGCGACCGGATGTTTGTGGAGAAAGCCACCGACATAGTGTTAAGCAATATAAGCAACACCGAATTCAGCATTGACATATTATGCCGCGAAATGGCCATGAGCCGCACGTTGTTCTACAGCCGTCTGAAGTCTCTTACTGGAAAGGCGCCCCAGGAATTCATACGCCTGATACGTCTTCAACGTGCCGCCGAACTGCTGAGGAAAGGGACGTCGGTCATTGACGTGTCAGAAGCGACGGGATTCATAAATGTAAAGTATTTCAGTACCGTTTTCAAGAAGAATTTCGGCATACAGCCGAGTAGGTTTGCTGAAGAAGAACACGGCATAAACAGCGATGAATGACGGCCGGCAAGGTCTGAATCCAAATGTGAACAGGATTCAGACCTTTTCTAATTTATTGAATTACAGTAACTTATAAAAAGTGATAATAATCAAACCTTAAATAACAGGCATCAAACCATAAAATAGGGAAAGGCTTACTAATTTTGGCGGAAAAATCAGGTGGCTACGACTTAGGTGAAACTGATACCGCAACTATACTATTTTTTATTATAAACCTTAACCATGAACAAGAAAGTAAGCCTTATCATCACACTGTTGTGTGGAGCATTAACAGCGTGCTCGTCTGATTCAGACGACTCCGGCATTCAAGTGAAACCGGACGATCCGGTTGAAAATGTTTTATTCTTTGACGATTTCAGTACGTTTGACAATTCCGTATGGACTAAGGAAACACACGAGCCAGGATGGACAAACCAGGAGCTTCAGGCCTACGAGCCCGGCCAGGTGAAGGTGGGCAAGGACGGTAGTAAGTCTGTACTTATGCTTACCGCCGAGTGGAAAAACGGCCGCATAGTTTCAGGCAGGGTTAACTCCAAAGGCAAGAAGAGTTTCAAGTACGGCACGATTAGTGCCAGTATAAAACTGCCTGAAACGGCGAATGGCCTATGGCCGGCGTTCTGGATGATGGGCGACAACGACAAGGAGTGGCCCGCATGCGGTGAAATTGACATCATGGAAATGGGTGACAAGGAAGGCATTGCCACCGGCACGGCCTCAAGACGCGTTAATACAGCCATCCATTATGGCCCGACTCCAGCGTCGCACGAGCAGCAATACCACGCCTCGGCCGTAAGTACCGACTTGCAGGACGGACAATACCATACTTATACATTGACCTGGGATGAATCGAAAGCCATTATTTCGATAGACGACAAGCCGTTCCATTCATTTGATATCAAGGACAATCCTTACTTCCACGACAAATTCTTCATTCTTTTTAATCTTGCCGTGGGAGGAACCTTTACAGGCATTACCGATGCAAGTGGCGTCACTGCCCTGAAGAAGGGAGACAAAGCCACCATGTATGTTGACTGGATAAAAATCATAAACCATAATTAAAGTTTAATACGCATGAATGTAAATCTTTTCTCAAGAATTGTGTTGTGCGGAACCTTGCTTGGCAGTGCTCCTGCCGTCAGTCAGGTTTTCGCCGTAACGGAGACCGCTCCGGCACAAGCTGCCTCACAGGACATTAAGGTCACGGGCATAGTCAAAGATGAAACGGGGCCCGTTATTGGTGCCACCATCGTTGAAAAAGGAACGTCGAATGGTACTGTAACCGACATTGACGGTAAGTTTACGCTTAAAGTAAGGAAGGAAGCCACGCTGGTGGTAAGCTATGTAGGGATGAAAAGCGTCGAAGTGAAGGCGTCTCCATCTCCTATGACCATCACCCTTGAAGACGATTCTAAGGTGCTGAAGGAAGTCGTGGTTACAGCTTTAGGAATAAAGAGAGACCGCAAGGCTCTCGGCTACGGACTCGACGAAGTTAAAGGCGCAGCCTTCGAGAAGGCCAAGGAGACAAATGTAATCAATGCCATGGCAGGACGTGTAGCAGGTCTTGTGGTAAGCCAGACTGCAGGCGGTCCTTCAGGTTCTACGCGAGTTATATTAAGAGGTAGCACCGAAATGACGGGTAACAACCAGCCCCTGTATGTTGTCGACGGTGTGCCATTGGACAACACCAACTTCGGCAGTGCCGGCACATCGGGAGGATACGACCTTGGCGACGGAATCTCAAGCATCAACCCTGACGACATAGAGAGCATGTCGGTACTTAAAGGTCCGGCGGCGTCAGCCCTCTACGGAAGCCGTGCAAGCCATGGTGTAATCCTTATAACAACAAAGAAGGCCGACGGTAAAGGCAAGTTCTCTGTTGAATATAACGGAACCCTGACTATCGATAAGCAACTTTCTAAATGGAACGACATACAGCAGGTTTACGGTATGGGTAGCGGTGGCACATACAGCATTGACGCCATATCAAATACCAACAAGAGCTGGGGTCCTAAAGCCGACGGAAGCAACATGCTGAAGTACTTTGACGGAGTGGAGCGCCCATATCTTATCATTCCTGACAATACCTCAGGATTCTTCCGTACAGGTCTTACAGCAAACAACACGGTAACCGTTTCGTCAAACTACAAGAATTCTGGTTTGCGTTTCACGTTTACTGATATGCGCAACAAGGATATCGTGCCTAACGCAAACATGAGCCGCGACATATTCAACCTAAGGTCAAACTCAACTTTAGGTAAAGTAGACCTCGACTTCTCGGTAAACTATACACACGAGAATGTAAAGAATCGTCCGGCCTTGGGCGACAGCAAGTCTAACATAGGTAAAAACCTGATGACGCTCGCCACCACCTACGACCAGGCATGGCTGCGCACTTATGAGGACGAAAACGGCGAATACTCAAACTGGAACGGTATGGACCCGTACAACGTGAACCCATATTGGGACGTTTACAAGAACTCTAATGAATCCGACAAGGATTTGTTCCGTTTCCATGCTTCGGCTATATGGAACATCAACAAGCATCTGAAGATAAAGGGTACGGCAGGTACGGAGTTCAACTGGTTTACGTTCGATGACTTCAAGGCCCCGACCACTCCTGGATACGAGGCCGGATATCTGCAGAGAAGCAAGTTCGAGAACAAGATGTACAACTTCGAACTTATCGCCACATATAACAACCGCTGGGGCGACTTCGACTTCACAGGTACATTAGGAGGAAACATCTACAAGGTTGACAACAAGACCACTATCATAACGGCAAAAGACATGAAGATACGTGATGTTGTGGCTATAATGAGCTTCAACGAGACCAGCCTTGAGGAGAATAGTTACCGTAAGCAGATAAATTCGGTATTCGGAGCTGTAAACCTCGGTTGGAAGAGCCTTGTTTACCTTGACGCTACTTTACGTGGCGACCAGTCGTCTACGCTTCCCCTGAATAACAATATTTATGTATACCCCTCTGTTTCAGGAAGCCTTGTGTTCTCTGAACTCATCAACAGGAAAGACATCCTGCCCTATGGTAAGTTGCGACTCTCATGGGCACAGGTCGGCAGCGACACCGACCCTTACCAGTTAGGCCTTGTATATACAAAGTCTAAATTCTCTTACCCGGGCTACACCATAGGCTACATCAACAACGAGACAATACCCAACAAAGACCTTAAACCAACAAGGACAAACTCGTTCGAGATTGGTTTCGAGACAAAGTTCCTTAACAACCGCATCGGTCTTGACTTTACATATTACAACCAGATAAGTAAGGACCAGATTATGGGAATTGCAAGCAGCTGGACAACTGGTTATCCTTATCGCCTCATCAACGCCGGCGAGATACAGAACCAGGGTATTGAAATTACTCTTAACACACGCCCGATACAGATTGGAGACTTTGCATGGGACCTGAACTTCAACTTCGCCAAGAACAGCAACAAGGTGAAGAAACTTGTTGACGACATGGATATGTTCGAACTTGAGAAGGCAACCTGGCTCGATGTACAGATTGCGGCAAAGGTAGGCGAAAACTTCGGTTCGATAGTAGGTCCTGACTTTGTAAGGAACGAGAATGGCGACATCCTGATCGACCCTCAGACAGGTCTCCCGCAATATGACAAGAGCAACCACGTGCTCGGCAACGCGTCATGGGACTGGACTGGCGGTATAAGCACTGCCATCCATTACAAGAACTTCTCACTCTCGGCGTTGTTCGACATCAAGGTTGGCGCCGACCTTTACTCAATGTCAGCCCGTGCCGCATACGAGTCGGGTAAGAGCAAGGCCACAATGCAGGGCCGCGACGAGTGGTATGCGTCTGAAGAGTTGCGTCAGGCTGCCGGCATACCAAAGGGTTCGGCAAACTGGAAGCCTACAGGCGGTTTCATAGCTCCTGGAGTAATCGACAATGGCGACGGCACTTACCGCCCCAACGACATCATCATTAATCCTGAGGACTATTGGATGAGTGTATGCCGCAACGCCCCGTCAATGTTCATTTACGACAACTCGTACATCAAATGCCGCGAGATAGTCCTGTCTTACCAATTCCCGAAAAAGTGGTTAGGCAAGGTGCTGCAGGACATGTCTGTCTCATTTGTTGCAAGAAACCCGTTCATCGTGTGGAAGAATATTCCCAACATCGACCCGGACTCAAACTACAACAACACTACCGGAATGGGACTTGAGTATGGCTCGCTTCCGTCAAGAAAGAGTTACGGTATTAATGTAAATATCAAATTTTAACCAGTGGGAACAATGAAAACATCAATAAAAACCTTTATATTTGCAATCGTTCTGGGAGGTATGGCAAGTTCGTGCAGCGACAGCTATATGGAAGACCTGAACACAGACCCGTCTAAAGCTAACACTATCGACCCTAACGCCCAGCTAACAACGGCAGAACTGCAGACCTACGGAGACCTTGGCATGGTAGAAATATATCGTAACTACATTTATGCCTTTAACCAGCAGCTTATGGGATGTTGGAACACCACAAACTATGGAGGCCGCCATACTGTAGACAATAATGAAATGAGCAGGATATGGACTTCGTTCTATCAGAAATCCATCAAGAATGTAACCGACGCTATATACAGAAGTGCGGAAGAGGAGAACAAGACTAACATCAACTCCGCGTTGCGCATATACCGTGTCTACCTTATGTCAATAATTACTGACATTTACGGCGACGTGCCATACGGCGAGGCCGGACTGGGCTATCTTGAAGGTGTATACAATCCGAGGTATGATACTCAGGAAGAAATATACAACAGCTTCTTCGTTGAACTGAAAGGGGCCGGTGCGGCGCTCGATCCAGCAGGCGACGACATCACTGGCGACGTTATCTACGACGGCGAAATTGCAAAGTGGAAAAAACTGGCGAACTCGTTGAGGCTGCGTTTCGCCATGCGCATATCAAAAGTGGCTCCCGAGAAGGCGCGCCAGGAGTTTGAGGATGCCTTGGCCGCAGACGGAGGTGTATTCACCGACACTTCTGACGACGCTTTGATAAAATACATGGACATCGCGTTCAGCTTCGGGCAGGACTCTTACACAGACTACAGGGGCAATGCCATGTCTCAGCTCTTCTTCGGTAACGACCCTGCCAACAATCCGAGCTACCTTTGTTCTACGTTCTTCAACCAGCTCTACAACACTGGCGATCCACGTACTTTCATGATTGCAAGATTCTATTATGACGGTCTGATGAGCTCTACAAGCCCCGACAACCGCATTGATCTTACCGACGAGATAATTGAGAAAGGCATCAAGATGAATCCCTGTGTACCTGGCTCATTCTCTTACGACCCGTGGCCAACAGGCTATGACAGCGACATAATGAAGGAAATAGCAAAGACAAATCCTTCAGTCGAGACAACAATGGCACGCGAGACAGAGCCTAAACTGGCAAACAATTTCCTCAAAGGAGATAATCCCGGAGTCGTGATGACCTATGCAGAAGTAAACTTCCTGCTTGCCGAGGCTGCTCTTAACGGATGGAACATCGGCGGAGAGACTGCCGAGCAGCTGTACAGCAAGGGTGTACGCGCAGCAATGGACTTCCTCACTGACAATTACGGATACGACCGTGTTTCTGACGAAGAATTCAACACATACATCACAAACAACGGAATCGGCCATACAGACGCACAGAAGAGAGAGGCTATAAACACACAGGCATGGATTCTTCACTTCACAAATCCTGCCGAATGTTGGGCCAACGTACGCCGTTCAGGCTATCCGCGCCTCAAGTCACCGGCTGAATATGGCTACGGACAGTATCTTACTGGCGGAGCTGAAATTCCTGTAAGACTCTGCTACCCTACACTTGAATCATCTTACAACAAGTCCGGCTACGAGGAGGCTCTTGACCGGATGGGAGGCACCAACAGCTGGAACACTCCTGTATGGTGGGACGTTGAATAATTCAGAACCATTAAATCAGAATAAATCATGAAATCAATAATAAGATTATTAATGGCGATACTGCCAATCAGCCTGCTTTGCATTTCGTGCAGCGAGGACGAACCATTCTCAACCGTCAGCCCTGACGACAATCCTATAATTCTCTCGCCGCTGTTCCCCGACAGGGTTAACGGAGAACTGCCGGTAGTATCAAACATCAACCGCGACGCCAACTTCAAGATGGAAGTAACCGTAACCCCGGCCGATTATACGGAAGTTGTATGGTACATCGACGGCAACGAAGCCGCCAAGGGCGACAGCATCGACATTGCGCTTCCGGCCGGAGTGTACCAGATGAAGGTGGTAGCTACGACGGTGAAGGGTAAATCAACATCGCGCGAAGGTCTTGTGCAGGTTAATCCCCTTGCCGGCGACCCCTGGGCTACAACGTCAAGCTTCGAGCGCTTCGTGGCTCCCGGCGCAAAGGCCGTGCTCTACGGTGACAACCTCGAACTTGTAAAAGGCCTCAAGATTGGCGGCGTGGTCGCTGACGACGTGGAATACTCAACCGAAGGCGGAACTCCACACATCTCTTATACAGTGCCGGCTGATGCCGCCGAAGGCAAACAGAGGGTGCTGCTGATTGACGAAAGTGGAAACGAATACGGTGCGAATACCGTAACCGTAAGCAGTCTGTCGCTGGTGACATCTGGTGCCGAACGCACTACAGCCAACGCCGCTTGGACAATGACCGGAATCAATCTTGACAAGATAGCGTCGCTGAAGATCGGCGACATTGTTGTGACCGACTTTACAGGCAAGACGCCTGGGACCATAGAGCTTACCTGTCCTGACCTGCCTGACGGCGAATACGTAATGACCGGCACCATGGCCGACGGTACAAGCGTAACGTTCTACGCCGGCGATGAGATAGTTGAACAGGTTACGGTTACCGTTTCGTCAGAGCAAACCCTGTGGTCGGGCCACCATTATGTATCATGGGACCTGCCCGACGGCGACCCCAACAAAACGTTCAGCCTGGGCAAGGATGTGTTTGCATCCATCAAGGCCGGCGCGGTACTTTCGATACATTATTCAATCGAGCCGGGCGACGTTTACCACCAGATACAGCCTACTACAGGGTGGTGGACGGCGTTCCCCGGAGTGGCTAAGGAGGATGTCTCGGCCGACGGCGTAATGGACATAACGCTCACGCAGGAGATTCTTGACATGATTCAGGCCGAGGACGGATTCCTCTGCACCGGCCACGGATACTATGTTGACTTAGTAACCCTTAAATAAAATGACATGCACATATTAAGAAATTCATCTTTAGCTGTATTGCTCGGCATGGCCTGCGTCTCGCAGGCCATGCCTTCGGCAATTCCGTCCGACAAGAAGTTGGAGGCAAAAGTAGAGAAAACACTAAGCAAAATGACGCTCGATGAGAAGATAGGCCAGATGACCGAACTCTCTATCGACGTGCTTGGCGAGTGGAAGGACGGCGAGTTCCAGTTGAACAAGGAGAAGGTTTACAACGCCATCGCAAAGTATAAGGTTGGCTCGGTGCTCAACTCTCCCGGTCCTGTTGCCCAGACTCCGCAGAAGTGGCAGGAGATAATAGGCACTATTCAGGAACTGTCGATGAAGGAGATAGGCATTCCGTGCATTTACGGACTCGACCAGAACCACGGTACCACCTATACGCTTGGCGGAATACTGTTCCCGCAGAACATCAACCTCGGTGCATCTTTCAATCCCCAGCTGGCTCATGACGCCGCCGTGGTGACAGCATACGAGACCAGGGCTGCCAACTGTCCGTGGACTTACTCGCCGACAGTCGACATGGCAAGAGACCCGCGCTGGTCGCGCGTTTGGGAGAACTATGGCGAAGACTGCCTTGTCAACGCCGTAATGGGAAGTGCCGCCGTGCGCGGATTCCAGGGCGACGACCCCAACCACATACCCGCCGACAGGATAGCCACGTCGGTAAAGCATTACATGGGCTACAGTCAGGCAAGGACAGGCAAGGACCGCACGCCGGCATACATACCTGTGTCTGAGCTTAGGGAGAAGTGCTTCGCCCCGTTCAAGGCCTGTGTTGAGGCCGGAGCGCTGACCATAATGGTTAACAGCGGCAGCGTTAACGGAGTGCCCGTACACGCCAACAAGGAACTGCTGACCGTATGGCTTAAGGAAGAACTTGGCTGGGACGGCATGCTCGTTACCGACTGGGCCGACATCAACAACCTCTATACCCGCGAGCATGTTGCAGCCGACAAGAAGGAGGCCATCGAGATTGCAATCAACGCCGGCATCGACATGGCAATGGAGCCTTACGACCTTAACTTCTGCACGCTGCTCAAGGAACTGGTAGAAGAGGGTCGCGTGCCGATGAGCCGAATAGACGACGCCGTGCGCCGCATACTCCGCCTGAAGTACAGGCTCGGACTATTCGACACGCCGGTGACAAACCTTAAAGATTATCCCGAGTTCGCCTCAAAGGCACATGCAGAACTTGCAGTCAGGACTGCAGAGGAGTCTGAGGTGCTGCTGAAGAACAAGAATAACATATTGCCGCTCAAGAAAGGCGTCAAGATACTCGTGACCGGTCCCAATGCCAACTCGATGCGCTGCCTTAACGGTGGATGGAGTTACACATGGCAGGGCCATCTGGCTGACAGGTTCGCCGGAGAGTACAACACCATATACGAGGCGCTCGGCAACGAGTTCGGCAAGGACAATGTGCTGCTGGAACAGGGCGTAACCTATGTTCCCGAAGGAAACTACTACGAGGAGAACGCTCCCGAAATAGAGAAGGCTGTCGCTGCAGCCGGCAACGTTGACGTAATAGTGGCCTGCATCGGTGAGAACTCGTATTGCGAGACTCCCGGAAACCTCTCAGACCTGAGACTGTCGGAGAATCAGAGAAACCTTGTAAAGGCTCTTGCCGGGACAGGCAAGCCCATAGTGCTTATACTCAACGAGGGCCGTCCGCGCATAATCAGCGACATCGAGCCGCTTGCCGATGCCGTCATAGACATTCTGTTGCCAGGCAACTACGGTGCCGACGCCCTCGCCAACATCCTTTCTGGCAAGGCCAACCCCAGTGCCAGGATGCCTTACACCTATCCCAAGGACCCGGCCGCGCTCACCACATACGACTACCGCGTAAGCGAGGAGATGGACAAGATGGAAGGAGCTTACGACTACGATGCCGTAATCTCCGTGCAGTGGCCTTTCGGCTACGGCCTCAGTTACACCACGTTCAAGTATGACAACCTCAAGGCTTCGGCCACGGACTTCAAGGCCGGCGACGATATTACCCTTTCGGTTGACGTTACGAACACCGGCGCCGTGGCCGGCAAGGAAGTTGTGATGCTCTTCAGCCGCGACATGGTAGCGTCTATGACTCCCGAGAACCGCCGCCTCAGGGCATTTGAAAAGGTTGAGCTGCAGCCCGGTGAGACACGCACGGTTACATTCAACCTCAAGGGCAGCGACCTCGCCTTCGTGGGCGCCGACGGCAAGTGGATACTCGAGAAGGGTGCGTTCAGGATGCAGGCAGGCGACAAGACGCTGAACCTGAACTGTACCGAAACCTTCAAGTGGACTACCCCTAACAGGTAATCGACATACAGGCGCAGGCATGAAAGCGCCTTTTACGCACAGATGGCCGCCCCGTGGAAGCTACGGGGCGGCCATCCGTTTTTCAGGGGCGAGGCATGATTTGCCTGTCAGCCTTGCCGTGTTTGGACGAAAAACGTTATATTTGCATGTGATTTAAGACATGGAAACGTATAACGAAAAGATAATAATGCTTGGCACGGGCAGCGCTTCCGTGACGAGATGCTACAACACATGCTTCTTCCTGAAGACTCCGGGGACTGTGCTGCTTGTCGACGCAGGCGGCGGCAACGGCATAATGGCGCAGATAGCTAAGGCCGGAATAAGGCTGGAAGACATTCACCACATGTTTGTAACCCATGCCCATACGGACCACATCCTGGGCGCGGTGTGGGTGGTAAGGCTCATAATGCAGAGGGTGTTGGACGGCAGGTTTGAGGGCTGTTTCAGTATTTACGGCAACGACAAGGTAATAAGCACGCTGCGGCAGATATGCCTCATGACGCTCCACAAGAACTATAACGCCCTGCTTGACGGCAGGATAAGGCTGTGCGTGCTTGACGACGGCGACGAATTTCAGGCCGGCGACATCAACCTGAAGTGCTTCGACGTGCTTTCGGACAAGGAAAAGCAGTTCGGCTTCCGTGCCGTAATGCCGTCGGGCAAGACCGTCGTGTGCATGGGCGACGAGCCGTGCAACGAGGCCAACTATCCGCTGGCGCGCGGTGCCGACTGGCTTATGTGCGAGGCGTTCTGCCTGTACAGGGACCGCGACATATTCAAGCCCTACGAGAAATACCACAGCACGGCGGCCGACGCCGGCGCAGTTGCGGCCCGGTTGGGCGTGAAGAACCTGCTGCTATACCATACCGAAGACAAGACGCTGGCCACGCGCAAGGCCGAATATACCAAGGAAGCGGCGCAGCATTTCAAGGGAAACATCTTCGTGCCCGACGACCTTGAAGTATTTGACATATGTTGAGAACCCTGCCTGTATGCCTGGCGTTACGTCCTTAGCGCATAATACTTGGCCGTATGACGGTATGGACTGTATGTTGACTTATGTAACTTTAAAACCCTCCGGCCTGTCATTGTGTCACGGCGGATATGTACGTATTTTCCGTTGAAATAGGAAAAAGGAAGACTGGAAAAGTCTTTTACGGACGGGAATTTTTTACATTATGGCGCAAAATGTCTTGTCTTGGCAAAAGTTGACACATTTATGAACAATAAAAAAT
>HF986605.1 GCA_000433175.1 Prevotella sp. CAG:1058
CCAAAAGGGTCAAAGTCGCGTGGCTTTTCCAGTTGCGCCTGTCAGCGTAAAAGCGGTTCATTATAGTGTCGAGTTCGTTGTCGTCGATAGGTTTCAGCAGGAAGTCGAAAGCCCTGTTTCTGAATGCGGGCAGCATGTAGTCGTTGTAGGCAGTGTATATTACTACGTAGCACCAGTAGTCTGGTTCTTGTTGCAGCGTTTCAAGGAAGTCTATGCCTGTCATGTCAGGCAGTTCCATGTCCAGGAATATCAGTTCCGGTTTGTGCTTTTTCACCAGTTCTATGCCGTCCGAGCCGTTCGTTGCTGTTGCGGCAAGCGTTATGTCTCCGTATTTCCCGAGTTTTGCGGCAAGTGTATCTATCGCCGTCGGGGTATCGTCTACGATTATAGCGTTCATGTTTTTTGTGTTATTTTGCGTTCAAGTCATGTACGGTTTTCAACCCGAGCGGCAGCACCAGCGTCACCTGGCATCCTGCCACGCTACCGTCTGGGGCGTCGATGTTCTTTATGTCGAGTCTTATTTTCCGTTTGTTTTCATGGTTTATTATGTTGATGGTGTTGCGTATCACCTTTATTCCTGTTTTTGTTGACGACGGGTTGCTGTTGCGTATGTCGAATCCCGTGCCGTTGTCCGTTACGGTTATCGTGCAGTCAGTTTCCCCTTTTGTTATGTCCACACAGATCCGTTTGGCGCCCTTGCGGTTTTTCAGTCCGTGTTTTATGGAGTTTTCCACGAGTATTTGTATGAACATCGACGGCACCATTATCTCCGCCAGTTCGTCGTCCGACGGTGCATTCACCTCGTATGTGAAGTCGTCGCCTATGATATGCCGTTCCACGCTGATGTAGTATCCCACGAAGTCGAGTTCCTCCTTCATCGACACGTAGTATTTGCCCGTCATGTTGAGGTTGGCCCTTATCAGCTTCACGAGGGTCATCAGTTCCCCGGCGTCTGAGCCGTTGGTGTTTGCTATGCGGTTGTTCAGCACGTTGAATATGAAGTGCGGCGATATGCGCGAACGTACGTTGGCGAGCTGCGTGTGCATCAGTTGCATGTACATCTTCAACCTGCGCTTCCTGTAATACGTTATGCCGAAAAGCAACAGCAGTACCAATACCGCGATCAACAGAATGTCAACGTACAGCCACAGGTATGCAGTGCGTATGTGTGCGTCTTTTTCCTGCAGCAGCATCTTGCTGTGCAGTCTGAGCGAGTCCTGCGAGTAGCGCATCATTATTTCAGACGCCCTCATGTTGGCAATGTTGTGTTTCAGCGAGTCGTTGCGCCTTACGTTGTCTTCGAGTGTGATGTAAGCCTTCTTGTAGTCACCTTTCCTTACGAAATACTCGAGCAGGTACCGGTGGCGTATGTTCACCAGGTTGAAGTCTATTGTCGCAGGCGGTGTCTCCTTGTCCAGTATGCTCTTTGCTTTTGCCGTGTTGCCTTCCTTCAGCGCCAGCCCTATGCGTATTGTGTTGCAGTAGTATATGGCCGTGGCGTCGCCTATCTTGTTGAAGTACGCGTCGGCCCGGTCGAGCAGGCGTGTGGCTTCGGCGGTTTGTCCGAGGTTCAGCAGTACGTCGGCCATGTTAAGTTCGCATATATACATCTCATAGCTGTCCTGCATGCCGTTTTTGGCAAGCAGCTTTTCCTGTCTGCGGAACACGGCTTCGGCTTTTTTGTAGTCTTTGGCATAATAGTAGTAGTTGCCGTAGTTTGTCAGGAAGTACAGCTGCATGTTCACCGACATGAGCGAGAAGCTCTTGTCCGCCCTCTTGTAGCAGTTAAGTGCCGAGTCAAAGTCCTGTAGGTTCAGGTAAATCCGTCCAAGCCCCATGTACAGTGTTACGTCGTCCTTGGCCGGCAGCCGCAGCGAGTCGGCTATGAACAGGGCGCGCCTGTACCACATAGCGGCGTGGGGCATGTCGTTGGCGAACACGTATGCGTCGCCTAGGTTGGCGCATACGTCAGGCATCTTGTGCTTGCAGTCGCTGTCTATCAGCTTTTCGTATGCGTTTTCGAATGCCTTTATTGCCTTTTCGGGCTTGTAGTGCAGTTTCTGGTAGTAGCTTCCCTGTGTGTTGAACAGGAATGCCATCATGCCGTTGACCCGTGGTGTCTGTTCCTGTTTCAGCAGGTATCCGTATGCCTGCCTCCAGTGTGTGAAGCTTGTGTCAGGTCCGCCTCTAAGCACCCGGTACCGCAGGTATCTCAGTAGCCAGTCGTAGTAGTCCAGGCTGTCGGTAGCGTTTTCCAGCCCGTGTCTTATCATTTCAGGTGCATGCGGGGAATTTACAGCCAATGATTCGTCTAAGGCTGTAAGTGCCGCTTTCATCTTGTCGCTTCTCGTATCGTCGGGCACGTTGTCACCACCACACGAAGCGGTTACAATGCCCGCCAGCAATGCAAGTGTGGTCGAAATGATTTTCACGTGCGTGTCCATTCTCAATTAGTCTTTGTCTGATAGTCCTTCCTTTTGCCTCTTGGCGGCCATGAGTCTTTACGTTGAATGTAAGTTTGCGCTTCTCTGGGAATAAATAAAGAACAAATGCAAAGTTAACAAAATTTCTTTAATTATCGCATGTATGCCTGTACCTAATTTTTGATTTATTTTTAAATTAAATCTGATTTCAATCAGATTGTAAACCTATTGGTTACATTTGCGGCGGCGTGCCGCGACCTTTGCACTGCCGTATCCGTGGCATGGTGCCCCGGTTTGCCGTGTGGCTGTTGTGTAAAAGGGGTTCATCCGCAGTTTGTTTGGATGTT
>HF986606.1 GCA_000433175.1 Prevotella sp. CAG:1058
CAAGGAGCACATTTCGCGTGCTGTTCTATGCGAACGGCAGCAAGGAGAAGAATGGAATTGTCCCCATCATGGGACGGGTTACAATCAACGGAACGGTGGCGCAGTTCAGTTGCAAACGGAGCATCGCAAAGGAGCTTTGGGACGCAAAGAGCAACCGTGCCAAGGGCAAGAGTTTGGAGGCAAGGGAAACGAACCTTGCGCTTGACAACATCAAGGCGCAAATCATCAAGCACTACTAGCGCATATCCGACCGAGAGGCGTATGTCACGGCAGAGATGGTACGTAATGCCTATCAGGGCATAGGCGGCGAGTATGAGACATTGCTCAAAGCCTTTGACCGTGAGAACGAGGTGTTCAAGAAACGTGTCGGCAAGGACAGGAAGCTGGCGACCTATCAGTCACGTGTGGTGGCAAGAAACTACGTGGCGGCATTTATCAAGTCGTTCTACAAGCGCAATGACATGTCGATGCTGGAACTTATGCCCGACTTCATCAAGGAGTTTGCGGTCTATCTTTCCACGGAAGCAGGATTGCGCAACGGCACGATATGGGAGAAGTGCATGTGGCTGAAAGGCGTGGTGATGAGGGCGCACTTCAACGGATTGATACCGACAAACAATTTGTAGAACCAAAAAAACAAGAAACAAACATGGGATACATAAGCATCCAAATCAACAAGGCGAAAGGGTCGGCTGACACGGGCGCATCCGACCA
>HF986607.1 GCA_000433175.1 Prevotella sp. CAG:1058
CTGTTCCGCCGCCTTTGTATACCATTGTGCCGCTTTTGTGTAGTCTTGTTCTACGCCTTGTCCATTCACATAGCAAATGCCTAAGTTGTTTTGTGCCTTGGCATGTCCCAGTTCAGCAGCCTTTGTATACCAGAATACCGCCTTTGCATAGTCTTTACTCAGACCTGTGCCTTCGTAGTAATTCTTTCCTAATTCAAACTGTGCAAGTGAGTCGCCGTTCTCCGCAGCCTTGACATACCAGTATTCATATTGGTCGAAAACCTTTTTATTATAATAATAAGTGCCGACAAAACGCATGGCAGGGTTATAACCCTGTTCTGCCAGCGTTAGCATGTTTTTACTTGCTTCCAGAGAATCTTTTTCAGATTTGTCTGATGCAGTCAGATTAAATATTATCTCATTGTATTTCTGTTCGAGTTTCGCCGCCTCATTATTTGTCGATTGTGAGAATGATGGTGTGCTGATACAGAATGTAAACACGATGGTACCGGCTGCCAATAAAAAACGTCTTGTGGCAAGTATTTTCTGACAATTATTAGATTGCTTATCTTTATCGTGCTGTAAATTCATGGAATCTGTGTTTTTTTCTTTTTTGAACATGATGTTACTTTATTAAGATTAGTATATCTTTTTGTGATGGAGAACGCACAAGTGCGTTATTCTTACTGAAAGCATAACGCCTCTTATTTCCAAGAGGTCTTGTATAGAGTTTCTCTAAATATGATTACAAAGATAGAGGATTTTTTCCATAAATTCCAATCTTCTTGGAAAAGCCACGCGACTTTGACCCTTTTGGCCAA
>HF986608.1 GCA_000433175.1 Prevotella sp. CAG:1058
CTCCACCGTTAAGACAAGACATTCTGGTCTGGACATATTCGCCTGTGTATGGAACGGTTTTACCGTTAATTCCCTGGTAAACATAATTGTAGGAATTGTTTCCGCTGACATTTATTAATGACATTGGCGACTGGTAAACCAATGCGCCGTGGGCGTTGTCGTAGCGTCCGATAATCTTCCATGTCAGTCCGTTGTCCCACTTGTATGTGTTCATGAGGGTTATTTCACTTGAATGGTTTTCCGACGCGTCATACAAGGTTGTCTGTTTCAGTTCTCCCGTACGGATGTCACGGTAAACGATGTTGTTGTCGGTTGGCAGGTAAGATGTAGTTCCGAGCTTGAAGTCGCCATACTCTTTAACGCTTCCGTCGCCTACATATATGAAAGGTGCAGACTGTGTGGCAAATGTGTAAACGGGATGGCTGTTTGAATAATGGTAAATTGCAGTAAACTCACCGCGGTCATTATTGTAACGTTTTGTCAGTGCAGCCTTGTATATCTGTGTGCGGTCCTGAAACGGTGTCAGTTTTATGTTGAATGTTCCAGGGTCAAAGTCTTGATATATGTTTGCGCTGTAATACCAGTCGTGGCCCATGGAGCCGTTCAGATTCAATGAGAATTCCTGCAGTCCGAAGTGGTTTGACTTGTAGTCAAGTCTTCCGTGAAAACCTTCCTGTCCGAGTTGTGTGAAAGAGTTTACAGCATAACCTATATTGCCGGTTGTAATTGCTGTTTCAGATATTTTCAGAAGTCCAACGTGGCTTAAACTTGCATCTGAGCGCCAGTTTGAGTTCACAGAATGCGGATTGGTGGCATAAGTAACGGGTAAACCGTTTTCTAACACATTAACGTCGGCAGACGGCAAGCCTATCTGTATCTCGCGCGGTCCGTTCGCGCTCGACGCGTTAAGCATCACATTGCGGTTGCCTTCCTCTTTTGACGAACCTTCGTTGTTGTTTTTGCTGTTGTCTGTCTGTGCTTGGGCAGATGTGAATGCAAACAACGGCAGCAGTGTAACTGCACGTAAAATTTGTTGCGATTTAAGAACAAACATAAACTGTTAAAATTAAAAATAGAGGTGAGTTCTATCAATTCAATTTATCCTCTTGTAT
>HF986609.1 GCA_000433175.1 Prevotella sp. CAG:1058
TATTGCGTAAGGTTCTTATATCGAACTCACGTTAAAGTGATATGTACGTCTTCATCGTTTGCCTGTACTTGGTTAATAGGAGATTCGTTGCAGTTGCAAACAAAGATTTCTTGTTTCGTGACAGTGGATGTAGAAAAAACACTTAGTATAATATTCTGTGTAACTTGACGGTTGTTCAGATTTGTAATATCGCCCGGCCAAATATAATAAAATATAAAATCGGAATTTTTGCATGGAATGATTTTCACAGCTCGTAAAAAAGCATTAATTTAGCACCCTGGAAAAAGCGTAAAACGCCTTAGAACGAAAATAAATTGCCTTAAACGGCATTTTACATAAAATTAATTCAACTCTATAAATGGACAATAACAACAGTACATTTGACCAGGACAGGATAATTAAAATCAACATTGAGGAGGAAATGAAGTCCTCATACATAGACTATTCTATGTCTGTGATTGTGGCACGCGCGTTGCCTGATGTTCGCGACGGATTCAAGCCCGTGCATCGCCGTATTCTTTATGGAATGTTAGGCATCGGTAATACCAGCGACAAACCATATAAGAAATGTGCACGTGTGGTAGGTGAGGTGCTTGGTAAGTACCACCCGCACGGAGACAGTTCTGTGTACGGTGCGCTTGTGAGAATGGCGCAGGATTGGAACATGCGTTACACCCTTGTTGACGGTCAGGGCAACTTTGGTAGTGTTGACGGCGACTCGCCGGCTGCCATGCGTTACACCGAATGCCGCCTTTCAAAGATGGGTGAGCACATTATGGACGACTTGGACAAGGATACAGTCGACATGATGAACAACTTCGACGACTCGCTGCAGGAACCAACTGTGATGCCGACGAAGATACCAAACTTGCTCGTTAATGGAGGAAACGGAATTGCCGTGGGTATGGCGACTAACATACCGACTCATAATCTTGGTGAAGTTATTGACGGGTGTTGCGCTTATATTGACAATCCAGACATCGACGTAGATGGTCTTATGCAATATATCAAGGCGCCGGATTTCCCAACTGGGGCCTATATTTATGGTATATCCGGCGTCAGGGACGCATACGCCACAGGTCGTGGCCGAATCGTAATGCGTGCAAAGGCCGAAATAGAAAGCGGAGACGCACATGACAAAATAGTCATAACGGAAATACCATACGGCATAAACAAGGCTCAATTAATCGAATATATTGCCGACTTGGTGAAGGAAGGCAAACTTGACGGAATAAGCAATGCCAATGACGAATCAGACCGTCACGGTATGCGTATAGTAATCGATGTAAAGAAAGATGCTAACGCGAATGTCATATTGAACAAGTTGTTTAAGATGACAGCATTACAAAGCTCGTTCTCTGTTAATTGCATTGCCCTTGTCAAAGGCCGTCCCCGTTTGCTCACATTGAAGGAATGCGTACATTATTTTGTTGAGCACAGGCATGACGTCACCATACGTCGAACACAATATGAGCTGCGTAAGGCTAAAGAGCGTGAGCACATTTTGCAGGCACTTATTACCGCATGTGACAATATTGACGAAGTTGTACATATCATACGTGCATCTAAGACTCCGTCTGACGCTCAGCGCAATTTGGAACAGCGGTTTGGCTTTGACGAAGTGCAGTCTAAGGCAATCGTCGACATGCGACTAAGCCAGCTCACAGGCCTGCGCATGGACCAGTTGCATGCAGAGTATGAGGAGATAGAACAGAGGATTGCATATTTGCAGCAAATACTTGACGACCCTGAACTTTGCAAGAAGGTAATGAAGGACGAATTGCAGGAAGTCAAGATGAAGTATGGCGACGAGCGCCGCACGGAGATAAAATATTCAAGCGAAGAGTTTAATCCTGAAGATTTCTATCCTAATGACCCTGTTGTGATAACAATAAGTCATCTTGGATATATTAAACGCACGCCTTTGTCTGAATTCCGCGAGCAGGCTCGTGGAGGAGTTGGCAGTAAGGGAGCAATAAGTCGTGATAAGGACTTTACAGAGTATATTTATCCGGCCACGATGCACAACACCATGATGTTCTTTACGAAGAAAGGACGCTGTTATTGGCTCAAGTGTTACGAAATACCCGAAGGTGCGAAGAACTCGAAGGGACGAGCCATACAGAACCTGCTTAACATCGAGGCTGATGACAGTATAAAGGCATTCTTGCGTTTGCGCGGAAGCCTTTGCGATGAAGAGTTCATCAATAGCCATTATGTCGTATTTGCTACAAAGAACGGATTGATAAAGAAGACAAGCCTTGAGGCTTACAGCCGTCCTAGAGCCAACGGTGTGATAGCAATCAATGTTTTGGAAGGTGACGAAGTAGTAGGAGTTCGTCTTACAAACGGACATAACGAACTGCTCTTGGCAGACAGGAATGGTAGGGCCGTGAGATTCGATGAGAATACAGTGCGTGCCATGGGACGTGTGTCTACCGGTGTGCGTGGCATGAAACTTGACGAAGGTGACGACGAGGTCGTAGGCATGGTTGTGGTTAACAAGCCGGATACGGAGACTATTATGGTAGTCAGTGAGAACGGTTATGGCAAGCGTAGCCAGGTTGAAGACTATCGTGTGACAAACCGTGGCGGCAAGGGTGTTAAGACGCTCAATATAACGGAAAAGACCGGACGCCTGGTTGCAATAAAGGTTGTTACAGATGACAACGACCTTATGATTATTAACAAGAGCGGCATACTTATAAGATTAAAGGTTTCTGAATGCCGAATAATGGGACGTGCTACACAGGGTGTCAGACTTATAAATCTTGCAAGAAAGAACGACGTCATTTCAAGTGTATGCAAGGTTATGAGTTCGGATTTGGAAGCCGTGGCTGAAGCCGAGAGCCGTAAGGAATGGAATGCAACCAGCGAGGCAATAAGAAAAGATGTCATGTCAAATAGTTCCGACTCAGAAGGAATACAAGATGACAACATAGATGGTGATGAGTATCAGGAGCAGGATATGACCGAAGTGGAAGAATAATTTTGAGTTTAATTAAATAATTGATTTATGAAAAAATTAACAATTATGGCGCTTGCTGCAATGTTGAGCGCATCTGCTTTTGCACAGGACGTGTTTAAGCAAATTTCAAAAATCAAGGATTATAACGAAGCTTATAATCTGTTGAAGTCAAATCTTGGCAACATGTCTGCTGAAGAAAAGGCTAAATGTTACAATAAATTGGTTGACCTTGCATACGATAAGATTTCAAAGGAGCAGGGTACGATAACCAGTAACCAGCTGGCCGAGCAGATGCAGTCTGGCAAGGTTGAAGCATATGATACTGTTGGACTATACAATGCTGTGTTGAACGCTCTTGAAAGTGGTGTTGCATGTGATGAGTTTGACATGCAGCCCAACGAAAAGGGCAAGGTTAAGCCTAAGTTCCATAAGGCAAATGCAGATCGTCTATATCCAGTAAGATTCCATCTGATTAATGCCGGAATTTATTATCAGGCCATAGATGAAGCATTGTCATACAAGTATTTGTCTACTTATGTAGAGAGCGCTTATTATCCTTTGTTTAAGGAACAGGATATGAGTAAAGATGCAAATCTTACCCAGATAGCATTCTATGCGGCTCGTGACGCATATTTTGCAAAGGATTATGCAAAAGCTGAAAAGTACGCTGACATTGCACTTAATGATACAGCCATGTCTAAGGATGCTATGCAGATAAAGCTAGCCGTGATGCAAAGCCAGTTGAAGACCCACAGTGATACATTGAATTATGTAAACAAGCTGAAGGAGATTTATGCAACTGACGAAAGCAACGAGATGATTTTCAGCACTATCTGCTCAATGTACATTTCACTTAACGACAAGGCTAGTCTTGGTGACTTTGTTAAGGCAAAATTGGCAAAGGATCCTAACAATTTTACAGCTCTTGCAATGCAGGGTCAGGCTTACATGAACGAACATCAGTGGGACGAGGCTGTACAGGTGTTGAATAAAGCCGTAAGCGTTCAGCCTACAAATATCGCAGTAATAGCTTCGATCGGTAACTGCTATATGTACAAGGCACAAGAAGCCGCTGAAAAGGCAACTGCAAATGGCAAGAGGTTGTCTCCTGATGCAGAGAAGATTATTATTGATGTCTATATGCAGGCTATAAATTATCTCGAGAAAGCCAAGGATATGGACAAGACTATGGAATTCAAGAGCGTTTGGGCATATTCTCTTTATACTTGTTGTTATAGGGCTCTCGGACCTGACGATGCAAAGACGAAAGAGGCTGAGATGCTTACAAAATAACGAGCTGAATTCTCCCGCTTAATTATAACGGAGACCGGTATCTTTGAGCATACCGGTCTCCATTGTTGAAAACCGTATCACTTTAAACTTTGTCTAATTATATCTGATTTTATTTATACGTTAAATCATTAAAATTATTTACGATGATGCGTTTGTTGGCCATTTTCATTTCTCTTTTCTTATTTTTCCCTTTGTCTGCACAAAAGAAGGAAATAAGTCAAGCACGCTCTGACATCAAGAACCGTAATAATCTAGAGAATGCGGAGTCGTCGATGCGTGAGTTGTTGAAAGACTCGGCCAATAAGGAAAATATTAAGATTTATATAACATTAGCTGATGCCATAAAGACACAATATGAAATAATAAACGAGAAATTCTATTTGAACGAGCCGGCTGATACTGCGATGTTTTTTAACACTTTGCGTAAGATGTTTATTGCTTATGAGAGCCTTGATAGTATAGACATGCAGCCTGATAAAAAAGGGCGGGTTAAATTAAAGCATCGTAAAAAAAATGCTGAATATTTAAGCAGATATCGTATTAATCTCTATAATGGAGGTATTTATTTTGTTAAAAAAAATAATTTCAATTCCGCTTATGATTTGATGGATTCTTACATCAGATGCAAGATACTGCCTCTTTTTTCTTCTTGTATGACGGGTGAATCAGATTCACTTTATTCGTCAGCAGCATTTTGGACTATGTTCTGTGGATTAAGATTGTCTAAGCCAGACAGTATTTTGAAGTATTCGGATTTGGCTCTGACTGATAAAAAGTACAGGGAGCGTGCATTTGTATACATGTCCGAGGCGTATTTAATGAAGAGAGACACAATTAATTATGTAAATACGTTGCGTCGTGGATTTGAAGAGAATAGAAAGTCCAATTTCTTTTTTACAAGGTTGATGGATTATTATAATGACACCAATATGCTGGATTCCGCAATGGTTGTAGCAGATGAAGCATTAAGTTGTGATAATAATAATACATTGTTCTTGTTTGCAAAAAGTAATGTTTTGCTAAATATGGGCAAATATGCAGAATGCATATCAATAAGCGATTCTCTTATTGAACGGAATGATACGTTGCCAGATGTTTATTTGAACGCAGGTGTATCATACCTTAATATGGCGTTGGCGCTTGAAAATGATACAAAGAAAAATAAGGGAAATAATAAGAAAATTTTGGATTATTATAAGAAAGCATTGCCATACATGGAAAAATATAGAGTTGTGGCCCCAGACGATAAGGAACGTTGGGCACCTTCACTCTATAATATATATCTTAAACTTAATATGGGGCGTAAGTTTGAGGAAATAAGTGGCATATTACGCAAAATGAGAAAGTAAGGTGTTCGTGCATAAATAATGTTATTTTTTTTTGATGATATTTTTTTTTGCGTTATCTTTGCATAAGGATAAATTGCGTCGTTAATGATATCTCTCCAAGCCAATATTTGAGGTATCTGCTATGATTGGCATAATCCCACATATAACTAACTTGTTGTCTGTTGTAAAAAATATCATAATGAATCTCAAAGTTCGCTTGGCGCTCATGAACTTCTTGGAATTTGCAGTTTGGGGCGCATATCTTACGTCTATGGGCCGTTATCTCGGAAATATTGGAATGAGTACGGATATCGGTTGGTTTTATTCCATGCAAGGCATTGTTTCTATTTTCATGCCCGCTTTAATGGGAATTATTGCCGATAGATGGATTCAAGCTCAGAGATTATTGGGTATTTGCCATTTATTGGCAGGAGCTTTTATGATTTTTGCTGCAATATACGGCATTAATTCCGGTATTGATTCCGAGTTCTCGGTATTGTTCACGCTTTATTCTCTTTCTGTTGCATTCTATATGCCAACGTTAGCACTGAGTAATTCTGTCGCATATAATGCATTGAACCAAGCGGGAATGGATACTGTGAAAGATTTTCCACCGATTAGGGTTTTTGGTACGATTGGTTTTATTATCTCGATGTGGCTTGTCGATCTTATGGGGTTCCAGGCAAATCAGAATCAGTTCATTGTCTCAGGCCTATTGAGCATAGTGTTATTCCTTTATACATTTACTTTACCGAAATGTCAAGTTGATACTGACAGTGAAAAGAAAAGTTTGGCAGACGTATTTGGTTTGAAGGCATTTGCGCTATTCAAACAGAAAAATATGGCAATATTTTTCATTTTCTCAATGTTGTTAGGCGTAAGTTTGCAGATAACCAATGGTTTTGCAAATCCGTTCATAAGCAGCTTTGCTGCAAATCCTGAATATATTGATACATTTGGCGTTCAACATGCTAACATCCTCATATCATTATCACAAATAAGTGAAACATGTTGCATCCTACTGATTCCTTTCTTCATGAAACGTTATGGAATCAAGAATGTCATGCTGATTGCCATGTTTGCTTGGGTGTTAAGGTTTGGATTATTCGGATTTGGTAATCCTGGCGATGGAGTGTGGATGTTCGTATTGTCCATGATTGTTTACGGAGTCGCTTTTGATTTCTTCAATATCAGTGGTTCCCTTTTCGTCGATAAAAGTACCGATCATAAAATCCGTTCAAGCGCACAAGGCTTGTTCATGCTTATGACTAATGGAATTGGAGCTACCATAGGAACATTATGCGCCCAAGCCGTTATTAATGCCTATACCACGGGGCAGAAAATTGGTGATGATTTTTATACAGTTGGCGATTGGCAGACATGTTGGTTAATCTTTGCCGGCTATGCTTTGGTTATAGGTTTGGCTTTTGCTGTTCTCTTCCGACCGAAGGAACATGTTGAATCTTGAAGTTTATGAGGTTGGTTTATGACAAAAGAACGGTTGATATTCAAAGGTGTATCGGAAATTGTTGGGACAAATGACCTTGGTTTGCTGATATTGACGGATGAAAATCATGATAGGCAGATAACAATAGTCTGCGATAAAGCTATGGCTGTCCAACTTGAACTTAGAGTGAAGAAAATACCAATTACACGTATAATGTTACCTGAAGTTCTGTGTAAGTTGGTAAAAGATTCATCCGGTCTGAATTATGAATTAGTCATTGACGACATTATAGACGGTCAGTATAGAACACTTCTTTACAATAAGGAGACTTTAAAACCTACGCTCATACGTGCTTCTGATGCTGTATTGTTGTCGGTTGTCAGTGGTATTCCTCTTTATATGGAAACCGAACTTATGAAGCGTCAGTCAGTTTTGTATAATGAAAATTCAAGGGGAGTTTCGTTGCCTGTCAATACCATAAGTGATGAAATGTTGCAGTCGGCATTGGATAAAGCAATAGCAGATGAGAACTATGAATTAGCATCGCATTTGCGCGATGAGAAGAAGAGACGAAATAAAGGTGAAAATAATGACAGTAAGTAAATTGTTACTATGAAAGAAATGAGATTTTTTTATGTTCCTTCGGCTGCGGAATTGACAGAGTTGCCAATGGAAGAAGCTATGCATGCGTTGCGCGTGTTGCGGCTTAAGAGTGGCGATGAAATGTACCTGATGGATGGTGAAGGTGTATTTTATCGTGCAGAAGTTACTATTGCCGCCACAAAGCGTTGCATGTATGAGATAAAAGAAGTTCTTCCGCAGGAGAAAGGATGGAAAGGCAACATACATATAGCAATAGCTCCAACCAAGATGATGGATCGTATTGAATGGTTCTGTGAAAAGGCAACGGAAATCGGCATAGACGAGGTGACGTTCTTGAATTGTAAATTCTCGGAGCGAAAAGTTATGAGAACTGTACGCCTTGACAAGATTGTCGTTTCAGCAGTAAAACAAAGCCATAAACCATGGAAACCGAGATTGAATGCCATGATGTCATTTAAAGACTTTGTTACGACTCCAAGGGCGGGACGCAAGTATATAGCACACTGTTATGAGGAGATTGAGCGTAAAGATTTCTTTACGGAGGTTTACGGTCTTGCGTCATCAGTTGAAGGCGACGATGTAACAGTTCTTATTGGACCTGAAGGCGATTTTTCTATGGATGAAGTCAAGATGGCTATCGATAATGGTTATGAATCCGTTACTTTAGGCACAAGTCGTTTGCGCACTGAGACGGCAGCATTGTCAGCTACGATGATGACTTTATTGGCATTGAGAAAGTAAGTTTACTATTCTGTTCATGGTTCGAAACCATGTGTCGTTATGATAGCGTCATAATAATAAGAAAATGAATAAGTATTTTATAAGATCAGTTGTTGCCTGTGTGGCTTGGGCGTTGTTGTCTTTATTTTCATCATGTTCGTCTGAGGATTATTTAAATGCCATACCTGATAATAGTACGGCTTTGGTTGCAGTTGACGCCCAAGCTTTGATTGGCAATAATGGAAGCGAGACAGTCAAAGAACTATTGAAAATAGATGATTTTGCTGATTGTGGTTTGGATTTATCGGCAAGGTTATATCTTTTTGAAACAGTTGATGGTAATATAGGTCTGTCTGCTAAAATAGCTGATGATAAGAAACTTTCCAAGTGGTTTGACGGCATGTCTGAGGAAGGATTTTGTAAGAAAACGTCAAAGTATAAGGATTATCAGTTTACCATTATAAAGGATTCTTGGGTTGCAGGTTTTTCAGATAATGCCTTGGTTGTTATGGGGCCGACTTTGCCTGCGCAACAACAGGAAGTGAAGCAAAATATATTAAAATTGCTTGGACAAGATGCAGATGAAGGTATAAAGGGTACACCTATGTTCGACAGGCTTGACAGTATAAATGCCCCGGTTGCATTTGTGGCTCAAGCAGCAGCCCTGCCTGAAAAGTTTGTTGCTCCGTTTACCATTGGCGCACCAAAGGATGCAGATTTGTCACAGGTAATGATAGCAGCCGAGCTTGGTTCAAATGACGGAAATGAAATTATCATACGCGGTGAGACGTTTTCATTCAATGCCAAAGTTGATAAAGAGCTTAAATCTTCAAGTGAAATTTTCAGGCCGATAACAGGTAAATATAATGCAAATATGTCTTCAGGGGCTGTATTTGGAATGTTTTTGAATGTTGAAGGGGCGCAATTTATAAAATTGTTGCATAACAACAAGACATTCCAGGCTTTGTTAGTAGGCATGAATACTGCTATTGACATGGACAACATTATTAAAAGTATTGACGGTGACGTCGTTGTCGTATTGCCTAAGTTTACCAAAGAAATGCCAGAGATACAAATGTGTGCCGATTTGAAAAGCAAGACATTCCTTAATGATGTGGGTTATTGGAAGCAGTCTTGTCCGGCAGGTAGCAAGATTGTTGACTGGGAGAAAGATTCATATTATTATTCAGGTGGCGACATGACATTTTATTTCGGAGTGTCTGAGGACATGCAGTTTTTTTCTGGAAGTTCTGAAAATGAAGCCCGAAACATTTTGAATAAAGCAGCAGATCCGTTGTCTGTAAACATACAAGAATTGATAAAAGGCCAGCGCATGGCAATGGTATTAAACTTGGATATGCTTTTGAGACAGGACGGTTTAGGTTCTCTTGCCAATTCATTACTCAATGGCAAGAGTACGATTGTATACATTATGAAATAATGAAAAATATTAAGTTCAGTAAAGTTATTCCCGAAATCTTTTTACAGCGTAACGACTTGCACTCCGATATATGGGAGCAGGACGTTACGTTTGAAAAAGGGGGATTGTATCTTTTGGAAGCTAACAGCGGAAAAGGTAAGAGTACTTTTTGCAGCTATATTCTCGGCTATCGTAATGATTATAATGGACAAGTATTGTTTGACGGTGCAGACACGCGCTCACTGAAAGTTGCAGATTGGGTGGACATCCGTACAAGGCATTTGAGTTATTTGTTTCAGGAGTTACGCTTGTTCCCGGAATTGACTGCTTTTGAGAATGTCGAGATAAAGAACAAGCTTACAGGCTTCAAGACGCGTAAACAAATCATCGAATGGTTTGACATGTTAGGAATTGGTGACAAGGTTGACGCTAAGATAGGCCACATGTCATTCGGACAACAGCAACGTGTAGCCATGTTGCGTGCATTGGTGCAGCCCTTTGACTTTATTCTTGCTGACGAGCCAATAAGCCACCTTGACGATACAAACTCAAACATAATGGGAGAGTTGATGATGTCTGAAGCAAAGGCACAAGGTGCAGGAGTGATTGTTACAAGTATTGGTAAACACATGGATTTAGACTACGAAAAAGTTTTCAGGTTATGACTTTGGTTTGGAAATTGTTACGTCAACATATAAGCGTGCCGCAGTTTGCCGGTTTTGCTTTTGCCAATCTGTTGGGAATGCTTATTGTCCTTCTTGGTTATCAGTTCTATTGTGACGTTTTGCCAGTGTTCACGTCCCAAGACAGTTTTATGAAATCAAATTATGTGATTATAAGTAAAAAAGTCGGGGCGGCAAGTTCGTTGTCGGGTAGGGCGAACTCATTTACCAATGCTGAAATTGACGACCTTTCCGGACAGAAGTTTGTCAATAAGATAGGCCGTTTTACTTCAACCGAATACAAGGTTGATGCCAAGATGGGTATTAACGGTCAGCCGATATTAAGTTCGGAATTGTTTTTTGAGAGCGTTCCTGACGGTTTTGTCGATGTTTCATTGAAGGATTGGAAGTACGTCGAAAACAGCCGTGAAGTGCCTATAATTTTGCCTCGTACATATATTAATATGTATAATTTCGGATTTGCTCAGTCACATTCATTGCCTAAAATTAGTGATGGACTTGTTGGTATGATAGATTTCCGGATTTATATCCATGGCAACGGGCGTCACGACGAATATAAAGGACGCGTAATCGGGTTCTCAAACAGGTTGAATACCATACTTGTTCCGCAGTCATTCATGGATTGGAGCAATTCGTTATATGCTCCTGACAGGCAGCCGGAATCGACTCGTCTCATTGTCGAGATGGTAAATCCAGCTGACGAGAACATTGCCAAATATCTTGACGACCATGGATTGGAAGTTGACGATGATAAGTTGCAGAATGAGAAAACCACGTATTTTTTGCGCATGATGGTGTCTGTCGTCATGACGGTAGGCGTAGTAATAAGCATCTTGAGCTTTTATATCTTGATGTTAAGTATTTACCTGCTTGTACAGAAGAATACGACCAAGCTTGAAAATCTGCTCTTAATAGGTTATAGTCCGTTGCGAGTAGCCATGCCTTACGAGCTTCTGACCCTATGTCTTAATGCTTTCGTTCTTGTCATGGCGTTAGTCGTAGTATCTTTTGCCCGTGGTTATTATATGGGCTTTATCGAGACGTTGTTCCCTCAGATTGAAGAAGGCTCGATGTTGAATTCCGTCACTCTTGGACTCGCATTGTTCGTTCTTGTTTCAGTTGCCAATATGATAGCCATATATCGCAAGATGATGAGAATCTGGTGGAGAAAGGATGTATGAAAAGACATTGTCTTGTCCTGGCAAAAGTTGACACATTTATG
>HF986610.1 GCA_000433175.1 Prevotella sp. CAG:1058
GCAAATGAAAACAACGCTTCCCTAAACGCAGGGAAGACATGTAGCGTGTAAACATAATCTGAATTTTAAAATTTTACCTATGAAAAAACTTATCCTTACATGCCTGCTCGTGCTGGCTGCCGCGGCCGGCATGGCACAGGAGACAGCCGTAATCGACGGAGTTAAATACCTGCTCGACGGCGGCAAGGCGTCGGTCATGCAACAGTCGGGGCTCACGGGCGACATCGTGATACCTGAAACGGTAAGACACGACGATACCGACTATACCGTTACCACCGTGCAGGACAATGCCTTCAGTGGCAACGATATCACAAGCATATCGCTGCCAAACACCGTAAGCGTCATGGGCGATGCCTGTTTCGGGTCTTGTTCAAGGCTCGAGTAGGTCACCCTGCCCGCCGGACTTACGTCGCTCGGCAATTCGTGCTTCTATGACTGTAGAAATCTTGCATCGGTCACCCTGCCCGAAAGCATTACAAGATTAGCTGACTTCTGCTTCGCAGAATGCACAAGCCTTTCTTCGATAACGCTGCCCAATAGTATAACCGACATGGGGTTCAGATGCTTTTTCAGATGCTCTGGTCTTGAGTCGGTCACCTTGCCCGAAGGCATAACTTTGCTTCCCAGCAACTGTTTCGAGAGTTGTTCAAGCCTTGTTTCAGTCAACCTGCCCGGCAGCATATTGTCACTCGGCTCCGACTGTTTCATTAGTTGCACCTCGCTTTCCTCGATAACATTGCCGGAAGGCCTTGAGATGATAAGCGGCCGCTGTTTTTACCGCTGCACCTCGCTTACGTCGATCAAGCTGCCCCGCAGCCTGAATTACATAGGCGGCAGCTGTTTCGCCAATTGTTCGTATCTTACCGACGTCACCTGCCAGTGGGACACTCCGGCCGGAGTGGATGCTGATACTGACATATTTGAGAATATCTATACAGAGTGCCGTCTGCACGTGCCCGTGGGCTCTACCTCCGTCTACATGTCGACAGAGCCGTGGAGCGCGTTTAAATACGTTATAGAGGCCGACGGCGAGGTGGTAGACCCCGTAAGGTGCGCCACGCCTGTGATAACCTACGGTGACAACGGCCTTGTTTTCAGCTGCGAAACCGAAGGTGCAGAATACCACTATTCAATCACGGCCTCTGACGCTGTAAAAGACGGCTTTTCAGCCGACGGAAGGATACCTCTTGGAGCCTCATACGTCATCAGTGTCTACGCCTCGGCCGCAGGATGCGTCAACAGCGACGTTGCCAAGGCTACTCTCTGCTTTATCGACGCAGAGCTTAACACTTCGGGAATCAGTCTGACCGGGCAGCGCGGCGTTGTAGTAAGCACCAGCCGCGGCAGCGTAACCATAAGCGGACTGGCCGACGGCGAGCAGGCCACGCTGTACAGTCTCGGCGGCATGGCGCTCTCGTCGGGCAAGGCCGTTGGCGGCAGCGTTACGCTCAATGCAGGCAGCGCCGCGGGCGTGGCTGTTGTCAAGATAGGCGGCAGTAGCATAAAGGTAATGCTCGACGACTGACCGCATGACCCCAATTATCAATAAAACAGGCGGAGCCTGACGCACATCCAGCGTCAGGCTCCGCCCGTTTTCATTTGCAGTTACGTCCCAACCGTAGCCTTTCCAGCATTCTGCCGGTTGTCGTATTTAGGGAAATTAGGGGAAATTTTCCGTAAATTTCCCCTAATTTCCCTGATTTAATATGTTGTTTCCTCTATTTCCGGCGTTAGGCCGTACCATGCATTATTACTTCTCGGCACCGAGCCGTGCCATCAGTTTGGGGCAAGTCATGCAGACCACGCCCAGTATGACGAACGGTATGCTGAGCAGCTGGCCCATGTTGAGCGCCATCGAGGCCTCGAACGCTTCCTGTATGTCCTTGGTGAACTCGATGAAGAAGCGGGCGGTGAAGATGAGCGTTATGCACAGTCCGAAGAAGAAGCCCGTGCCCACGCGTTCGGGGTGTTTGCGGTACAGGTACCAGCCTATGAAGAAGAACACGGCGTAGGCTATTGCCTCATAGAGCTGTCCGGGGTGGCGCGGCACCATGTCGACGCGCTCGAAGATGAACGCCCATGGCACGTCGGTGGCTTTGCCTATAATCTCAGAGTTCATCAGGTTGCCCAGGCGTATGAAGCAGGCCGTCGTAGGCGTGGCTATTGCCACGTTGTCGAGCACTCGCCAGATGTTCACCTTTGTGCGGCGCACGTATAGCCACAGGGCTATCATGAGGCCTATCGTACCGCCGTGGCTTGCCAGTCCCTTGTAGCCGATGAACTTCCACGAGCCGTCTTCCATGAAGTGTATCGGGAGTAGCATCTCAACTATGTGGCGGCCTGACGACAGGAAATAGTCAGGCTCGTAGAACAGGCAGTGGCCCAGGCGCGAGCCTATCAGTATGCCGATGAAGCAGTAGACGAAGAGCGGGTCGAACAGCTCCGGCTTTATCTTCTGCTCGTTGTACAGGCGCTTCACTATGAGATAGGCTGACAGCAGGCCGAACAGCCAGCACAGCGAGTACCAGTGGAACGAGAAACTGCCGATGTGGAATGCTATATTGTCGGGGTTCCACAGAATGTATAATAATTCAGAATTCATAATTCACAATTCACGGTGTTAATTCATAATTCACAAATCATAATTCATAATTCGCAATTCATAATTCATAGCCTGCAATTATAATTTGGAATTGATAGATTCATAATCCACAATCCATTGTCAGCGGTCGTAATTTGATACGGGCATCCACCCAATTATGAATTGTGAATTATGAATTAAAAATTTAGACGTTGAACCTGAAGTGCATTATGTCGCCGTCCTGCACAACGTAGTCCTTGCCCTCGATGCCCATCTTGCCGGCTTCGCGCACGGCGGCCTCGGAGCCGTATTTTATGTAGTCGTCGTACTTTATCACTTCGGCGCGTATGAAGCCCTTCTCGAAGTCGGTATGTATCACGCCGGCGCACTGCGGAGCCTTCCAGCCGCGCTTGTACGTCCACGCCTTGACCTCCATCTCGCCTGCCGTGATGAACGTCTCGAGGTTGAGCAGGGCGTAAGCCTTCTTGATAAGGCGGTTGACGCCGCTCTCCTCCAGTCCCAGCTCGTCAAGGAAGAGCTGCTTGTCCTCGTATGTCTCGAGCGACGCTATGTCCTCCTCGGTCTTGGCGGCTATCACCATTGCCTCGGCGCCTTCCTCGGCGGCTATCTGCTCTATGCGGCGGCTGTAGTCGTTGCCCGTCTTGGCCGAAGCCTCGTCCACGTTGCACACGTAAAGCACGGGCTTTGCCGTCAGCAGGAACAGGTTGCGTGCCGCGTCTTGTTCCTCCTTGCTGTCAAACTCGACCACGCGGGCGTTCTTGCCCTGCTCGAGCACTTCCTTGTAAGCCTCGAGCACTGCCACCTCGACCTTTGCCTCCTTGTTGCCGGCGGCTGCCACCTTCTGCTGCTTGCTCAGGCGGCCCTCTATGGTCTCAAGGTCCTTGAGCTGCAGCTCGGTGTCTATTATCTCCTTGTCGCGCACGGGGTCAATGGTGCCGTCAACGTGGGTTATGTTATCGTCGTCAAAACAGCGCAGCACGTGTATTATGGCGTCGGTCTCGCGTATGTTGCCCAGGAACTTGTTGCCCAGTCCCTCGCCCTTGCTGGCGCCTTTTACAAGTCCGGCTATGTCTACAATCTCGCACGTTGCCGGCACGATGCGTCCCGGATGCACTATCTCGGCCAGCTTGGTCAGACGCTCGTCGGGTACGGTTATCATGCCTACGTTAGGCTCTATCGTGCAGAAGGGGAAGTTTGCCGCCTGCGCCTTTGCGCTCGACAGGCAGTTGAAAAGCGTGGACTTGCCCACGTTGGGCAGACCCACTATACCACATTTTAATGACATTTTCTTATAAACGTTTATATTTCGAGTGCAAAGTTAATGCAAAAAAGTGATATACGGAAGAATGCGGCGGCAGAATTAATTCACATCATGCCAGGGCGTTGGCTGGCGTGATGTTTTTGTCGGTTGTGCGGCGGCAGTGCGTAGCCGTATCGGCACTATGCCGCTGGCATGGTTGCGGCATGTCGTCACGGCCGGTGCCGTGATGAGTATGAAGATGAAAAAGACCGTGGCAGGCCGTTATGGGGCCCGCTACGGTTGATTACATGCCATATTGAAAAAGTTGTTTTATGTTTGCCATTCTTGCCGTTCCGCCGCAGGGGCATGCTGTGCGTCTGCGGCGTACGTGCCTGCGTGTCAGTGCTTGGGATGGATGTCGAGCTTGACAGGGCGTACCATGTTCTTGGCGTCGAGGATGGCGTTGAGGTCTTCTTGCGTAAGTATTCCCTCCTCAAGTACGAGCTCAACCACGCCGCGGCCCGTCTCCATCGCCTTCTTGGCTATCTCCGTGGAGTGCTCGTAACCGATGTAGGGGTTGAGGGCCGTAACGATGCCGATGCTGCGGTTAACTTCGCGGCGGCAGTTCTCCTCGTTGCTTGTGATGCCTTCAACGCAGAGCGTGCGCAGGGTGTCGCATGCGTTTGCCATAAGGTCTACTGACTCGAAGCTGCACTGGGCCATTACAGGCTCCATGGCGTTAAGCTCCATCTGGGCTGCTTCGCCGGCCATGGTGACACAGAGTTCGTTGCCGATAATCTTGAACGCCACCTGGCTTACAACCTCGGGAATGACGGGATTTACCTTTCCGGGCATTATTGA
Source organism: Prevotella sp. CAG:1058 (assembly GCA_000433175.1). Lineage (GTDB taxonomy): Bacteria > Bacteroidota > Bacteroidia > Bacteroidales > Bacteroidaceae > Prevotella. The sequence continues at coordinate 4,704 of HF986610.1, forward strand.
CGAGCCGGGCTGGCGTGCCGGCAGGTTTATTTCTGCAAGACCGCAGCGCGGACCGCTGGCCAGCAGGCGCAGGTCGTTGCTTATCTTGCTCATCTTGACGGCTATGCGTTTCAGTGCCGACATGTAGCCTATCATGCACGATGTGTCTGACGTTACGCCGACAAGGTCTTTGGCGAGGGTGATGTCCCAGCCGGTAATTTCTCCCAGAGCCTTCACGCACTTCTCGGCATAGCCTGGCTCGGAGCAGATGCCCGTACCTATGGCTGTTGCGCCCATGTTGACCTCGAGGAAGTCGGCTGCGGCCTGGTCGAGATGCAGTAGCTCAGCCTCGAGTATGCTTGCGAAGCCTGAGAATGTCTGTCCGAGCGTCATCGGCACGGCGTCCTCGAGCTGTGTGCGTCCCATCTTCACTATGTGTGCAAACTCTTCCGACTTTTTGCGGAACGCAGCGATAAGCTCCTTGATATGTGGTACGAGGGCGAGATGGCTGGCATACAGGCCCATGTGGATAGCCGTAGGATATGCGTCGTTGGTCGACTGTGAGCGGTTGACGTGGTCGTGTGACGAGCAATGCTCGTAGTCGCCTGGCTTGAAGCCCATGTGCATCAGTGCCAGGTTGGCTATAACCTCGTTGGCGTTCATGTTGGTGCTGGTGCCTGCTCCGCCCTGGATCATGTCCACGGGGAACTGGTCGTGGTACTTGCCGGCCAGTATGTCCTGGCAGGCAGCCTTGATACCCTCATACTGGGCATCGGTAAGCAGGTCGAGCTGGTGGTTTGCCTCGGCAGCGGCCCACTTTGTGTATGCCAGGCCGTTGATGAACAGCGGATACTGGCTGAGTTTGAACTTGCTGATTGAAAAATTCTCAACGCCGCGCAGTGTCTGAATGCCGTACAAGGCGTCGGCCGGAATTTCACGTGTGCCGAGCAGGTCATGCTCCATGCGCATAGCTTTTTCTGTCTCCATAATATTAAAGTTTTTTATTATGATTGATTATGTTTTTGCATATACCGGTTAAGGAATGAAACGGCAGGCTTAACCCATGTCGCATGACCGTCCCTTACAGTTTGTAAAATTAGTGCTTATTTTTCATAGTGTCAAGGATTATAGCTAGTTTAACATATTTTTATATTGATATTCTGCGGTTTTTGCCTGTGTAGGGCTTTTATTCCTTTCAAATAGTCACATTGAGGAGATGCGTTTTGCCGCAGATTCTCCTCATGCGACGAATATCCGCCGCATGAGGGGTGGCAGAATAAACGTTTGCGGGTCATGGCATTGGCTGCCCAGGGTGCATACAGTGTGCCGAGTGCCGAATTTGAAAAAACATGCGTCCGTTGTCTTTTGGAAAAGCCACGCGACTTTGACCCTTTTGGCCAA
>HF986611.1 GCA_000433175.1 Prevotella sp. CAG:1058
TCATCCGATGCTGCCTCATTCGACAACTTCCGCACAAAACATAAACCTTTCAAAACATAATAAAAACCATTATAATTTCGCCCAATCGAAATTTTGCATTATCTTTGCAAGACGGATATAATCCGTATCTGTCTGACTGTAAGTTCATGCCCGATAAAAAGCCCGTCGGACACGGAATTTTTTATGTATGATACTCTCATAAATAAAATATGGATTTCGATTTGTTCATCTCTTCACTGCTTGACGATAAAGAAAGCTACGACCTGGAATACAAAAGTGCGGAAGGCGGCTTTCCGGGCAGTTTTTGGGATACATATTCGTCATTTGCCAACACGCAGGGAGGAACAATAGTGCTTGGCGTGAAGGAGAAAAAGGGAAAATTCATATTCGACGGCTTGACAGACGAAAAAATACAACGGTACATTAAAAATTTCTGGGACTGCGCCCACAACAAAACACACGTAAGCGCAAGCCTCCTTAAAGAAGACGACATAAGGGTAGAGAAGTATAAGGACAACAGTATAATACTCTTCCACATACCGAGAGCTGCAAGGACACAAAGACCTGTGTTCAGGACAACCAACCCGTATAACGGCACATTCAAAAGAAACGACGAAGGCGACTACAAATGCACCGAGCAGGAAGTGAGAAGAATGTTTGCCGATGCCGACGACTCGTCGCCGAGAGACAGTAAAATCCTAAAAGGATTCACCATCGACGACATAGATAAGGTTTCACTCAGGCAATACAGGAACCTCTTCGGAACAATGAACCCGACCCATCCGTGGCTCGTGCTCGACGACATCGAGCTTTTAAAAAAGTTGGGAGCATACCGCAGGGACAGGATTACAAATGAAGAAGGCTTCACGCTTGCCGGACTTCTCATGTTCGGTAAATATGACAGCATAACGGACAATGAATGCGCTCCAAACTTCTTTCCTGATTATAGGAGCATACCTGACAACCCCGCCATTGTGAGATGGACAGACAGGATCTGCCCTGACGGAACATAATAGAACTTAAAAACATGTTCGGCGATGGCATCGAACACATCGGGTACGACAAACTTCTCACACTGTCGACATGTTTGGCTGAAAATGTAATAACAAACGACAGGCTGCAAGAATTGCTTACCCTGCACAGGACGGACATAACAAAATTGCTTAAAGAATTATGCAATAACGACCTGCTCATATCTGAAGGCACTGGCAGAGGAACAAAATATTACTTAAAAGGAAAGGTTGACACCTTAGAAGGAAAGGTTGACACCTCAGAAAGAAAGGTTGACACCTCAGAAAGAAAGGTTGACACCTTTTGCAGTGAAGACACAATAATAAGGGATAAATCCCATTTAAAAAGAAACGAACTTGAGCAATTAATAATGGAAAATGCCAAAGAATACGTTTCTTTGGAAGAAATTGCCTCAAGGACCGGAAAGAAAGCCAGTTGTCTAAAAAACAAGATAATACCGGAAATGGTTAGGAGCAACAAACTGGAAAGAATGTATAACGATACACCTAACCACCCGGAACAAAAATACAAGACAAAGGAAAAATAAAAACAACAAAATACGAGATGGAATACAACTTCAACGAGATTGAGAAGAAATGGCAGAAGCGGTGGGCCGAGGAAAAGACCTACCACGTAAGCGAAGACGAAAGCAAGCGCAAGTTCTACGTGCTCAACATGTTCCCTTACCCCTCAGGCGCGGGACTGCACGTAGGCCATCCCTTAGGATACATCGCGTCAGACATATACGCACGCTACAAGCGCATGAGCGGCTACAACGTGCTCAACCCGATGGGCTACGACGCCTACGGACTGCCGGCGGAGCAGTACGCCATACAGACGGGACAGCACCCGGCGGTGACCACCGAGCAGAACATCAGCCACTACCGCGAGCAGCTGGACAAGATAGGATTCTCGTTCGACTGGGACAGGGAGGTGCGCACGTGCGACCCTAAATATTACAAGTGGACGCAGTGGGCGTTCCAGAAGATGTTCAACTCGTTCTACTGCAACACCTGCCACAAGGCGCAGCCGATAGAGAAGCTCGTTGAGCACTTCAACCAGAAGGGCACCGAGGGACTCGACGTGGCACAGGGCGAGGAGCTGAGCTTCACGGCAGACGAGTGGCGCGCCATGAGCGAAAAGGAGCAGCAGCAGGTGCTGATGAACTACCGCATAGCCTATCTGGGCGAGACGATGGTTAACTGGTGTGCCGGACTGGGCACCGTGCTTGCCAACGACGAGGTGGTAGACGGCGTGAGCGTGCGCGGCGGTTATCCCGTTGTTCAGAAGAAGATGATGCAGTGGTGTCTGCGCGTAAGCGCCTATGCACAGCGTCTGCTCGACGGACTGGACACCGTGGACTGGACAGAGTCGCTTAAGGAGACGCAGCGCAACTGGATAGGACGCTCGGAAGGAACGGAGATGGAGTTTAAGGTAGCCCCTTCTAACTCCCCCCGTGGGGGAGAACAGGTTTCTCTTGCAGATGAAACTTCCATAAAAAAGAAATGGGAGCAGTTTAAGACTGCCAATCCGTTCAACTACGATATTCTGAAAGAACATGCCAAGGAAAACAGGCAGAATCCGACTGACGCTGAAAACGCCTTATGGGAAGCCCTGAGAAACAAACAGCTCGGAGATAAGTTCAGAAGACAACACGTAATAGGCGACTTCATTGCCGACTTCATCTCATTAAGCAGCAAACTCGTAATCGAAGTAGACGGAGAATACCATAACGAGCCGGAGCAAATAGAAGCAGACCGGTTAAGGACCAAATTCCTGAACGAAACAGGTTTCACCGTACTAAGATTTACAAACGAAGAAGTCTTGGGCAATATCGAAGACGTACTGACGAAGATAAAGAAAAACATAACCACAAAAGCAAACCAAAGCTCCCCCACGGGGGGAGTTGAGGGGGCTTTCACAATCTTCACTACCCGTGCCGACACAATATTCGGCGTAACCTTCATGGTGCTTGCACCGGAGAGCGAACTCGTTGAAAAACTGACAACACCCGGACAGAAGGCCGAGGTGGACGCATATATAGAAAGGACAAAGAAGCGCACCGAGCGCGAGCGCATCAGCGACCGCTCCGTCAGCGGCGTATTCTCTGGCTCTTACGCCATCAACCCGTTCACGGGCGAGAACATACCAATCTGGATTTCAGACTACGTGCTGGCAGGATACGGTACGGGAGCCATCATGGCGGTGCCTGCACACGACTCGCGCGACTATGCCTTCGCCAAGCACTTCGGACTGGAGATACGTCCGCTCATCGAGGGCTGCGACGTCAGCGAAGAGAGCTTCGACGCTAAGGAAGGTATTGTTTGCAACTCACCAAAGAGTGGAGTAGAGACTCTCGACGGCTTCTCACTCAACGGACTGAGCGTAAAGGAAGCTATAAAGAAGACAAAGGAATTTGTAACTTCTCACCACATGGGCCGTGTCAAGGTGAACTACCGTCTGCGCGACGCTATCTTCTCACGCCAGCGTTACTGGGGCGAGCCGTTCCCTGTATATTATAAAGATGGAATGCCTTACATGATTCCTGCCGAGTGCCTGCCGCTCGAACTTCCTGAGATAGACCAGTATAAGCCTACGGAGACAGGCGAGCCGCCACTCGGACACGCAAAGAAATGGGCCTGGAACACTGAGAAAAACGAGGTGGTAGACAAGAGCCTGGTGGACAACAAGACCGTGTTCCCGCTCGAACTGAACACCATGCCGGGCTTCGCAGGCTCGTCGGCCTATTACATAAGATACATGGACACGCACAACGACGAGGCACTTGTAAGCACCAGCGCCGACCAGTACTGGCGCAACGTAGACCTCTACGTAGGCGGAACGGAGCACGCCACCGGCCACCTTATATATTCGCGCTTCTGGAACAAGTTCCTCTTCGACCTCGGCGTATCGTGCGAGGAAGAGCCGTTCAAGAAGCTCGTAAACCAGGGCATGATACAGGGACGCTCTAACTTCGTGTACCGCGTCAATTCAGACGACCACACGGCGGCGCCGGTTTTCGTAAGCCACGGGCTGAAAGGCAACTACGACGTAACTCCAATACACGTTGACGTGAACATAGTACACGCCGACGTGCTCGACATCGAAGCCTTCAAGGCATGGCGCCCCGAATATGCCAACGCCGAGTTCCTGCTCGAAGACGGCAAGTACGTGTGCGGCTGGGCTATCGAGAAGATGTCTAAGTCGATGTTCAACGTCGTTAACCCCGACATGATAGTCGAGAAATACGGAGCCGACACGCTGCGCCTTTACGAGATGTTCCTCGGTCCGGTGGAGCAGAGCAAGCCGTGGGACACCAATGGCATCGACGGCTGCCACCGCTTCCTGAAGAAGTTCTGGGCGCTGTTCTGCGACAAGGACGGCATGAAGCAGCTCGACTGCGGCGAGCCTACGGCCGACGAACTGAAGACCGTACACAAGCTGATAAAGAAGGTTACGGGCGACATAGAGACCTTCAGCTACAACACGTCGGTGGCCGCCTTCATGATATGCGTGGGCGAACTGGCGCAGCTGAAGTGCCGCAACAAGGAGATGCTCTCTACCGTGGTAAGGCTGATAGCACCGTTCGCGCCCCACATAGCCGAGGAGCTGTGGCACATGCTGGGCAACGAGGGCACCGTGTGCGACGCACCGTGGCCTGAGTTCAATGAGAAGTACCTCGTCGAAAGCACCGTGCAGATGACGATATCGTTCAACGGCAAGGCGCGCTTCCAGATGCAGTTCGCCGCCGACGCAGACAACAAGACGATAGAAAGCACCGTGCTCGAAGACGAACGCTCGAAGAAATACATAGGCGACAAGCGCGTGGTGAAGGTCATCATCGTGCCTAAGAAGATAGTAAACATCGTCGTCAAGTAAGATACAGGCAATCACACCGGCTGCCGGCAGCACCACCATACAGGTACACGCCGGCAGCCCAATAATAATCCATACTATGATAAAACAAGCAATAATGAACGAGCTGAAGGACTACGTTAACATAACGCTCGGCCTGATGCTCTACACGTTCGCCTTCACGGTGTTCCTCCTGCCTTACGAGATAGTGACGGGAGGTATCGCGGGAATCGGCGCCGTAGTATTCTACGCCACGAAGTTCCCCGTTCAGTACACGTTCTTCATAATCAACGCCGTGCTCATCGTGGCCGCG
>HF986612.1 GCA_000433175.1 Prevotella sp. CAG:1058
TCACGTCTGAACTATCAAAAAATTTCAAGAATTCGACGCTGCGCATTGGAATTAACGAATGGTATTACAAAATAGACTATGCCTCAAACACTACAATGTACGACCAGAGCGTACCTTCCGACGGGAGCTTTGCCGTGAGGCTTTATGACGCCAACAAGCATGATTATTATTTTTATGACTTCAATAAAAATGCGTCAGAATACTATAAGGGGCATGAAAACAAGCTGGCTCTTTATATAACCCACGACTGGAACATCACTCCGAGACTTAACGTCTACTACGGCGGACGTATCGAGTGGCAGACGCTCAACGGAGAAAATGCAGCAGTAAAGAATACGGCAGGCGAATACGTCGGACGTTTTTCTGATTATCACCTTGGAGCCACTGCTCCTGACGGAACAATTATAAATCCCACAAAACTTGACTACGACTGGCTGAATTATGACCTGACAGCAGCCGTCACGTATAAACTTACAGATAAATTCGGACTTACTGGAGACTTCACGTATATCGTGCAACATCCGAGATTTGAAAATTTCGCTCCGGCAACACTGCCTAACACCGACAAGGTGTCAGTGCCTCTTGGAAGAGCCGGTATCTACTATAACAACTCTTAGTTGAGCCTTACATCATTGTTCTCATACATATCGAAGACAAATAACAACTCGACCTTGAACCTGCAGCACGGCAGCGAAATTATGGCAGCGCCGCTTACATATGACATCCAGACACTTGGGTGGACAACCGATGTAGTAGCCCATCCGTTCAAAGGCTTCGACCTGCACTTCCTCTTTACATATCAGAAACCGACCTACAAGAAGTATGAAACTTCTGTAACGTTCTCAGACGGAACTGTCGGCTCAATTAAAGCTACGGGCAACATTGTAGCAGAGATTCCGCAGGTACTCATAGAAATAGATCCAAGTTACATGATAACCAAGGACCTTAAGATATGGACCAGCTTCCGCTATTTCAGCAAGACTTACGCAAACATCAACGAGGCTTACTATTTCAACGGCCATTGGGAAACCTTCGGCGGAGTCAACTGGCAGGTTAACAAGAAGCTGTCGCTTGGATGCACCGTAGTCAACTTCCTCAACCAGACCGGCGCAAAGGGAAGTATTGCCGGAGCTGAACTCATCACCAAAGACGAAGCAAAACAGTATAACGGACATCTGATGACAGGCAGTTACCTGCGTCCTTTCACCGTTGAATTCTCTGCGTCATTAAAGTTCTGAACTTAGACTGAATAAACTTATACTCCCGGCACCAATGGGTATCCAGCCATTGGTGCCGGAACAGAAAAAGAAAAATATTCACCAAATCATGAAACGGGGTTAAATAAACCGGCCCCGATTAATTTTAAACAATATGAATAAACTAACGATAACCTTAGCTGCGACATGCCTTCTTTCCGCATCGACAGTTACAGCACAAAATATGGATGTGAGCCGTAGTGGAGACACGACAATAGTAAAAATCACCAATCCGAAGAAATACCTTATCCTACCGATAGAGGAAAGCCGGGACGAGTCTCATGTACTGCTTTCAACCGGTTCGCCGGCAGACACTTGGATGGATGTCAGGCTTGCTGACAAGAAAACGGACTATTGCGTGCCTTTCGCACTTGGGAACGGCAATAGTGCAACCGTGAAAATTCTCAATATAGCTCCAGACGCGCTAGCATTGAAGTCGCTGCAAATGTCTGACACCTGGAATGTCGAGAACACAGACTATTACCGTCCGATATATCACCACACACCGTCTTACGGATGGATGAATGATGCCAACGGAATGGTTTACAAAGACGGCGAATACCACCTTTACTTCCAATATAATCCTTATGGTTCTAAATGGGGGAACATGCACTGGGGACATGCTGTAAGCACTGACCTGATGCATTGGAAGGAACTTCAGCCCGCCATTGCACGCGACACTTTAGGGCATATATTCTCAGGTAGCTCTGTCGTTGATTACGGCAATACCGCAGGATACGGCAAAGGTGCAATCATAGCCCTTTATACATCAGCCAGCGACAAGAACGGGCAGATACAGTGCATGGCCTACAGCACTGACAACGGCCGGACATTTACAAAATATGATGGCAACCCCATACTCAGACCTTTTGACGGAATCAAAGACTTCCGCGACCCTAAGGTGTTTTGGCATGAGCCTGCCAAGGCCTGGTATATGATAGTCTCTGCCGACAAGGAGATGCGCTTCTACAAATCGGACGACCTTAAAAGGTGGACATATATCAGCAGTTTCGGACGTGGCTATGGTATGCAGCCGTGCCAGTATGAGTGCCCCGACTTCGTACAGCTCCCCGTCAACGGCGACAAGAGCGACATGAAATATGTAATGCTGATGAATGTAAATCCCGGTTGTCTGTTCGGCGGCAGTGCAACTGAGTATTTCGTAGGAGACTTCGACGGGAAAAACTTTACTTGTATTGATGATCCACATGTACCGAAATGGCTCGACTACGGCAAGGACCATTATGCGACAGTATGCTTCTCTAACACAGGCGACCGTGTTATAGCATTGCCTTGGATGAGCAACTGGCAATATGCAAACGTAACACCAATAAAACAATACAGAGGTGCCAATGCCTTGCCGCGCGAACTTTCGCTTTATACTAAAGACGGCCATTATTACGTAGCGGCAAATGTAGCTCCAGAAGTAAAGAGTATAAGAGGAGAAACAAATATCATTGAAGATTTAAAGACCAGTGACAACGTTGAATACAAGACTGTCGCATCCGGTTGCGACGGAGCTTTTGAGATTGAGTTTGACGTTATCCCGGCTGCAGACGGTAAGGCAGGTATAGAAATTTACAACGACAAGGACGAAAATACTCGGATTTATCTTGACCTTAAGCAAATGCGCGTTGTCATGGACCGTACAGAAAGCGGACTTACCGACTTTGGCGAACTGGCAGAGCCCCATGACATAGAAAAAAAAGCTGATGCGGAAAGAATTAGCAATGGCGGACAGCCAATGCGCATGGTTAATGCTGTAAATTATAAGAACGACTTTGCCCTCGGCACATGGGCTCCGCTGAATCTCTGTGAAGGCAAGACATATCATATTGACATCTTTGTCGACAAATGTTCCGTCGAACTTTTTGTTGACGGCGGACGCATTGCCATGACAAACCTGGTATTCCCGACAAAGCCTTATGATTCAGTTAAATTCTTTTCAGAGAACGGCCAGTCAGCTTTCAAACAAATAAAAGTTTATAAACTTAAAATGTAAAACACGGCAATCATGAGAAAAATCTGCACAATCATGGCAGCTTTGCTGATTTCAGCTACAGCTGTTGCCGCACAAAAGACCATACGTGTATACACGGACAATACAGACTTAGTTCTGCAAGTCAACAATAACGGACGCTTATACATGGTCTATCTCGGCGACAAGCTCATTAACGCTTCAGACGTTGACAAATTTGAGTGGACTATGGACGCTGGCTCAGACGCCAGTGTAAGCCAAAGGGGACATGAGGCTTACATGTGTTCTGGCGGCGAAGACTTCTTCGAACCAGCACTTGGCGTGACACATGCTGACGGCAATAAGACGACATACCTCTATTATAAAGACTCGCAAGTAAGGGCTTTCAACGGCGGCAATGAAACAATCGTAACGCTTGCAGACAACAAGTATGACGTTGAGGTGCGCCTTCACTACATCGCTTATCCCAAGCAAAATGTGTTTAAAGTATGGAGCGAGATTACTAATCACGAGAAAAAGGAAATATCTCTTTGGAAGTATGCCAGCACCATGTTGTATTTCAATTCGCAAAAGTATTTCCTGACCAACTACCATGGCGACTGGGCGCGCGAAGCACAGCCGGCTGTGCAGCAGTTGACTTACGGAAAGAAGATTATCGACACCAAGCTGGGTACAAGAGCAGCCATGCACTCACAGCCTTTCTTTGAACTTGGATTTGATATGCCTGCTTCTGAAAACATCGGACGCATGATGCTTGGAACCATAGCATGGACGGGCAACTTCAGATGTACTTTTGAAGTTGACAATGTCGGCGGACTGCGTGTAATTCCTGGTATAAACCCTTATGCGTCGGCATATAAGCTGAAACCCGGCAAGACATTTGCCACACCTGAATTCATATTTACGCTAAGCAACAACGGCTCAGGGGAGGCAAGCCGCAACCTCCATGACTGGGCACGTCTGTACCAGCTCAAGGACGGTACGGGAGACCGCATGACCTTGCTGAACAACTGGGAAAGTACCGGGTTTGACTTCAATCAGGGAAGTCTGGCCGATGTGATGAAAGAAGCGAAAAAACTTGGAGTAGACATGTTTCTGCTTGATGACGGATGGTTTGCCAACAAATATCCAAGGAACAATGACAAGGCCGGCCTGGGTGACTGGGAGCCTAACCATTCAAAACTGCCTGACGGCATCAAAGGCCTTACCAATGCGGCCGACGAAGCCGGCGTGAAGTTTGGTATATGGATTGAGCCTGAAATGGTAAATCCTAAAAGCGAACTGTTCGAGAAACATCCTGACTGGGTCATCATGCAACCGGGACGAGATACTTATTACTATCGAAATCAGCTGGTGCTTGACCTCGCAAATCCAAAGGTTCAGGACTATGTGTTCAGCGTAATAGACAATATCCTGAAAGAGAACCCGGGTGTGGCTTATTTCAAATGGGACTGCAACAGCCCTATTACAAACATCCATTCGCCTTACCTGCAGGAGAATCAGGAGAATCTTTACATTGAATACGTACGAGGTCTTTACAACGTGCTTCAGCGCATAGCCAAGAAATACCCCGAAGTGCCGATGATGCTGTGCTCTGGCGGCGGCGCACGCTGCGATTATGAGGCTCTCAAGTATTTCACGGAGTTCTGGTGCTCTGACAATACTGACCCGTTTGAGCGTATTTACATCCAATGGAGCATGTCTAAATTCTTTCCTGTAAAAGCTATGGCCTCTCATGTTACAGAGTGGAACAAGAACACAAGCATGAAATTCAGGCTCGACGTTGCAAGCATGTGTAAACTTGGATTTGATATAGACATGGCATCCCTTCCGCCTGACGACTATAAACTATGTCAAGTGGCTGTGGCCAACTATAAGCGGCTGAAACCAGTCATTCTTGACGGCGACATGTATAGGCTGGTGTCGCCCTACGAATGCAACCATGCGGCGGTCAGCTATGTGGCAAAAGACAGGAAGAGAGCCGTGGTTTTCGCCTATGACCTGCATCCGCGTTATAAGGAACCTGTGCTTAATGTAAGGTTGCAGGGGCTAGACCCGTTACAGACTTACAGCATTAAGGAACTTAACTTGACAGAAGGTCAAACCGGCTTCTCCGGTTCATTCACAGGCGATTATCTGATGAAGGTCGGACTCAAACTGTTCTCTGCCTCAGACGGTTCAAGCCGTGTGCTTGAACTTGAAAGCATGTAAGTCACCATGTAATATAAGTAAAGACTATAAAGTTGTGGAAATGAATACTTTTTTATAACTGATTATTTGTTCAGCTGTAATGGTTATAAAAACATTTCACTTCCACAACTTTTCTTTGATATTTCCTCATACTTGGTCCAGGTTAAATAAACAACTTCCAATAATAGAGCAACCCCATCACCGCCTCTAATTTTTGACTCTGCAGTGATTTAATGTTTATACAAGTACTGGAATATCACTAAAGAATGTACCAGCATGGCGATAACGGAAGCTTCTGTCCCCAAAGTAATAAAAACGTCGCACGACAAGACTAAAAATAGTCATTATCCCACAGTCTTGCATCACACACGGACGGGTATATCGCATGCTTTTTTCAACCCGTAAGCAAAATATTTGCAGAACCAACCAAGAATAAAGGAAATTTCTATTAAATTTGCATTTGACACTGAAGTGAATATTTTAAGTAACTTATTGATGCTCACCCATAAAGAGTACTAATAATATTTTACTTCCACAACATTTTCAAGTGTTTTCTTATACAGGACTCATATTAATAATAATTTCTACCTTTGCACCACTAAAAGCACATGATTTAAACAAAGAATAAAAGCACATGATGACACTACTTGAGGCAATCGACGCGCGCCACAGCGTGCGCAGATATATAAGCAAAAGGCTGGAGCAGGACGTGGTTGACGCGCTTCAGGCTAAGATTAACCAATGCAACCGCGAGGGACGGCTGCACATACAGCTCGTGCTCGACGAGAAAAAGGGCTTCAGCGGACTGTTCGCTTACGGTGCTTTCTCGGGTGTAGAGAACTATATCGTAATGGCAGGCGAGAAGGCCGACGACCTCGACGAGCGCGTGGGCTATTACGGCGAGCAGATAGTGCTGCTCGCACAGCAGCTCGGACTCGGCACCTGCTGGGCGGGACTGTCATACCGTAAGGTGAAAGGGACATTCAACCTGGCCGACGGAGAGAAGGTTGCCTGCATGATTTCGCTTGGATATCCCGACGACCCGGGGCGCAAGCTCAAGCGCAAGACGGTGAACGACGTGAGCAACGCCGGCGAAACCACGCCCGCATGGTTCGAGGCAGGCGTGCGCGCCGCGCTCAAAGCTCCTACGGCCGTCAACCAGCAGAAGTTCTACTTCGAGTATGCAGGCATGCACGACGGCACGCATTTGGTAAGGGCGAAGCGCCTCTTCTCAGTCGTGGGATACACTAAAATGGACCTGGGCATAGCCCGGCTGCACTTCGAGATAGGCGCAGGCAAGGAGAATTTCAAATGGATTAAATAAAGTTAGTATGAAAAAGATTATCTGTTCGCTGCTCTTAATGGCAGCCATGGTTTCGTGCACGCAGCAGGCAGAAACCCCGACGGCAAAGACCGACGACGCCGAAGTAGTGGAAAAAGTGATGATGTCGAGGCGCAGCATACGCCAGTACACCGACAAGCGGATAAGCCGCGACACGCTTAACCGCATACTGGAGTGCGGCATAAACGCGCCCAACGGGCAGAACCGCCAAGCTTACGAGATACGCGTGGTCGACAACCAGGAGCTCCTCGCGGAAATAACCGCCGCCGTGGTGAATGACAACAAGGATAACGCACCCAAGAACGGAGCCAAAAACATATTTGCAAACGCCACGTGCGTGGTGTTCATCGCCAACGACACCACCTACGACGTGTCTCAGGTTGACTGCGGACTACTCGGCGAGAACATAATCCTCGCCGCATGGGCAAGGGGCATCGGCTCCTGCTGCATGGCACACCCCGTACGCCTGATGAAGGACAGCAAGTCATGCGCGCCGTACATCGAAAAGCTCGGCTTCAGCAAAGACTACAACCTGCTGTACTGCATCGCCATGGGCTACCCTGACGAGGCGCCTGGCGCAAAGCCGCGCAAGACCGACAAGATACGCTTCATAGACTGACGCGAAAGACAAGCAACAAGGTTAGTTTGTCCAACCCATAACGCACTGGCTGTCAATAAATTAAGCTCACACCGCAACCCACGGCAACCACATATGTTGCCAGGCCATTTTTAGGTTCATCAGACAAATGACGTGATAACAAAGTTGAAAAGTAAAAAATAGCTGGAATACTCATATCTTTGTAGCGACCAAACTTCAATGACATGATAAATTCCAGCTTCCTAACCTTTGCCTTCGGCATCCAAGGATACGAAGGGACCAGTTATTGCTACAAAGATAGCAAAATAGTGTTGAACATCCAAAAGCGCGCCGACAAAATGTGCTGTCCCGAATGCAAAAGCCGCAACGTAGTGAAAAACGGAGTAAGCTACCGCGACTTCAAGACCGTACCGATAGGGCGCATTCCCGTCGTGCTTCATACGAAGATACACCGCCTGCGCTGCAAGTCCTGCGGATGTGACAGGAACGAGCACGTCCATTTCGCCCACGGCAAACGCAGCTACACGGCAAGGTTGGAAAACATGGTGATGGACATGCTCGGCTTCGCGACGATAAAAGCGACGGCCGGGTTCCTGCACCTTACTTGGGATACGGTCAAGGACATTCACAAACGGCGCCTGTCCCGCAAGTACGCAGACCCGGACATAAGCGGCGTGAGGAACATCGGGATAGACGAGTTCGCCGTAAGGAAGGGGCAGGCGTACAAGACCATAGTCGTAGACCTTGACAGCGGGCGCATAATACACGTGGGCGACGGCCGCGGCATGGACTCCTTGAAGGATTTCTGGTTGAAGGTGGACAAGTGCGGCGTGGTGATAGAACACGTTGCCACTGACATGTCGTCCGCGTTCATAGCCTCCGTCATGGAAAACGCCCCGGTAGCCGTGCACGTGCTCGACCACTTCCATGTCGTGAAGATCATGAACGAGACCGTTGACGAGTTGCGCAGGCGCATGTACAGGGAGGAAAAGGACATAAACAGACACAAGGTCGTCAAGGGAATAAGATGGCTGCTGCTGCGCAACGGCAAGGACGTTTTCGACAAAGGCTACGCCGACAGGCTTGAGAACGCATTGGCCATGAACAAGCCGTTGGCACAGGCATACTACCTGAAGGAAGGCTTGAGGGAGATATGGGCGCAAGCATCGAAAGAACAGGCGGGAAAGGCGCTTGACGACTGGGTGGCGCAGGCAAGAAGCACGAAAGTCCCGCTGCTGGTGAAAGTCGCCAACACCATTGCGGCGCACAGGAGGGGAATACTTGCATGGTATGACTGCAACATCTCAACTGCAAAGGTGGAAGGCATTAACAACAAAATTAAAGTCATGAAAAGGAACGCATACGGATTCAGGGATGATGAATACTTGAAGCTAAGGCTATACAACCTACATGAAAGACGTATCACGTCATTTGTCTGATGAACCATTTTTAAAAGGTGACCTTTCGGCGTGCAAAAGACCGTCTTTCGGCATGCAAAAGGCCACCTTTTACGTTGTAAAAGACTACCTTTTGCAACACATGTTTATCCAACACGCATAACAGATGCTTTTATCTGTCATACAGACAACATAAAAAACGTGCCAAGCTTTCCATAGTCCTGGCACGTTTAATATAACAAACAACTTTAATTTACTTTTACACCTTTTCCGTTCAACAGTATGCCATGCCCATATTCATCCTTACAAAGATACAAGTCTTCATCCACAGCTATTATCTCTGAATACAACGGAAGTGTTATTATACGCCCCTCATTGTTTATCAAACCATAATAGTCGTCCTCCGCCTCATAGCGCTTACACTTAGCTACAGCCTGGACACTGTAAGGTGTATTATCCGCATCCCCACTTTCACCGTCATCTGCATCGTTGCAGCCTGTCGGTCGCAGTTTGTCCGTGTCATAAAATATCTGTTCTATGTCTTTAATAAAAAACGGCTCAATAATGTTTCCGTCCATATCATATTTCCGCATCGTATGGTCTGACAATGTGGCAAATATTGAATTATCCACTATATAATAATCCGCCTTCGCAAAAGGGAGCACCGTTCTCATATTATTGTCAAGTACCGCTTTCTGTCCGTTGTGCTTCTCTATAACCCAGAGACTGTCCCTTGAATTTATGTCATGAAATTCAGGTTTTAATATCCAATTGCCTTTTTTGTCAATAAGTCCAACATTCCAATTCACATTGTCCTTCATCTTACAATATCCGCCATTGAAGATGTATGCAAGGTTGCTGTTGTCAGCCTCAAACCCCTTATCGATCACTGTTTTTCCCGTATGGTCAATAAATATCAGTTTGCCATCCTTTTCTACAGCCGCCAATCCTTCAGAAAACACCCATGCCCTTGAATAAACAGGTTCAATGGATACTTTACCGGTAAAACGGTTAAGATATCCACGCTTACCGTCTTTCGAGAATACAGCAAGACTATCATAATCCTCAGAAACAACCACCCAGTCTACATCATCAAGCAGGACTTCCTTTTTTGTCAAATCATAAATCCTGGAATCTCTGCCGTCGTAACCTTTTTGGAATACTACATGATTACTGATGTTTTTATCAAACCACAAGTCCTCACAAAAATACGGATTTATCCATTTCGGGATAACTACCTCTATTACGAAAGCACTGACAAGACACACGGTAAACAGACACAACAAAACTGTCATACATGTTGCGGAAATACGCCACAACACCTTAGAATAAGTGCAATTGTCCGTATATCCGAAAAGCTTTCCAATAAAACGGAACACCTGGCAAATGCCTCTCCACACAACAGTGAAGAATAATCTAAACGAAACTCTCTTTTTCATTCCCTGTATTAAGTTAAAAATTTTACACTTATATTTTCATATAGTTTTCTGAACATAATCATGCACGGTTTAATGCCCTTCTTCATTTTAGATATAAGAGTATGTCAGATTGGTAAATCTATCATTCATGGAAACAAAAAAGTCGCCATTTGTGTAAACAAACGACGACTTCAAATCAATTGATTCCGTTTACTGTTTCAGAATCTTAAAGCCTAGCTTAGTAATCAGTTTTAAAGTTCCAAATGCCGTGTTGCGGTCATACACCTTTTCCCCCTCCGGGAGTTCTTCATAAGGCACGAGGCAGGGGTGTGTCTTTAATCTGTCATCACGCCGCTCCCCGTATGTCCAACCTTGTTTAATCCGTGTTTCCGCCCACACCTCATGTACATTTTTTGCTATTTGTTCAACCAGCAGTACAAACTCCTCCGGAAGTTTCACGTCAGACGTGTCAATCGGATTAGGTTTATATTCTTTTCCTTTCTTCATAATTTTCCATTTTATAAACTATAAGAGCATTTAAGCATCACAAGTCTATCACACAAACATGATTTTTATATAGAAAAACATTGTTTGGTTCAGATATAGTGACCTAGTGTCTTTCTTGTAAGGAATCAGGCAACGTACAGAACTTGTTGCACATCATTCTTCTTAAAAAATATCCATATTACTTATCAAGTAAAACCTGGTCAAATTGAGTTACTTTATCCAAAGCATCATCAATCAAATTTTTCATTGCTTCTATATTATTTTCATTTATTTTTTTTTGATTAATTATCTGTCGAATAAGTTTATATGAATCATTTATTCTAACACTGTCTGCTTTTTCTAATCGCTCTACATATAATTCTCCTTCACCATACCATCTACATACATTTATTTTAGTCAATTCTCTACATATATCAATAAGACTACCATTATGATTCACACAAACACCTTCTTCAATAATAGGTATTAATGTATTTAAGGTCATATCACTTAATTCTTTATATGAAAACTCTGCTTTAAAATAATTTATCAAAAACTTACTTTTTTGTAATGAATCTACATCATTAAGTCTTTTTCGTAATCCTCCTGTAATCTGATTTATAATTTCTTCATTTGCTTCTTTTATTGAAGCACCTTTTAGAAGCTTATAATTCAATGATTTGAAGTAATTTTCCATTGTTAATTCTCTAAGACTCTTTCGTAATAAAAATAGCATATCAATACTTTTCACGTTATCTTCTTTTAATTTTTCCAATACATATTCAGCATTAGGATACATATCCAAAAGAGCAATTATATGTAAAAACTCTGAATAAGCAAAGCTCTTATTGTCTAATAAATCCTTTACAGAAAAGGAAAGTACATCTTTATTCATATTTGTTTGGCAGATATAATTTTTATTAAAAAAACATTGATTTTCTTCTTCTAAAAAATAACATGTAGAAAATAAAGAAAACAACTTAAAAATTCCATTAATATCATTATGTATAAGTCTATCCTTTATGGTACATAAACATAAATCTGAACTTATTGCACGATAAGCATTATTTATTAAAGAATCATTTAACGAATTTTTATTACTTTCAATTTTTAATAATGCGTGTATTGTATTTATCTTGTTTAGGCTGTCTAACTTATTAAGATTATATATACGATAAAATGAAAGATTCTCTTTTTTTATTATACAGCATCGAAAGATTTCATTTCTCAGTTCGTGATAAACTAAAGCAGCAATATATTTTAATGAGTCTTTTTGGTTCATATTTTTTAAATCAGCATTAACATATTTATTTATTTTAAATTCAAAAGTAGGCGATAATTTATAATACAGATTTTTTTCATCTACTTCAAAAAAGCCATTGGTATTTCTAATATTTATATTTCTTGATATATTTAATCTTAACACAGATTGCTCATCATAAATAATTTCTTCTTCAAAAATAAACGGTAGAATTGTGTCCCCAGAAAAAGACAATACACCCAATTTATTATTTGATGACTTAACAAAAACTGTTTCCCATGGCCTAGTATAATATGATTGTCTAATAACCTTATCATAATCAACAGCCATAGGATTATATCCAAATTGAAAACAAACAGAAGCAAACAATACTATTATATTTGAAAGAGACCATAATATTTTTTTCCATAAGCATATTTTACATACTGAAAAACTGAATATTACAAAAGCGGAAATAAACAACAGATAAATAATTAACCAAACGAATGGAATATTCCATAAGCAAAAAGCATTAAGCATTATAGGAATCAACATCACCAAATATACTAGATAATGCCAAAAATTCTTATTTTGATATATCGAAAAATAAAGTAATGGAACAATCAATGTCATTACAGCAGAATCTGTGCATGAAGAAAATGCCGATTGTATAGGACAAAACACCAAATCATAAAAAACAAATACAGAATATATAAACAATAAGAATACAAAGATTCTTGAGATATTGCGTATATGCAGCTTTCCCCATTTGCGCAAATAAATATAAGATGCAAAAATTGTAGGTATAAAAACAAATGCCGAAGCAAACACAACTTCTTTTATGACTTCATATGGAGAGGCCGCTCCTACTTTACCAGCAAAATAAGGCACAATTACATAATAAGAATAGAAATATAAGTAAAGATATGAGGAACAAAAGGCAAAAAACAGGAAAATAAACAAATATACATTATGTTTCTGTCTTATTGCTTTTAACTTGGCCTGTTCTGCTTTTCTTTTCTCTTCCTCTAATTTTGCAACCCTGTTTTGATTATGTATTTCTATAACTTTACGTAAACAGTCATGTGAAATTTCAACATCATTGCCAATCTTGTTAATTATTCTTTCTTTTTCTAACTTCTCCAGTTTTTCCTTAGGAATATCTTGCAATTCCTTGTCATTCAAAGACACCCTTCTACGACGTCCGTTGGAATCAATCAAAACCTCTTCCAACTTTACCCGTAGTTGTGAATCTTTATATATTCCACATTTTTCCAAAGCCTTCTCATAAACATGGTTTATAATAAAGATAAAAAAGTCCTCACTATATTTGACCTTGTCAGATTCATCGTTTTCACCACTACTGAGAGTTTCTATTTTTTCAATTATCTTATCATCATCCTTGTCAAATTCTGTCAAAATAAGTGACAATACAAGAGCGGAAATACAAGGTAAATCGCCTTTTACCTCATCAATATTCCCAACTCTTTCAATTTTTGCAGCATTAATAATATCATCAAGACTTACATTATTTGGTAAAGACTCCAATTTACTTGCAATTTCTTTTGCAGAATCTTTTGTTAGAGCTTTCAAACAGTAGCGATTGTTTTTGAGCGACGGAATAAAATATTTTCTCATTGACCAATAGTCCAACTCGCTTACAAAATCACTACGCAAAGACAAAAGAACCTTAAATCTTTTAGGGATACAACCAACAGCAACATTGCCAGGAACTTCATCTTTATATAAACTCTCCAGCCATTTAAAGAATTCATCAGTCCAGTTTATATCTTTAGAACGGGTGAAAATTTCTTCAAACTGGTCAAAAATCAAAACAGGTATTACAGTTTGATAAGAATTCAAACGTAATTCATTTTCACGCAACTTCAGCCAGATACTATCTTTCAGTTCTTCGTCTGTTTTGCCAGAATCATTATAAGCTATTTCTTGTGTTTTTAATAAAAGCAAGGTTTTATATTGTTCTTTTGTCTTCGCATCATCAATAGCACGAACGATTTTTTCCCAAACAAATTCATCAAAATTTATTTCCTTATCCGAATTCTTATTATTCAGAATTTTTCGTGTAGGTGTCTTCGCAAAATCTTTATCATTAAACTGAATACGTACAGGAAACATATTTTCCGTACGCATACGAGGTATCAGTCCTGCATTAATAAGAGATGATTTACCTTCTCCTGACTCGGCATAACATACAACAAAATCATTATGCTTTACCATATATAAGAGAGACTCAGTTTCTTCCTTACGCCCAAAGAAATATTCTTTATCTTCCTCTCTGTAATATTGCGGACCTTTAAAAATGAAAGTATTGTTTTCCATGACTATTCTATATTAAATTTATTTGTTAATTACTGGCAATCTGAACAATTCAGGATGCTCATCATCAAACTGTAATATTGTTCTTTGACTAAAAATACTTAATGGAAGATTTCTTGAGTCATTTTTACTATTGGCAATTCTTTCAACTATACCGCCATCCAGATTACTATTATTATCTTTATTACCAGAATCAACAATTACTATAGGACAAGGTCTCTTTTTTTGAGAAATTGCATAATATGCTTCACGTAAAACAGGCTTTAATGCTTTAACATCCTCGGAATCATTATTGTTGATACCATATTCATCAGAAAACTTATCCAAATCAGGAGAATCTCTATACTCTTCCAAATAAGCAGAAGTTATCAAAGGTATAAAAACATCACAATTTCTGACTGCATTTTTTATATTTTCCCAATATTTATTTCCTCCATCTGCAACTTCTTCTATATCAAGCCACACATTTCCTTGTTTTTTTAAAAGTGTTATTGCCCTATCTAATTTCTTTTTTACTTCATTTCCCTCTTTTTCCCGTTTGTATGAAATAAATATATTCAGCGGTTCATTCGCAATTAACTTATTATCATCATTAATTTGTAACGGCCATACATCTTCAAGTATATCCTTTAATTTATCCCTTTTATCATCCTGTAAGTTCGTTTGCCCTGTATAATTATTTCTATCAAGAAAAAATTCCAATCCCTCTTCTATATTATCCAAAGACAACCAGTACCCTCCTTTTAGTTTTTCCTTATCATTAAACATTGGATATATAAGGAAACGGAAAAGCCAGTCTGGCAATGTTGAGCCTAATACCAATAATTTGCTGATTTGGGGATTATTGTCACATAAATAATTTGATAAGTTTTTTGCTCCATAATCTACACTATGCAGAGCATGCATAAACTCTAATAAGGTCTGTTCGTTGTATACCCATGCAAATGAGTTTCTCCCACCAAAAATATGATAGACGACCTTATTGCCGTTACCGATATTCATCGGTAAATCGTTTCTGTCATTAGGATTAAACCATTCACTAATTTTTTCACTATAATTCAACGTTTCTATTTTTTCAATAAGAGGGAAACCAAATGTTGTAATAACTAAAGGAAAGTTTCCTTTATTCAAAAAATTCTTCACACACGGTTTAAGTCTTATATAGCCCTCATTAACAGCTTCCTCAAATAATCTATATATAGCATTTGACAAGTCTGTATTTTTCTTCTGTTCAAGAAGAGAAACACCATAATAATAATTTGATTGTATCGCTTTATAAATATGTTCTCGTTCTGTTTCGTTATTTATTTGTTTAATATACTTTTTACATATCACCTCTTTTATTGAAAGTGGTAAATCCTCTTCTGACGCCTTATATTCAAACATGTCGTCACAAATGACAGGAACAATGATGTTGCTGTCGCTTCTAATATCTTCGCTTACAAATTCGTTATACATAATATCAATAGCAATCTAAAAAATTCATTAGACAATGATAATATATAAATTATTAAGAAAATCAATATTAATGTTAAATCCTACTTACATTGAGCAATTACTAATTTACCTTGAATAGTTTGACGCAATCTATCCAAGACATTATCATCTCTATTTGAATAATCAATACATTCAATACTACTTAAATCATAATTTATCCTTGGTGCATAAGGTGTTTTATCCAACAAAACAGGTATAATAATTTTTCCATATTCATCAGCCAAACTTATCTCTTTTGCTACATTATGTGAAGAATTTGAATTTTCAGACGAAATGAACAAAACTATAATTGCCGATTTAATAGCATTACATATAACATCCTTATAACTTTCACCACTATAAATTCCATCTACATCAAGCCAATACTTTATACCCAAATCATTTAAAACACCACAGATTGGTTTTATATTTTCTGCATCTTTACGCGAATAACTAATAAAGACCTGATGTTCCATATTTTTTTCCTTAGCATTATCTATCACGTTAATTTCAGAATAATCATATACAACAACATCAATATCTTTTTTCTCAATCTCAAGAGAATATTTCGAAACATATGAAAAACATTCAAAGAAAGACAAAAAGTCCAGTTCTTTCATTATTGGAAAAGCCACGCGACTTTGACCCTTTTGGCCAA
>HF986613.1 GCA_000433175.1 Prevotella sp. CAG:1058
CCCTTCCACAACGGCTTCCTGCACGTGTTCGACCACGCCGGCAACGCCTTCGTAAGCGCGTACCGCGAATACAAGGACGACAGCCACACAGAAGTGGGCATACACGTGGAGTACCTCGCCACGCCGAGCCTCGACGGCAAGACGCTCATCATAGCCGACCCCATGCTGGCAACGGGCGGCTCTATGGAGCTGGGCTACAAGGCGTTCCTCACCCACGGCACGCCCAAGCGCATACACGTGGCATGCGTCATAGCCGCGCCCGAGGGCATCGAGCATATCAAGAAGACCTTCCCCGACGACAAGACAACCGTATGGTGCGCGGCCGTCGACCCGGGAATGAACGAGCACAAATACATCGTGCCGGGCTTCGGCGACGCCGGCGACCTCTGCTACGGCGGCAAGCTGTAAGCTAAAGAGGCACCGCGCAGAAAAACGCATTTACCCGTGTCATCCACATTCCCAATTATTTAGAAGCTGTTTTTAATTTTATCCAAAAATAATATTATGGCAGCAATTTGCATCATTGCTAAGTGCGTATCCGCCCTGTATTCATAGTCAACGGATTCTTAACTTGCGTTAGAATTAAAAACCGCGTCACCCATGACTCAAAAACAAGGAGCTGCTTCCGATTCTTTAGCCTTGACCGACAAGCTGACCGTGCCGGACGAGACCGTACTCGGGAATGTCCTCGGACAGACGAAACCTCTGCTGGACACCCTGCTCTGCAGAGCCGCACAAGTGAACCTGGTCTGGAACTACTACAACGACGGCAAAGCCTGGCTCGGAAAACTGATGTACAAAAGGAAGAACCTGGGATGGCTGCATGTCTATCCCGGATATTTCAAGGTAACAGTCTACTTCACAGACAATACGGCAGCAGACGTGACTGCGCTGCACCTGCCTGAAAGGATAATCGGGGACTTCCCTGACATAAAGCATTCGGGAAAACTGATACCGTTATCAATAACACCGGAATCGCAAGAAGACATCGGCAGCATCCTCTCACTGCTTGAACTGAAAATGTCCCACAGGTAACAATTATATGATTCCCCAATAGGAAATAATTGCATGAAAATGAATAAACTGCTTACTCCGTTGCTGGTTATCATCAGCCTGCTATTTACGGCTTGCGACAAGGATGACATCTTGCCCGGCACGCCGATGGTCTGGGATTATGAAATACTCACGCCCGAAAATGTTAAGTTTACGGGTGGAAGCGTTGGATGGATTGAAACATTTTCCTTTGAAGCAAACTGCAACGAGGGCGACATCGTAATGACTTGCGAGAATTACGATGTGCTTAATCCGATATCAGGCGATTCATACACATACGATTGCGGATGGGCGACCGTCAAGGTTGAAGCCAATCAGCTGAAAATCCATTTCCCAAAACAGGAACCGGGGGCGCCTGACGCATACAAGGAAATCACAATCTCGGCAAATGACGGAAACAGAAAAGCACGGGCAATGATTTGCCTTACCAGGACATTTAAGGAAGGGGATGGACAGGGCTCCGACTCTGACACCTTGCCCGAAGAAGCAAAGTTCAAAATGACCATGGAAGGATTTACTCCGCTGATGGACATTGAAAGCCTGTTGCCGGCACCGCTTGACTTGGTTACATTCAGAATCACTGACATTGACGGCAATTACACGCCTGTCGGATTTCCCGAGTTCACCCAATACTACGACTCAATCGTCTGGAGCGCCGATAATTATCCTCATACGTACAAAGTCTTTGACAAGAACACGACAGAAGACACTTCCGAAATGCACCTGACCACCCAATGGGCGTCACACTTCTTCAAGAGCGGCAATATCAGGAATCATCTTAAAGGCTACCGTAACGGGAAGGTTGAATATGAAACTTCGCTCAATCTGACCCTGTACGACCGTGACTTCCTGGGGCTTGAATGGGGAATAATAGTACTTCAGAATCCGCAGAACCTTACAGCATATTGCCGTCTGGACACCGATTATGAGTATCAGGTGAACGACATTACGGAAAGAAACGGCCACCCGTTCGCTGAAATCATACCTGTGAACCACAAGCTCTTACCTGATTCTGACTTCCTGACGACTGCACAAAGAGCCATCAGGAAACTGATGGAAGACAATATGGGCGCAGGACAGGACGCCCAAGGGAAGGAAAAGCTTTTCAAATGCCTGCCGGAAAATGGCGTGGAAGCCGAACTGTATTGGGAGAACAAAACCACACGCATGATGATGGTGCACCAGCTTTCAAATGATTCTGGTGACTTGGCGGATGAAAAGTATTATCTGCATATCGAACCTAAACAATGAACTGTTTGATGCCGTAGAATAACCCGGTCTTGCATTACCGGTTAAAAGAATAACAAACGGCGTGCGAAAGGCATCCTGTTACACGCTGAAACGCCACCTTTTGGAGTCCAAAAGGTGGCGTTGGCTCTAGTTAATTATACCGTTACAAACTTGACATTATAATGGTTCATGGAAAGTCCAAGCAGTTCATCTGCCTGGTCATTGCAGA
>HF986614.1 GCA_000433175.1 Prevotella sp. CAG:1058
ATTTATCGGTAAAAATTTACCGAAGTATTGATTTACAGAACAAAAGTAATTAATTGTTTTTAAAATTACAAATAAATATGAATAAAAAGATGAATTGGTATTTATTTTATCCGAATTATTGATTATTTGTTTACAAGAACTATTAATAAACATGAATTTTTAATCTTGCAAGGTGCTCTTGTTCACTTTCATATTTTAAGACCGTTATGGGCCGTTGCGGCAGGCATCGTCGTCTGACACTTCGCTTAGGCTTATATTAAGGCTGGCAGAGTGTTAGGCTGCCATGTCGAGCCTTCCATTTTTGACGGTTAAAAGTAGGGGTAGCACCACTTCGTGTGCATGGGTTGGGCGTAGTTGTCCGTGGGTTTGGCAACCCACGGTTACGTAAAGTCCAGCCCTCCGGGCTGTGATATATGGTGATTTTGCAAGATAATTAAATTTGTGCGATGGCTAAATCTGTACGATGATTAAGTATGTTAAATGTGAACTTGTGTGCCATTTCCATAAAAAAGCCAGCCGCTGGCGTTTTATCCGTCAGCGGCTGGCTTTTATCGTGGTGTATATTAAACGGTATTATTTTACCAACACCTTCTTCACGCTGCTTGTGCCGTCATTGTATTTGGTCTTCATTATGTACATGCCGGCTGCAGGTCTGGTGGTCTTTACTCCGGAGAGGTTGAAGTATTCGGTGCTTACGGCCTGCTTGCCGCCCTCGATGTTGCTTACACCTGTGTCAAGTATTTTTTCTGTAATGAGGTCTGACGCGTATTTTATGCCGTCCTCGTCGACGTAGAACGACTGGAGTCCTACCGTTTCATTTACGCTTTGCTTGAGGTAGATGACGCGTACGGTTCCGAAGAAGTCAATGTCGTAATAGTTTACCGCTTCGTATGGCACGTCGGTGGTAGGTTCGGTGAACAGCGTGTATTTTTCGGGTGTGAAAGTGTACAGCTCGCCGTCCACGTATAGGTTGTAGTACATGTTCCTGCCCGGCAGTATGGCGCCGTTTTCGTTCTCGTTGGGGATGTTCCATACAATCGTGCTGACATTGGGGTTTGACTTGTAGTCTTCCAACGAGGGATTAAGTGGTTTGCCCTTGAATATTTCCTGGTTTTGTTTCCATATCGACGGGTTCTCGGCAAAGTATATGGCCGAGATTTCCTCATTGCTCGTGCTTATTATGAAGGTTTCGTCCTCCTGTGCCGTGTACATTCCGGTTTCGGGATCGTAGACGAGCGTCACCTTGTCGATTGGCTCGTAATGTTTCCATTGGGATGTTTCTTCAGTGAATACCTTTGCTGCCATGAAGTATAAGAACATGTCAAAATCACTTCTTAGGCCCATGTACTGTTTCGTCGGGAATGTTATCTTGCCGTCTTCCATGGTGCCCTTGAACCAATAGCCATTAATGTACGATGCTAATCCTTCAATGTATATGTCGTTGCCGTCAACAGCGACTTTTATTATTGACTTTTGGTCCGGTGTCTTGAAGGCCCACTCCTGCATCACTGCGCCGTCCGGCGGGGTTACGGGGTCGCCGTTGTCGAAGACGTTCCATGTCTGGTGCGTGTCTCCGTAACCTGTCCATGCCTGGATGGTGTGTGGCTCGTTTCCGTCGGTTACGCCTACAATGTAAGGCGGGTTTTCACCGTTTGTGACGTCGTAGTCGCCCGTATTGCCAATATCGAGAGTTACTTTTCCCGTATCGTCCACATTGTATTCAATGTAGTTGTCTTCGGGGTAGCAGATCATGTAATGTTTCTCCCCGTCCTGTTCGACTTCCTCCAACTTGTTCAGGTAAAGTTTCCGTATTGTTCCGTCATGGTCATAGTAGTAGTCTATGCACTGCGGCAGCTCTACCTTTATCTTGCCGTCGGCGTATGTGCCCTTGGCGAATGTGTTTATGTTGTAGGCGGCCACTGGATTATTGATGTACACCTCATTGTTGCTGCACCATACAATCTTGTTGGTCAACGTGTCCTGCACGTGTTTCGGTCCTGAGGCATCCCCAAAGTACATGAAACCTTCGTATGCCTCTTTGTAGTATATCGTATTCCCTTCAGGGGCTTTGTATATTATTTCGGGAGGCCGTTCGTTGTTCCCCTGGTCTGAAGTCAGCCCGGGCTTTCCGGGCGGCTGTGCCATGACAGCTGTTGCTGCAAGTAATTGTATTGCTGTAAAAAGTACGAGTTTTTTCATATTATTTTAGTTTTGCGTTTTATCCTACGGGCTTATGGTTTGTGATATTTGGCTATGTTTTTTAGCCATGGTATTAGTATTTCCAGCAAAAATAATTATTTTTTTCATAAAAGCAAAATAAATTATGTGTATTGTTAATGATTATGCCTTTATTTGTGTTGATTTGATATTTTGTCATGCCTTTTCCCGCCGCATTCGTTTATCGTTGCCACGGCATCGTGCCGCCGTGCTGGCAGGCTGGTGCATGAACGGCTGCAGGCGGACGATAACTCGTCCGCCTGCAGCCGTCGTG
>HF986615.1 GCA_000433175.1 Prevotella sp. CAG:1058
TCTATATGATATAAACTAATTATGAACATCTACTTAATAAAATATTTTACAATTATAGTATTATTCTGATTTCTTAATTTTTTATTAAATTGCACTTTTTTGTTTGTCATTTGAAAATATAGTATTACTTTTGCATTTGCAAACTGGAGTTTGCAAAACCTTGTTTGAAATTCATGAGCACAAACATAAAACATTGTGGAGTTGTTGACAAAGTATTAGACGGATGTATAAAAGTACGTATCGTCCAGTCGTCCGCTTGCGCTTCATGTAAAGTGGCCAGTCACTGCAATGCATCTGAAAATAAGGAGAAAATAGTTGATGTTTACGATGATAATACAAGCCAGTTCGTTGTAGGCGACAATGTTATTATCATAGCATCACAAAAAACTGGTTTTTTTGCCGTATTCTTAAGCTCGATAATACCATTGTTTCTCCTAATTACAATGTTAATAACGGTTTTTGTAATTACAAACAATGAAGCATATGCAGCGTTGGGAAGTATTGGAATACTTATACCTTACTACTTTGCATTGTATATATTCAAGGACAAAATACGTTCACGACTTTCATTTAAGATAGAACATGAAACTTCATGATAAATCCATTGTACACTGAATAGAACATTAACAACTAAAACAAATACAAAACTTATGAACTTTATTTTGATTGCACTAATTGTTCTTGGAAGCATTGCACTTGTTGCCGCAGTTGTGCTATATGTATGTTCCAAGAAATTTGCGGTCCATGAAGATCCACGTTTAGCGCAGGTTACGGCAATATTGCCAGGAGCTAATTGTGGAGGTTGCGGTTATCCTGGATGCTCTGGCATGGCTGCAGCCCTAGTCAAGGGAGCAGACGCAGGTTCCTTAGACGGGCTTTTTTGTCCAGTCGGCGGAAGTAACGTTATGGGGCAAGTTGCTGATTTACTTGGCATGGCTGTATCTAACACAGAACCTAAAGTCGCTGTTGTTAGATGTAACGGTACATGTGAGCTTCGTCCGCATATTGCCGAATACAATGGTTTGCGTACATGCACTGCAATGAATGCTTGTGGTGCTGGTGAAACAGGTTGTGGTTATGGATGCCTGGGGTGCGGAGATTGTGTTAAAGCTTGTGCATTTGGAGCAATAACAATAAATCCTGCCACAGGATTAGCTGAAGTTGACGAAGATAAATGTACTGCATGTGGTGCATGTGTGAAAGCTTGTCCACGACACATTATTGAACTGCGTAAAAAAGGAATTAAGAACCGTCGCGTTTACGTTCGTTGCGTGAATAAGGATAAAGGCGCAGTTGCAATGAAAGCTTGCAAGGCTGCTTGTATCGGATGCGGTAAATGTGAAAAAGAATGTAAGTTTGAAGCAATAACAATAACAAACAACGTCTCATACATTGATCCAGACAAATGCCGTATGTGCCGCAAATGTGTTGATGTTTGCCCGACACATGCCATTATAGCAGTAAATTTCCCGACGCCCAAGCCAACAATTAACACAGAAGCACAAGGCGTAGCCAACATCGAACAAAAAGAAGAGGAGGTAAAAGCATGAAATTAAGGACATTCAGAATAGGAGGTGTACATCCGGAAGAAAACAAATTGTCTTCTGAGTCGATTACACAAATAGCTAAACTTCCGCAACAAGCAATTTTCCCCTTATCACAGCATATTGGCGCACCTGCCAAACCAGTTGTAAAAAAAGGAGATAAAGTTAAGGTCGGCACGCTCTTGGCTGAAGCTGGAGGTTTCGTTTCAGCTCCAATTTATTCTTCTGTGTCAGGTACGGTACTTAAAATTGACGAAGCCATTGATGCGACAGGATACCGAAAACCTGTTATAATAGTTAAGGTTGAAGGTGATGAGTGGGAAGAATCTATCGACCGTTCAGATAAGCTGGAAACTTTATCGTCGCATCCTGAGCTGACGTCTGAAGTAATAATTGAGCGCATTAAGAAAGCTGGTGTGACTGGTATGGGTGGCGCAGGATTCCCAACATTCATCAAGTTATGCCCTCCTCCAACGGCAAAAGCTGAATGCGTGATACTGAACGGTGTCGAATGTGAGCCTTATATTACATCCGATTACAGGCTTATGCTTGAACATGCTGATGAAATATTGGTTGGTCTTGACTTGTTGATGAAGGCCGTTAATGTTAGTAAAGGCTATATTGGTATCGAGGAAAACAAGCCTAAGGCTATTGAATTATTTGAAGAAAAAACAAGGAATAATCCTAATGTTGAGATTGTTCCACTTGCAAAGAAGTACCCACAAGGAGGTGAAAAACAACTTGTGGATGCAGTTATTCGTCGTCAAGTTCCTGCCCCACCGGCAATTCCTGTGAATGTTGGAGCTATTGTTCAGAATGTTGGTACAGCTTTCGCAGTTTACCAAGCAGTGATGAAAAATAAACCTTTGTTCGAGCGTTACACTACTGTAACAGGCAAAAAGCTAGCAAAACCAAGTAACTTCCTTGTTCGAATGGGTACGCCAATGATAGACCTCATAAATGAATGTGGAGGAATGCCTGAAGGTGATAATAAGTTATTAGCCGGTGGTCCGATGATGGGCAAGGCTCTAACTTCAGTTGAAGTACCCATTTGCAAAGGTACTAATAGCGTTACAATATTGAGTGGAAGTGATGCTAAACGCAAATCTGTACAACCTTGCATACGTTGTGCAAAGTGTGTAAGTGCATGCGCCATGGGCCTTGAACCTTATCTCTTGGCTACAGCAAGTGCGCTTCATGATTGGGAAAAGGTTGAACAGGCTGGAATAACATCTTGCATTGAGTGTGGTTGCTGTCAATTTACATGCCCGGCACATAGGCCTATGCTTGATAACATCAGATTAGGCAAAAGCACGGTCATGGGCATAATAAGAGCACGTAATGCAAAAAAATAAAACTATAATAACTAATTTATTTAAGACTTCTAAGTCAATAAAAAGAATTTAAAAATGGGCAAATTAATAGTTTCATTATCTCCACACGCACATGGAACGGATAGCGTAGAACGCAACATGTATGGTGTGATAATAGCTTTGGTGCCTGCATTGCTTGTGTCATTCATCTATTTTGGTATTGGCTCGGCAGTCGTATGTGCGTCAAGCGTGGCAGCCTGCGTATTTTTTGAGTGGGCAATAACAAAATACATACTAAAGAGAGAACCAACAATCAGTGACGGTTCGGCCATTCTTACCGGATTATTGTTAGCCTTCAACCTTCCATCAAATTTACCTGTATGGATTGTTATAATTGGAGCATTAGTTGCAATCGGTATCGGAAAAATGACATTTGGAGGTCTCGGATGTAATCCGTTCAATCCAGCGTTAGTCGGCAGATGCTTTCTTTTGGTATCTTTTCCTGCACAAATGACATCATGGCCAATTGCCGGACAACTTGCTTCATACGTAGACGCACAGACGGGTGCAACTCCGCTAAGTATTATGAAACAAGCAATAAAATCTGGTGATGCATCTGTACTTGAGCAATTACCTGATTCATTATCTTTGCTTCTTGGCAACCCTGGATTAGGAAATGGTGCAGGTTCATTAGGTGAAGTTTGTGCTTTGGCATTACTTATTGGCCTAGTATATATGCTTTGGAAAAAAATCATAACATGGCACATACCTATAAGCATTCTTGCAACAGTTTTCGTTTTCAGTGGCATTTTACATTTAGCAAATCCAATCTATGCGAATCCTGTATCTATAATACTTAGTGGTGGACTCATGTTGGGTGCCATATTCATGGCCACAGATTACGTAACATCACCAATGACTCATAAAGGACAGTTGATTTATGGTATAGCCATAGGTTGTCTGACTGTCGTAATAAGAAACTGGGGTTCATATCCAGAGGGCATGTCGTTCGCAATTCTTATAATGAACGCATTCACTCCTCTTATCAATACATACGTAAAACCAAAACGTTTTGG
Organism: Prevotella sp. CAG:1058; assembly: GCA_000433175.1. Taxonomy (GTDB): domain Bacteria; phylum Bacteroidota; class Bacteroidia; order Bacteroidales; family Bacteroidaceae; genus Prevotella. The sequence goes on from HF986615.1 coordinate 3,934, forward strand.
CGAAACAGTCAATAAGGAGGGCGGAAAATGAAAAAACTTGAATCATCAATAACCAATATGGTTTTGGTCTTAGTTGGTGTTGCTCTTGTAACAGGCGGAATTCTAGCCTATGTTAATAATATAACCCAAGGACCTATAAAAAAACAGGCAGAGAATACTCTCGCCGAAGGTATCAAAGCCGTCATGGGCGGAGTTGATCTGACTGTAACGAAGGAAGATACTGTAAAACAGACCAACTCCGGAAAAGAATTCACTTTTGTAATACACGAAGCGGTAGGTTCTGACAATCAACCGATTGGAGCTGCCGTTGAAAGTACAACAAGTGGATTTGGTGGTGACCTAAAAGTACTGGTTGGATTTAATAACAACGGAGAAATTCTCGGTTATACAATTTTGCAACACTCGGAAACACCTGGACTTGGAGCTAAGGCAGACAAATGGTTCCAGAAAGATGGAAAAGGATGTATTATAGGAAAGAATCCGGACAAAGACAATCTTACTGTGACAAAAGACGGTGGTGCAATAGACGCAATAACTGCTTCAACTATTACTAGCCGTGCTTTCTTGTTAGCTGTAAACCAGGCATATCAGGCATATAAGTCACGCCCAGTTGACGCTAGCACAGGAGCATCGTCACATTACCAAAAAGAAAAGTAACAAACCTAAATTCAAGGAACAATGAATTACATTAAAATATTAACCAACGGCATAGTAAAGGAGAATCCAACGTTTGTTCTCCTGTTGGGAATGTGTCCTACGTTGGCCACAACAACATCGGCTATAAACGGACTTTCCATGGGTTTGGCGACTATGTTTGTCTTAATATGTTCAAACATAGTGATATCTTTAATAAAGAACATCACTCCAGACATGGTGCGCATACCTGTATTTGTTGTCGTTATTGCTTCATTTGTAACGATTCTGCAGATGCTTATGCAAGCATACGTGCCGACGATTTACGCTACATTAGGACTTTATATTCCTCTTATCGTAGTCAATTGTATCATACTTGGCCGTGCAGAAGCATTCGCATGTAACCATGGACCAGTTGAAAGCCTTTTCGATGGTATTGGCATGGGACTCGGTTTCAGTATTGCCCTTACATTATTAGGTGCTGTTCGTGAACTGCTCGGAGCCGGTTCTATTTTCGGAATTACACTTCTCCCCGAGACAAGCAATATGCTTCTTTTCATATTACCTCCGGGAGCATTCATCTCTTTAGGGTATTTGATTGCTATAGTTAATAAATTTAAGAAAGCGTAATTTATGGAATACATTTTAATTTTCATATCAGCCATATTTGTGAACAACATCGTGTTGTCACAATTCCTAGGTATTTGCCCGTTTCTTGGAGTATCTCAGAAGATTTCTACATCATTGGGAATGGGAGCAGCTGTTGCTTTTGTATTAACACTTTCAACCATAGTGACTTATCTTGTACAGATATACATCCTAAATCCTATGGGTTTGCAATATCTTCAAACCATTGCCTTCATTCTTGTAATTGCCGCTTTGGTGCAGATGGTTGAAATTATATTAAAGAAAGTTTCACCATCGCTATATCAGGCGTTGGGTATCTATCTTCCACTTATAACGACCAACTGTGCCGTACTTGGTGTCGCAATCCTTGTCATCCAAAAGGAATACTCGCTTTTGCAGAGTGTGATTTATGCATTCTCTACTGCAATCGGATTTGCTGTAGCATTGGTTGTTTTTGCTGGTATTCGCGAGCAGTTGGCAATGGTAAGCATACCGAAAGGCATGCGCGGCATGGCGATTGTGCTTGTTACTGCAGGATTGTTGAGCCTTGCTTTCATGGGATTCTCCGGTGTTGATGGAGGATTAAAAGAACTTTTTGGACTTTAAAGATTTTCAATATAAATAATAAAGTAGCATGACTTCTTGCACATGGCTTGATTATTTAATTAAATAACCAACATTGGGAAGCGTGCTACTTTATTTCTTTTCAAATTTTCCCAAATATATTTTGTTAAAACTGGGAATATGTTTAGTTTTGCATCTAGATTAACAAAATGCAAAACACTTATGAAAGAGACTATATTGGTTACAGGTGGAACTGGTTTTATTGGTTCACATACTGTTGTAGAGTTGCAACAGGCAGGATACAATGTTGTTATTATCGACAATTTGTCAAACTCAAAAGCAGATGTAGTTGATGGTATCGAGAAAATAACAGGCATACGGCCAGCATTTGAAAATGTTGATTGTTGTGATATGAAAAGCATGGAGAATGTATTCAACAAATATAATAGCATTAAGGGAATCATTCACTTTGCAGCAAGTAAGGCTGTTGGCGAAAGCGTACAAAAGCCCCTACTCTATTACCGCAACAACATTCTGAGTCTTATAAACCTACTCGAATTAATGTCCCAACATGGTGTTAAGGGAATCATATTTTCATCAAGTTGCACTGTGTATGGACAACCTTCGCCCGAGAACCTGCCGGTAACAGAAAACGCCCCGATACAGAAAGCTCTAAGCCCCTATGGCAATACTAAACAGATTAATGAAGAGATAATCCAAGATTATATTCACAGTGGTGCTCCTATCAAGTCGATAATCTTGAGATACTTCAACCCAATCGGTGCCCATCCTACAGCACATATCGGCGAATTACCCAATGGGGTACCTATGAACCTCATACCATTTGTAACACAAACAGCGATAGGTATCCGCAAGCAGTTAAAAATATTTGGTAACGACTACAACACCCCTGACGGCACATGTATTCGTGATTACATATATGTGGTCGATCTCGCCAAAGCACATGTAAAGGCCATGGAACGTATTCTTGAAGACAAAGGCACTGATTCTGTTGAAATATTCAATATAGGTACAGGCCGTGGCGTAAGCACGCTAGAAGTTGTTGAAGGTTTCGAAAAAGCAACTGGCGTAAAAGTAAATTGGGAATACGCCCCACGCCGCGAAGGGGATATTGAGAAAGTATGGGCTGACCCGGCAAAAGCAAATAATGTGCTTGGATGGAAAGCAGAAACAAGCCTTGAAGACACGCTGCGTTCGGCGTGGAAATGGCAGGTAAAACTGGATGAAGAAAATAAAAACAAATGATAGTGTCTGTAACGCAAAATTCGTCAACCAATCCTTATAAGTTACCATTGTTCATTTGTTAATTCCGTAGAGTTGATACGAATTAAATAGTAAAGACAACGTGAGTCACATAAATTATACAGACTCACGTTGTTTTTATTAAGATGGAACGATATTGTTTTCAGAAAAGTCGTTTTACGTCCTTATTATGCTATCTTATTCAGAATACAAGAACTGGCGCTGCTGCAAATTACAATATTACTTACTCTTTTTATTTTATTTGCAGACATATTTTGATTTGTCTTTCATTTAATGTAACTTTGCATATAAAGTATTGCAGCAATACTTTATTTTATAAAGAACGTATGAAAAAAATCATATTAATAACAGGAGGGCAACGCTCAGGCAAAAGTGTATACGCTGAAAAATTGGCGCTGTCGCTATCTGCAACGCCTTATTATATTGCAACGGCTCATATTTGGGACGAAGAATTCAGCGAACGTGTAAGAAGACATAAAGTACGCAGAGGCCCACAATGGACGAACATTGAAGAAGAAAAATATTTAAGTAAGCATGACATTAACGGGAAAGTGGCTGTAATCGACTGCGTCACACTTTGGTGTACGAACTTCTTTTTCAATAACAACGATGATCCCCAGCCTACAGTAGACGAGGCATTGCATGAGATACAACAAGAGTTTGACAAGTTTACCAACCAAGATGCAACTTTTATTTTTGTAACAAATGAAATAGGTAGCGGAGAAGTCAGTGGCAATGCTGTACAGCGAAGATTCACAGACATGCAAGGTTGGATGAATCAATATATTGCAGCCAATGCCGATGAAGTAATAATGATGGTATGCGGTATTCCGGTAAAAATTAAAGGATGAATTTATTGGAATTAAGAATCTTCATACAATATTTATCAAAATAAAATCTATCAATTAATAAAATAAATATGAGAAAGTTCGAAATACGTCGACCTGACCATGCAATCATGGCTGACGTGCAAACAAAGATAGATAATCTGAACAAGCCCAAAGGTTCACTTGGACGACTTGAGGACATAGCTGCCAGGTTATGCCTGATACAACAGTCATTGACACCTAAGCTAATCAACCCATGTCATTTATTGTTTGGTGGCGACCACGGCATAGAACGTGAAGGTGTCAGCATATCACCACGTGAAGTGACTTGGCAGCAAATGATAAATTTTGCGAACGGCGGTGGCGGCGTAAACATGTTTTGCCGCCAGCATGGATTCAAACTTTATTTAGTTGACATCGGTGTTGACTATGACTTATCTGGATGCGACGGCATAATAAACAAAAAGATCGCCAATGGAACTGCAAATTTCCTATATGGTCCGGCAATGGATAAGGACCAGTTTGATACAGCTATTAATATAGGAGCAAGCCTCGTAGATGAATGCCATAACAACGGATGCAATATAATAAGCATAGGCGAAATGGGTATTGCCAACACTTCGCCTTCAAGTGTTTGGATGAGTCTGTTCGGACAAGTACCACTCAAAGACTGTGTCGGTGCAGGTGCAGGACTAAACAGTCAAGGCATAAAGCATAAATATGAAATTCTGTCTGAAGCAATAAAAAATTATAAAGACAACACCACGGACGAAGACGACTCTACAGAAAACATCATAAGATATTTCGGTGGATTTGAAATGGTTGGAACCATAGGAGCAATGTTAAGGGCAGCTGAATTAAGGATGATAATCCTGATTGACGGGTTCATTATGACAGCATGTGCATTAGCAGTGTCAAAACTATATCCTGAGGCTCAGGATTATATGATTTTCGGACATGTAGGCGACGAGGGCGGCCATAGACGATTGCTTAATCTTATGGAAGCCAAACCAATACTCGACCTCGGTCTACGTTTGGGCGAAGGTACTGGTGCAATATGTGCATTCCCTATAATTGACAGTGCCGTAAGAATGATAAACGAAATGAATAATTTTGACAATGCGCATATCACTAAATACTTCTAAATGGTACGACAACTTGTGGGCTGCGTTCATATTCTTCACACGCCTGCCATTATGGAGATTGCATGAGCCTCCTCGCGAATGTTATCGTGCCGTAGTTGAATATTGGCCGTTGGTAGGTTGGATTACCGGCGCAATTATGGGAGCCGTAATTTATTTCGGTGGCATGTTGTTTCCGCATACCATATCCGTATTGCTGGCCATTGCCACAAGGATACTTGTTACTGGTGCATTGCACGAGGACGGCCTGGCAGACTTTTTCGATGGATTTGGCGGTGGTGCAGGTGACCGTAAACGGACACTTGATATAATGAAGGACTCACACATCGGTACGTATGGTGTTGTGGGACTGGTGTTATACTTCTTATTACTTTTCTTTTCTCTTTCGGCCATGCCTGCGTCACTTGCAGCACTAACAGTAATCGCTGCCGACCCATTCTGCAAAATGGTATCAGGCCAGATAATTTCCATGATGCCTTATGCACGTACGGAGGAGGAGTCGAAAGCACATGTAATATACAGGAAGATATCGATTAAAGCCGGTTTAAGTCTTTCTGTACAAGGAGTTCTTCCATTAGTGTTAATGCTATATTTAACCGGAGGATTATTACGTTGGGAGTCACTTATTTTTGCTCCTTGCCTGGTAATGTATTTCATGTACCTTCTTATATGGCACCGGCTTAAAGGATACACAGGTGATTGTTGCGGCGCAATGTTCCTGATAACAGAGCTATCCTTCTACCTCTGTGCCGTTTATCAGTTTACCAATAACAAAGCATTATGGACATTGTTTTAATAAGACACACAAGTGTAGGCGTACCCAAAGGCACATGTTATGGCTGGAGTGACGTGCCTGTGGCTGACACATTCGAAACAGAAGCAGAAGAGACTAAGAAAAATCTCGGTACAGTTGAATTTGATGCGGTATTCTCATCTCCGCTTACACGTGCCAGGAAGTTGGCTGCGTTCTGTGGCTACGACACCCCCATAGTTGACGACCGATTGAAGGAAATGAACATGGGTGACTGGGAAATGAAAAAATTTGACGAGATTGATGACGAAAATCTACAGAAATGGTATGACGACTACATGCATATTGCCACAACAAATGGAGAAAGTTTCCCTGAATTGTATGCAAGGGTATCGTCTTTTCTAGACGAATTGAAATCAAAGCCATACGGTAAGGTTGCTATATTTGCACATGGTGGTGTACTTATTTGCGCAGGTATTTACGGAGGACTATTTACAGAAGAAAATTGTTTCAAGCACCTCGTCCCTTACGGTGGAATTGAAAGAATAAACATTTGATACTATTAAAAAAAGCCATGACTGACAAGCAGATAGTCGAGCTTTCACTTCAAAACCAAGAGCGGGCACACGAGTTGCTGCGCAAGACGCATATTATGGAGATATTATCAGAAGCCGGAACCGACGCGCATATAGTCGGTTCATTAGCCATGGGACTTCTGATAAACCATCTTGACATTGACATCCACGTCTACTCAACAGACGTGACATTACAAGACAGTTTTGCAATAATGGCCAAAATTGCCGAAAATGAATCTGTGATAAAGATTGAATGCCGCAACCTGTTGCATACAGAAGAAGCATGCATTGAATGGCACGTATGGGTAAAAGACGATGAAGACAAAACATGGCAAATCGACATAATCCATATATTAAGAGGCTCGCGCTACGACGGATTTTTTGAACGCATGGCAGAACGTATAAATGACGTATTAACAACGGAGACGCGCACTACCATATTAAGGCTGAAATATGAAACTTCAGGGAACGAACACGTAATGGGCGTTGAGTACTATCAAGCCGTGTTGCGTGACGGAATCAGGACACTGGGCCAATTCAACAAATGGCGTGAACTGCACAAACCGAACGGAATAATAGAATGGATTCCATGAAAAAATAGCGTCATGTTTTTGTAAAACCCAGCGACATCACACTGAATTTGCTTGCTCCGCACTTCATAAGTTCCTTGGCACACGCTATTATCGTAGCCCCTGATGTGACTACGTCGTCAATGATAAGAACATGCTGATTGTCAAGTTTTCTCTTACCAGTACAAATAAAAACATCGCGCACGTTCTCGTTCCGCTGCCAACGGTTCATGTGAGTCTGGCTTGCTGTAAACGATTTTCGTTTCACCGCATTACGAATTATGGGTAGATGTGTTATACCACTTACACCACGGGCTATCTCCATACTTTGATTATATCCCCTAGAAAATTTTCTATTGCGTGCAAGCGGTATCGGCACTATTGAGTCAATTTCATCAAAAAAACCGTAACGCAAGAATTCTTTTGCCGCAAAGCGCCCCATTAATTCGCCGATTTCCGGATGATCATTATACTTCATGGAGTAAATAATCCTGCTTGAATCTGAATGTGGCCTGTAATGGAATAACGCTGCAGCTTTGTCTATCGGAATCTGTCCCCAAAACGACTTTACCATTTCATTATCATAAGGCTTTATCCAAAAATTAGTTCTTGGCAAATCCAAGTTACACGACGAACAAATGATATCCTCACCAATTGCAAGGCGACAACCGCACATGACACATTGCTTAGGAGCAATAATATTGATAAATCTGACAAGAAATTCGGTTAGCATCGGTTGAAGTATAGACTGTGGTTATCAGGGCTTAATTAATTGGAGCGTACCTAACACTATTGTTCGACTCGTAAGATTCAAAGGCTATAATATCAATTTCCCAAATTACGATACTCAACTGACAATCAGGTGTTTATCTAATTTAGCCAAAGTTGTGGTTACATATATATGTAAAGCTTATGTAGCCTATTCTTAAAGACCGTCTTTTAGATTGTAAAAGGTTACCTGTTACGAGGCAAAAGGCATCCTTTTGCAGCGCTAAAGGCCGTCTATTGTTTATTTAACGGGATTACGGTCTTTTACAATTTATGAAATCATACCGACAATGAAGTAAAAAATCAAGAATCAAGGAACCATGTATGCAGCAGTTAAAAATCGTACATATACGTTCCCTTAATTCTTGATTCCTCTTCCTTTTATGATAGTATTAATAGCTTCTGGCTATTATAACTCTTTGTTTTGCAGGTTTGCCAGACACCATATCCACACCCTCTGTCTGCTCTACGCCAAACGGCACACAACGTATGGTCGCTTGGGTCTCTTCTTTTATACGGGCTTCGGTCTCTGCAGTTCCGTCCCAATGGCAAAGGAAGAAACCTCCGTCCTTAATGCGTTCCTTGAACTCGTCATAATTGTCGCATTCATAAATACGGGAGTCACGATAGGCCTTTGCCTTGTCGAACATGTTTTGCTGTATGTCCTTAAGCAACTGTTCAACACGCTCTACAATACCATCTACTGGCACTGTGTCTTTCTCTAATGTGTCACGGCGCATGATCTCAAGAGTATTGTTCTCAAGGTCGCGTCCTCCCATGACAAGACGTACGGGCACACCTTTCAGCTCATAGTCTGCAAACTTGAAACCGGGGCGCTTGTTATCAGCATCATCATATTTCACAGATATGCCTGCTTCACGGAGCTCGTTGATAATCGGCGTAAGCTTTTCTGTTATGGCTTTCAATTGGTCTGCGCCCTTGGTTATAGGTATTATAACAACCTGTATCGGAGCAAGCTTAGGCGGCAATACGAGTCCGTTGTCATCTGAGTGGGTCATGATAAGAGCGCCTATAAGGCGTGTTGATACGCCCCATGATGTCGCCCACACGTATTCAGGCTTGTTCTCCTTGTTAAGGTATGTCACGTCAAAGGCCTTCGCAAAGTTCTGTCCCAGGAAATGGCTCGTACCACTCTGAAGTGCTTTGCCGTCCTGCATCATGGCTTCTATCGTATAAGTATTCAAAGCTCCGGCAAAACGCTCCGTCTCACTCTTCACACCCTGTACAACAGGTACAGCCATCCATTTTTCGGCAAAGTCTGCATACACATGAAGCATTTTCTGTGCTTCCTCTTCCGCCTCTTCACGAGTTGCATGTGCAGTATGGCCTTCTTGCCAAAGGAACTCCGATGTACGCAGGAACGGGCGAGTACGCATTTCCCAACGCATGACGTTGCACCATTGGTTGCACATCAACGGCAGGTCGCGATAAGAATGAATCCAGTTCTTATATGTATTCCAGATTATGGTCTCTGATGTCGGACGTATGATTAACTCTTCCTCAAGTCTTGCAGCCGGGTCGACTTCCACACCACTTTTATCTTCTTTTGCACGAAGACGATAATGTGTAACGACTGCGCACTCCTTGGCGAATCCTTCTACATGTTCAGCCTCGCGGGAAAGGAATGACTTAGGTATCAGCAACGGAAAATATGCGTTTTGTGCTCCAGTTTCTTTAAACATCTTGTCAAGCTGTTGCTGCATTTTCTCCCAAATGGCATAGCCATACGGTTTAATTACCATGCATCCACGCACGGCAGACTGTTCAGCAAGATCAGCCTTGGTCACCAAATCGTTATACCACTGACTATAATTGTCAGCTCTTTTGGTCAAGTCTTTTAATTCTTTTGCCATGATAAAATACTCGTTTTAACAAATTTGGTTGCAAACTTACACAAATTTTGCCTAATACTGAAATAATATGCAGACTTTCGTCATCAATTGTGCCTCATATTATTGTTAATAAACAACGGTGTCATAAAATAAGAATCGTCAATATTCGACAGCCGACCACATACAAACTGCAACAAAATAATCGATTTTAATATAAAAAGAAAGTGATTTGCACAATTCAACTATCCAATTTACAAGTTTGCAAGATAACAAGTTGCAGCAATTGAAAAATATTATTATATTTGTCGCCTATAAAATTAACAGAGGACCTAACCTAATTTGTATTAGAGTTCTCAAAAACATAAGTCTGAATAATGAAAGTCCTGAAATTTGGAGGAACATCCGTAGGTTCCGTTAAAAGCATCTTAAGTTTAAAAAACATCGTCGAGAAAGAATCAAAAAAGCAACCGCTGGTAGTCGTGGTTAGTGCACTTGGCGGCATTACTGACAAACTCCTTAATACGGCGCAGTTGGCATTAAATGGTGATGAGGAATATAAGAATGAGTTTGACTCAATGGTGACACGCCATCACCAAATGATTGACACAATAATCACAGACAATAAGAAACGTGAGAAGTTGTACGATACTGTCGACTCACTGTTTGAGCAGCTAAAGAGCATATACTACGGTGTTTACCTTATTCATGACCTGAGTGAAAAGACACAAAATGCCATAGTAAGTTACGGAGAGCGTCTCAGTTCGAATATAACTGCAACACTTATATCAAACGCGAAACTGTTTGACGCAAGGAATTTCATACAGACAGAATATAAGAACCACAAACACACACTTGACAGCGAACTTACCAATCAATTGGTATGTAAAACATTCAAGGAACAACCTGAAATTTCCGTTGTGCCTGGCTTTATCAGCCGTGACAAACATACCGGCGAAACTACCAACTTGGGACGTGGCGGAAGTGATTATACAGCTGCAATCATAGCAGCTGCCTTAAATGCAGAAGTGTTGGAGATATGGACTGACGTCGATGGTTTTATGACGGCAGACCCGAAAGTCATACACACAGCCTACACAATAAATGAATTGAGCTACAAGGAAGCAATGGAGCTTTGCAATTTTGGCGCTAAAGTTGTGTATCCTCCTACAATTTATCCTGTCTGTGTTAAAAACATACCTATTTGGGTAAAAAACACATTCAATCCGGATAGTCGTGGTACTGTCATAAAAGAAAAAATACATAACGACCAAAAGGTAATTAAAGGAATATCAAGCATCAGCGAAACTACTTTGATTACTGTGACCGGTTTGTCCATGGTTGGTGTTATTGGCGTTAACCGCCGTATATTTACGGCTCTTGCAATCAACGGCATATCGGTATTTTTAGTGAGTCAGGCTTCATCTGAAAATTCAACGTCAATAGCTGTAAAAGACTCTGATGCAGCTAAAGCGGTTGAAGTACTCAACGAAGAGTTTGCAAAAGAAATAGAAACCGGCTCAATGTATCCGATGCATGCGGAAAGCGGACTTGCAACAATTGCAATTGTCGGCGAAAACATGAAACATACACCTGGTATCGCCGGAAAGTTGTTCGGAACACTTGGACGAAGCGGAATCAATATAATAGCCTGTGCACAAGGAGCGTTTGAGACAAATATCTCATTTGTTGTTGACGGCATAAATTTACGTAAATCACTGAACGTGCTTCATGATTCGTTCTTCCTTTCCGAATACAATGTTCTAAACCTGTTCATTTGCGGAGTTGGAACTGTCGGCAATAAACTGATTGAACAGATTAAATCACAATATGAAGAATTGAAAGTCAACCGCCGCCTCAAACTGAACGTTGTCGGAATAGCAAACAGCAGCCATGCAATATTCAACCGTAACGGCATTGACCTTGATTCATACCAAGAATTACTTAAAAATTCTGACACATGTAATAACCAACAACTACGCAAAGAAGTTGTTGGCATGAATATTTTTAACAGCGTATTTGTTGATTGCACTGCAAGTAAAGAGGTGGCATTATCATACCAGGAATTTTTGGAGCATAATATATCTGTTATTGCAGCAAACAAAATTGCCGCTTCGTCAGACTACGACAGTTACATTAAGCTGAAGAAAACAGCGCTGGGCCGTGGCGTTAAATTCCGTTTTGAAACAAATGTTGGTGCAGGATTGCCAATTATCGGTACGATAAACGACCTATGCAACTCCGGTGATAAGATACTTCAGATTGAAGCCGTGCTTAGCGGCACGCTTAATTTCATATTCAATGAACTTTCAGGAAGTATCCCATTTTCAGAAGCAGTTAAAAGGGCAAAAGAACAGGGATACAGTGAACCGGACCCAAGAATTGACTTAAGCGGAACCGACGTAGTGAGAAAACTTGTAATCCTAACACGTGAAGCAGGATATAAAGTTGAAGTTGACGATGTCAAGAAACAACTTTTCATACCTGAATCATTCTTTAACGGAACTCTGGAAGAATTCTGGAACAATCTGCCACAACTGGATGCTGATTTTGAAATGCGACGTAAGAAACTTGAATCAGAAGGTAAACGTTGGCGATTTGTAGCTAAAATGGAATATGGCCGAACCAGCGTATCGCTGCAAGAAGTAGAAAAAGGCCACCCATTTTATAACCTTGAGGGTTCTAACAATATTGTCATGCTTACCACTGAACGTTATAAAGAATACCCAATGTTGATTCAAGGCTACGGTGCCGGAGCCAGCGTTACGGCTGCCGGAGTTTTTGCGAACATAATGAGTATTGCAAATATTTAATCGCCGGTTCAATAAAATTAAGTATAAGTTCAATCACCACCCCACGACAGTGAAGTATCTCATTATCTTAGGAGACGGCATGGCAGACCACCCAATCGGCAGACTTAACGGAATGACTCCGTTACAATATGCCGACACACCCAATATGGACATGTTGGCATGCAACGGAAAATGTGGCTGTCTGATTACAATTCCTCAAGGCTTCTTACCTGGAAGTGAGGTGGCGAACATGGCTATCTTAGGATACGACTTGAATAAGGTTTATGAAGGAAGGGGGCCTTTGGAAGCCGCAAGCATAGGATATGAAATGAGCGATGACGATTTGGCGCTGCGTTGTAATATCATAACCTTGTCCGATGGAAAAATAAAGAACCATCACGGAGGCCATCTGACTACTGCCGAAGGTGATATCCTGATAAAGTTCTTGGACTCCAAACTTGGCAGTAAAGACGTAAAATTCATTACAGGCACTCAATACAGGCATTTACTCGTGGTGCGTAACGGCAACAAACATATCGTATGCGCCCCACCCCACGACTACCCCGATGAACCTTGGCGTCAACTCATGGTAAGACCAGAAACAGGTTGGGACAATAAAAGAGACGGCAACCAAATGACGGCACAGGAAACCGCTGATTTAATAAATAACCTGATTTTAAGATCGCAAAAATTACTAGAATCGCATAAAATTAATATAGACAGGGTCAACAAAGGTTTTGCCCCTGCAAACTGTATATGGCCTTGGGGTGGCGGTTACAAACCACACATAGACAAACTTAAAGATATTTATCCGCAAATAAAAAGTGGATCTGCAATATCAGCCGTCGACCTTATCAGAGGAATAAGCCATTATGCAGGCTTGAGGACAATAAAGGTTGAAGGAGCCACAGGACTTGCTGACACCAATTATGATGGTAAAGCAAAAGCCGCAATAGAAGCCTTGCGTACAGACGACTTTGTGTATCTTCATGTTGAAGCGAGCGACGAGGCTGGGCATGACGGTAATCTGGAACTTAAAATCAGGACAATAGAAGATCTAGACAAAAGAATCGTAAAACCAATATATGACGAAATAAGTACGTGGAACGAACCGGTACGCATTGCATTACTACCTGACCACCCTACGCCTGTCGAGCTAAGAGTACATGTAAACGAGCCTGTACCATTTGTAATTTGTGGTTCAGGCATTACCCCTGACGAAGTTACCAAGTACGATGAAGTTTGTTGTGCCAACGGCGCCTACGGAATGTTGAAGTTGGAAGAATTCATAAAGACATTTATAACTTGTTGAAAACCAGACTCATGAAATATTATAGCATCAATAAAACATCACCAGCCACGTCATTACGGGACGCTGTAATAAAGGGACTTGCACCCGACAAAGGGCTGTATATGCCAGAAATAATCAAACGAATGCCAGATGATTTCTTCAACAACATACAGGACATGTCGTTTCAAGAAATATCGTATGAAGTGGCAAAGGCATTCTTTGGCGATGACATTAATGCTGAAAAACTTAAACAGATTGTTCACGATACATTATCATTTGACTGTCCTGTTGTGCATGTTAACGACAATATATGGTCTCTAGAGTTATTCCACGGCCCCACCCTTGCGTTCAAAGATGTAGGTGCGCGGTTCATGGCAAGGATGTTGGCCTACTATCTTGGCAATATTGAAGTTAATGTCCTTGTAGCTACAAGCGGCGACACAGGGTCAGCCGTTGCCAACGGTTTTCTCGGCGTTGACGGCATCCGCGTTTTTGTATTATACCCCAAAGGCAAAGTCAGTCCGATACAAGAAAGCCAGTTTACGACCCTAGGGAAGAACATAATCGCACTAGAAGTCGATGGAACTTTTGACGATTGCCAGGCAATGGTTAAAGAAGCATTTGCCGATAAAGAACTAACTGAGCGAATAACATTAACGTCCGCAAATTCCATAAATATCGCCCGTCTTCTACCACAGGCATTTTATTATTTCCATGCATATGCCCAGATGAAAAGAACCGGCAAAGCCGATAATCTTGTTGTATGTGTGCCAAGTGGCAATTTCGGGAATATTACAGCAGGACTGTTCGCCCGACGCATGGGTCTTCCGATTAAACGATTCATTGCAGCAAATAATGTAAATGATGTGTTCTTGAAATACTTAAATACAGGTAAATACGAACCACGCCCGAGTATCCAGACCATAGCAAATGCCATGGACGTTGGCGACCCAAGCAATTTTGCCAGAATACTTGAGCTTTTCCACAACTCACACAGCGCTATTACAGCCTGCATCAGCGGCGCAGCATACACGGACGGGCAAATAAGGAAAGCTATATCCGAATGCTATAATAGCAACAATTACGTACTTGACCCTCACGGGGCATGCGGCTGGCTTGCCCTAAAAGACAATCTTAAGAACAACGAGACAGGCATATTCCTGGAAACAGCCCACCCTGCAAAATTCAAAGACACCGTGGAAGAGGCTATCAACAACTGTTTGGAAATACCCGAACGCTTGACATCATTCATGAAAGGACACAAGATGTCAATACCAATGTCGAATAAATTCAGTGCTTTCAAGCAATTTTTTGAGTCAGCATGCCAAAACGTATAATCAATATAAGACAGTAATATAAATTCATTGCTTCATGATTTTCTATTTTTCAGGAACAGGAAACACCCGATGGGCAGCTATGCAAATAAGCGAGAAGACAAATGAGAAGCTTGTCGACATAACAAAAGAAATCGGTAAACATACGACCTACAAACTTGACGAGGGCGAACTGATTGGCTTCTGTTTTCCGATACATGGCTGGCGTCCGCCACTTATAATGCGTAAATTCATAGAACAGCTGTCTATTGAAAATATAATGGGGCATTACTGTTTTGCATTATGCACGACCGGCGACAATGTCGGCGAGGCCATAAAAATATTCAGAAAAGACCTCGAGAAACAGGGGCTTCATCTTGACAGTGCATTTTCGCTCATCATGCCAGAATCATACGTCGGCTTACCGTTCATGAACGTGGATACACCTGTAAACGAAGCAAAGAAAAAACAGAATGCCGCCGTAGAACTTTCAAGTTTTATTAAACTTATCATTAAACGTGAAAAGAATGTTGAAAAACTAACAATAGGCAGATGGCCACGGATTAACAGCCGTTTTATTGGTATGTTGTTCACTAAATACATGATTAATGACAAACCTTTCCATACAACGGAGAAAAAATGTATTAATTGCGGAGTATGTGCAAAATCATGCCCTGTGAACAACATTATAATGAACGATAAGAACATACCGCAATGGAAGCACGACGGTTCGTGTCTTACATGTTTTTCATGTTACCACCACTGCCCCAAACATGCCATCGAATTTGGCAGCATGACTAAAAACAAAGGACAATATTATTTCAAGTCCAACTCTGATACGGAAATAACATAGTACCAATTTTATTATTTTGCAGTATAATTACGGCTATAAACCAAAAGGTGGCATATTGCAACGCAATATGCCACCTTTTGCAGTGTAAAAGATAACCTTTCACGATATAAAAGGTAACCTTTCATATTTAAAGTGACTATGCCTAAAAATACTTTACACCAAAAGTC
>HF986616.1 GCA_000433175.1 Prevotella sp. CAG:1058
GGACTTTTGGTGTAAAGTATTTTTAGGCATAGTCAATCGTTTTGTAAAAGGCCACCTTTTAGGTTTCAAAAGACAACCTTTTACCCGACAAAAGACGGCATATTACAATGCAATACATCATCTATTGCTTTTTAGTCATTTTCCACTCATTTCCATACACATAATTTATTTAAAAAGCCCTACGTAAAAACTACGGACAATACATTTTCACCCCACCCCGCGCCGATATCCCACAATCACCCCAACGGTGCATATACAACAGGCATAAAAGTGTTATAAATAACACAAATAACAAAGAAAAACATGCACGACCTTGGAAATCTTTAATAAAAACATTAATAAACTGCATTATATGTAGCTTTTTAGAAGTTTAATTAGACTTTTTTTTTGCCGTTATCAAAAAAATGCTATCTTTGCATTAAATAAATACATAATCTTTGACATAACCCTAAAACAAGTCCGGCAAATCTTCTTGCAATATGCGTCTACGACGCATGAAAATATAAAAAGAAGACAAAAACACTGTTTACTAATTAAATAATACTATAAATAATGAATGACAAAAATCTAATGAACAAGGCAGCGGACAACATACGTATCCTTGCTGCGTCAATGGTAGAGAAGGCCAAATCGGGACACCCGGGCGGAGCCATGGGCGGTGCCGATTTTATAAATGTCTTGTTTTCCGAGTTTTTGGTTTACGACCCTGAGAATCCATCATGGACAGGACGCGACCGCTTCTACCTTGACCCGGGACACATGTCTCCGATGCTTTATAGCGCATTGTGCCTCCAGGGCAAGTTCACACTTGACGAACTTGCAGAGTTCCGCCAGTGGGGTTCGCCTACACCAGGCCACCCGGAACGCGACATTGAACGTGGTATAGAAAACACGTCAGGCCCGTTAGGCCAAGGTCACACCTTCGCCGCAGGAGCCGCTGTTGCCGAGAAATTCCTCGAGGCTCGCCTTGGCAAGGAAGTTATGCAACACAAGATTTACGCCTATATCTCCGACGGAGGCATTGAAGAGGAAATATCTCAAGCTACCGGACGTATAGCAGGCATTCTGGGATTGAACAACCTCATCATGTTCTACGACTCTAACGATATCCAGTTATCAACCGAGTGCAGTGAAGTGATGAACGAAGATACAGAAGCAAAATACAAGGCATGGGGCTGGAATGTCATGAAAATCAACGGAAACGACGTTGACGAAATACGCAAGGCACTCACAGAGGCACAAAAGGAGCAGCACCGCCCCACGCTTATCATCGGTAAGACAGTCATGGGTAAAGGTGCGCTCAAAGAAGACGGCTCAAGCTACGAGCACAGCATAAAGACCCACGGCGCACCACTCGGCGGCGAAGCTTATGTCAACACAATAAAGAATCTCGGCGGAGCCCCCGAAAAACCATTCCAGATATTCCCCGAAGTAAAGGAACTTTATGCCCGCAGGGCTGAGGAACTGAAGAAAATCGTGGCTGAACGACGTGCAGTCGAAGCTGAATGGGCTAAAAAGAATCCCGAAAAGGCAGCACAGCTTAAAGAATGGTTCAGCGGGAACGCACCAAAAGTTGACTGGAGCGCATTGGTACAGAAAGAAGGTGCCGCCACACGTGCAGCGTCTGCCGCATGTCTCGGCGTACTGGCAGAGCAAGTACCCAACATGGTTTGCGCCTCGGCTGACCTTTCAAACAGCGACAAGACAGACGGTTTCTTGAAGAAGACCACATCTCTGACAAAAGACGATTTTAGCGGTGCATTCTTCCAGGCCGGTGTAAGCGAACTTACAATGGCTTGCATGTGCATCGGTATGTACCTGCACGGTGGCGTAATACCTGCATGTGGTACATTCTTCGTATTCTCAGATTACATGAAACCGGCAGTACGCATGGCTGCGCTCATGGAAGTGCCCATCAAGTTTATATGGACCCACGACGCATTCCGCGTAGGCGAAGACGGTCCTACCCACGAGCCTGTCGAGCAAGAAGCCCAGATACGCCTCATGGAGAAACTGAAGAACCATCACGGTAAAGACAGCGTACGCGTATTCCGTCCGGCTGACGCCGACGAAACAACCGTTTGCTGGGCTATGGCTATGGAAAACATGGAGACACCGACCGCACTCATCTTCTCACGCCAGAATATTGCCAAGCTACCTGCCGGCAACGATTACGAACAGGCACGCAAGGGTGCTTACGTTGTAGCCGGCTCTGATACCGACTTTGACGTTATCCTGTTGGCAGACGGTTCTGAAGTGTCTACACTTGTAGCCGGAGCAGAATTGTTGCGCAAAGACGGAATCAAGGTTCGTATCGTCAGCGTTCCGAGTGAAGGATTGTTCCGCAGCCAAAGCAAGGAATACCAGGAAACTGTTTTGCCAAAGGGAAGCAAGATATTCGGAATGACAGCCGGACTGCCTGTTACGCTCGAAGGACTTGTCGGCGCCAACGGAAAAGTATTCGGCATGCCTAGCTTCGGCTTCTCGGCACCTTATAAAGTACTCGACGAAAAACTCGGATATACAGCCGAGAACGTATATAACCAAGTTAAAGATTTCATGGAGGAATAAGTTATGGACATCAAGACTGTAGGAATAGCTTGCGACCACGCAGGTTATCCACTTAAGAAATTTGTAGTAATGTATCTGGAAGAGCACGGCTATCCATATAAGGACTTTGGCACGTATAGCGACATGAGCTGTGATTATCCGGACTTTGCACACCCCTTGGCAGAAGGAATAGAAAGCGGCGAAATCTACCCCGGCATTGCTATATGCGGCAGCGGAGAAGGCATGGCCATAACACTGAACAAGCATCAAGGTGTGCGCGCAGGCCTGGCATGGAATGCTGAGATTGGTGCGTTGATACGTCAGCACAACGATGCAAATGCGATTGTCCTGCCCGGACGTTTCATCGACAATAAAACAGCCGAAAAAATCCTTGATACATTCTTCAAGACCACATTTGAAGGTGGCAGACATCAGCGTAGGGTTGAGAAAATTCCTGTAGGAAAGGCCGAATAATAAGCTTATTAAGCATCCCCCTCAATAAGCAATACATGAACGGACCGACAAATGGGATATGCCTTATTGGCTAATCCACAAATGTCGGTCCGTTTAATTTTTATACAATTCGTACCTTCTATATAATCAGTACATAACGTATTGAATAATATAACTGGACGGCTAAAATATAAATAGGAAAAAGCGAAGACAGTTTGTAAAATCCGACATAGAGCCCCTCGAATATTTCATTTATATCAGAATACCTACCGCATGCGACACCGTAACTTATTGAAGAAGCGACAACGATAAAAGCACACACCGGAACTATCGCCGAACTGAACGCACTGGGATACAAACTACCTGAAACACCAAGAAGAACGGCATGAGGCACAAAGGAAAGGGCAACAACAACTATTAAAATAACAACTGCCACAGTTAATGCAACATAAAAAGCATGTCGTTGTCTGTAATCTGCAATACCATTTACGGCAAACACCTCTTTAAACCTACTATGCGTAAATGCCCCGTATGCCATAACAAAAAGAATAAGCCAAACAAGTAATGGGCTGGACACATTGTCAACAAAACTACCCATAAACCATCTTATTCCTTCACTGCTCAACATCGATCTGCATGGCAATGAAGGGATTGCGGATGAAACAATCCATGAGAACAGGACTGTGGCAAGCTGTAAAACAGCCAATACCACAGCCATGACAGATAATATGCTTTTCTTATTACACATGAACTCAATTATCATCAGGACGAAGGTTGTCGGCATCAAGGATATGGAGTTCTATGGCCTTGGTCACAAGACGTGTGGCATTCACGCCAATACCGCCATTACCTTCAGGGAACAATTTCCTAACAAGCTCATTTTGCCTTTTTTCCAAACTCTTGACACCAAAAGGCATTCCTCTAAGTCCAGTTATTTGCTCTTTCGTATATCCTAAAGCCAAATGACGCAAAAAGCGTTCATCATACTCGTCAATCTCATAATTAACTAATGCTTCTTGCCTTAATATCTGACTGTTTACACTATACTTGAAACGCTTGATTATTTTCTCTAGAATCGGTTGATTAAACACAAGCTTGCGACCACTCATTACACTGGCAATGTCTCCACGCGTCAGCAGTTCACCGCTTTTGAGAATTATACCGTCACATCCAGCGTCAAGTACGTCAACCCACAACTTCTCATTGAGTATTTCACCTGTAAAAATCAGAATCTTTATATCCGGACTCATCTCTTTGGTATGTCTGCATAGCTCCACACCTACGGTAGTAGAACCACCAAGCCCCAAATCCAGCAATACAAGATCAGGCTTCTGTTGTTTTAACAACGGCCAATATTCAGTTTCAGAACTTGCGGTTCCTATGATTTCAGCCTCAGGAACATCATTCTTTAATATACCCTCGGTACCTTTAAGTTCCAACGGTACATCCTCAACAATTATAATTTTGAACTTATCCATAACTGTAATATCTTCACATTTGCAAAACTTATTGTTCCATTTCTTTTGATTCCAATTCAGTAAACATATGTGCCCGGGCAAATGTCATGTAAACAAACGTGGCACCACATCCTTCAGATACGACCCTCAACCCACATCCGTGCATGTTCGTAATTTCTGCCATTTCACGTATTATCTGTCTGCATATCAAAAAAGGAATGTTTTGCACCAATGGTGCGAAGTAATCAAAGTTGCCCGTATCAGTATGATTAATCTTATTACATGAAAGCCGTAGTGTAAGATATTTTCCGTCTGCATTTGCTACTATTGTCTCGGAAGCAATGTATCCGCAACTCTCTTTCAACACGTCAAACAAATATGACAATAACACTTCGTCGAACAGAACAAAGTCATCAACACAAACGTAATCCTTCAACGATACTGGAGCACAATTGAACTTGGCTTCATCTGCCTGTGACTTCACCTGACCATATAAAATAGTATAAAGCTCCTTATAATAATAAACAAGCTCTTTCACACTTTGCATATCCATGTCAACATTGTCAACCAACTGTCTGATTCTGGCAGGATAATACATGGTTTCGTGCTTAAGAGTACTCAGACAATTATCGATTATATTGTTACTTATGTACACTTTCTCTGTTTCGTATATAACACGGTTCAGTTCATCTTCCTGATATTCAAGGCTTAAACGTCTTGGTTCATCATAACTAACCGAACGTATCAATGTTTCCTTAATTTTATTAACCACATCTTTCAATACGACAGGATATTTTGAAACATCAATACTTCCAATGTAATTTAACTTAGACTTATCATCAATGTCTGACAATAATACATTATTAGCCTTATCTATCCTTTCTACGCAAAACCTAAAATACAAAACATGACGATAATATAGAAAATAAAATGCAAAAACAATTCCAACGAGCAACAGAGCAAGAATAATAATTGCTATAATCTTATTTGAACTGCTTGCCTGCATAGTCTTGCAATAATCATCAAGCCCCTTGTCTGCAGAGCGTTCCTTAAATAAACTTGTATAAACTCTGTTATTATAAACATACAAATCCCATTCATTTAATGCCAAAGCTGCAACGGCACATTCATTTCTAATGTCTAAAATTATGTCATAATTGGTTTTCACACCATCATGAAACCATTTCAGTTCCGCAGGCATGGATTCGCTACCACCTTCCATTACCATAAATGACGTATTGCCGGGATGCAATGACCAATAATGCCTGTTAAGATAATAGAATGTAGAATCAGCAAATACAAGAGTCTTATCAAATTCCCCTCTTACATTATTATAATAAGCAGAATCGGCAAACGCTCCAGCCTTTTGTAAATTATATGGAACAGTATTAGTCACTTTACCTGCATGTACATTAGCCAATGTAACGAGGCAAAAAACAAATATGGACAAGCAGCGGGCCATACCATAAGGTAATCGGAAATAAAAACGTGAACCTTTACCCTTTACGCTTTCAGCAAATAAACCGCAAACATTGAATATATTACTAACCTTCTTGTACTTATCAATTATACCCTTACAATTCAACAATCCGAAACCATGACCGTTGTATACCTTATGATTGAATATGTTTGCAAGTTCATCATCAGAAAGTCCGGCCCCCGTATCTTTCACAGAAATCTCAACATAGTCAGAAGTTTTAACGGCATTAACACAAACGCGACCGCCTTTAGGAGTAAACTTACGTGCATTGTCTGCAAGGGTATTCAACATAAACAAAGTCAACACCTTATCAGCTTTTACCATAACATCAGAAGGTTCCACCTTAAAGTTTATGCCTTTAAGTTTGAACGACATTTCCGACTTGGCCAACACATCAAAAACATCCATCAGGTTAAAGCTCTCAATCTTAAGATTTATTTGTCCCTGCTGGAGTTGTATCCAATGTGTCAGAACATCATTATATTCGTTTATCTTTCCAATAAGTTCGTTCACATAAAGCAAACGTTCACTACGTATTTCATCTGTATCCTTACCACTTTCCAACTTTCTGACTTCATTAATTATCCTGTCAATATATGGAAGGACATTACCAACAAGAAACACCTTTGCCTTATTATCAAGACTCCGGCGTTTATATTTCTCTAACTGAAGTTTGCTTAATGCCAACTTCTCACTCATTTCCTCAGACCTGTCGTCCAATTCCGCCATTCTAGCCTTATCAGCCTCTTCCCATTTTCTTAACGGCAAAAGCAACTTCTCAATATAAGCATCGCGCTGTTTACCCTTTCCTAGTTTATTGAAAACAAAAAACAGTACAACCGCAATTAAAATTAATGACAATATGAATATTATCAATAAATTTAGTTGTGTTGATACCCGCCCAAGCTGTTCAGCCCTTGCCTCAAGTTGCCGGTCTTGCCTTGTTTCCTCTTGTATGTCCAAATATTCATTACGGTTTATGTCGCTATTGTTCTTATCATTCATGGCCGAATAGACAATACTCAAACATTCCCGAATACTTGCAATTTGTGCGGGAGCCTGCTTTATGGCCTTATTCCTGGTAAGTGCACGCTCAAGACAAATCAAAGAGGAATTATAATCCCCCAAATCC
The DNA here is from genome assembly GCA_000433175.1 of Prevotella sp. CAG:1058. GTDB lineage: Bacteria > Bacteroidota > Bacteroidia > Bacteroidales > Bacteroidaceae > Prevotella. Next base: position 7,073 of record HF986616.1, read on the forward strand.
CAATAACAAAAAGACAAAGTACGGTAAGCACCTGCAATCTGGTAAACATCGCCATAATCTTCAAACAACACAAGCGCCTTCTGCGCCAAATATCCAGCGATAAGGCTGTCCGGCATATCATGGTCGTTGAGGTAAACTATTGCAGCTTCATTATTGGCAATAAGACTATCCCCAACCTCGCGGTCAAGTAGATGTTCACTTATTGCCTGCAAAGAATTAGCCTGCCAATACACCATGCCGCTACGCTTGGCCAAGATATAACATTCAAGCAAACACTCAAGTTCCTTCTGTCGAGTCATTAAACGTGTCTGCCGGTTAATTAACCCGCCACTACCCAACTGGTACAAATAATTCAAATACTGGGCCGTGTCTCTTTGAAGTTCACCGAAAAGTTCAATGCTCTTTAATGACTCAACTGCATACTTGTTCAACCCTACATAATAATAATAGGTGGAACTAACAATAGAGAACTCTGTTTGGGCATACAAGTAACGCATCTTCATGCGTTCTGACAAAGTGGAGCTTTCCTCCTCAATGCGTCTCATGCGCCTTATCGCACGTTCCCTGTAATAATAAAAGTCTTTATTCTTTGACTCCCGCTGGCACAAACGCATGTTCTGGACATCCGCCACCAACAGTTCAACTTGATTATCCGTAAAAAGGCTTACACTGTCAAGACACGAATATGCCTCAGGATACCGCATCTTTGCAATATGTACAAAAGCAAGATTGTTGTAAGCCTCTGCCTTTCCCGATGAATAACCATTAGACAATCGAAATGCCTCATGCGCATACTTTGAGACAGAGTCAAGACTGCGGTAATGGTACGCATAAGACAAAAAATTCAGCTCGTCGACCCTGCCGTTATCGTGAGAAGAACAAGCTGAAAAAAATAAAAGGCTCAATATGCCAATAAGCCACATTGAGCCTTTAACCATATATCCGTTATCCGCGAATCTTGGCAATGTAACCTAAAGCCTCCTTGCACTTATCGGTAATAGCCTGCCAGTTTCCTGCGGCAACAACATCTTTCGGGAAGAGTTTTGAGCCCATGCCCACACAGAATACACCAGCCTTGAACCATGCGGTAAGATTCTCCTCATCAGGAGATACGCCGCCGGTAACCATCAACTTTGACCATGGCATAGGGGCAAGCATACCCTTAACCAACTTCGGACCGAGCACGTCGCCAGGGAACACCTTGCACAAGTCGCAACCAAGCTCCTGGGCAAAACCTATCTCTGAAACGCTTCCGCATCCCGGAGTATAAGGAATGAGACGACGGTTGCAAACCTTAGCAATCTCAGGATTGAACAACGGACCTACTACAAAATTAGCTCCGAGCTGAATATATAATGCTGCAGTAGCGGGGTCAACGACAGAACCAACACCCAGTGCCAACTCCGGACATTCAACAGCCGCATACTTTACTACCTCACCAAATACTTCGTGTGCAAAATCGCCACGGTTGGTAAACTCAAAAGCACGAACACCGCCGTCATAACATGCCTTAATAACTTTCTTTGCTACTTCGACATCCTTATGATAGAACACGGGCACCATTCCGGTTGAACCAATCTTGTCCAACACTGCAATTTTATCAAACTTAGCCATTATTTTCCTTTTCTCTTTTTAATATAACGTAAAACCCAAAACAATATGAGCATACAAGCTCCCAGCCTTCATCGCCCAACTTGTCAAGGGCTTTTTCTTCGTTCTTAAATGATAAATTTACGACTTTATATTCAAAACGCTTCATACATAAAAAATAATTAGCGCTGAACGCGGCCCGAAGCATCTCCACCGGCAAGATTCTCAACCTCGTCAGCCGACATAAGGTTGAAGTCGCCCGGTATGGTATGCTTCAATGCCGAAGCTGCAACGGCAAACTCGAGAGCCTTGCCCTGGTTGTCAGGATAAGTCAGCAGGCCGTGGATGAGACCACCTGCGAACGAGTCGCCACCGCCAACACGGTCGATAATCGGCATGATGTCGTAATGCTTGCTCTGATAGAACTCCTTACCATTATAAATAAGAGCCTTCCAACCGTTGTGGCTTGCAGAGAGAGACTCACGCAAAGTAGAAACCACATACTTGAAGCCAAACTCCTGCATCATGCCCTTGAAGATTCCATAGTATCCTTCAGCGTCTGTCTTTCCGCCTTCAACGTCGGCATCCGGCTTGAAACCGAGACAAAGCTGAGCGTCCTCCTCGTTACCGATGCAAACGTCAACATACTTCATCAAAGGCTTCATGATACTCTGTGCCTTCTCTGAAGTCCACAGCTTCTTACGGAAGTTAAGGTCAACACTTACAGTTACTCCATGACGCTTTGCAGCCTCACAGGCAAGGCGTGTAAGTTCGGCAGCCTTGTCACTTATAGCAGGAGTTATGCCGCTCCAGTGGAACCACTGTGCGCCTTCCATAATCTTGTCGAAATCGAAATCCGAAGGATCTGCTTCTGATATAGAGCTGTGGGCACGGTCATAAACAACCTTTGACGGGCGCATGCTGGCTCCGCTCTCAAGATAATAGATACCCAACCTCTCACCACCACGGGCTATGAACTGGGTATTAACGCCATAACGGCGCACTGCGTTCAACGCGCACTGGCCAATCTCGTGCTTGGGCAATTTAGTTACAAAATATGCGTCATGGCCATAATTAGCCAAACTTACGGCAACGTTGGCCTCGCCGCCTCCATATACTACATCGAATGTATCACTCTGAACAAATCTCTTCTGACCCGGAGAAGAAAGGCGAAGCATAATCTCGCCCAACGTTACAACTTTAGCCATTTTTCTGAATTTTTAGTTTTTTGAATGTTAATAGATTTCGTTTTTGTCTTTTCGTTCACAAAATTAATATTTAAATTGACACAAAACAAATAAAACTGCAAAAAACCATGTTTTTTACAAAAACACAAGCATATTCCATCCATACTTCCCAACTCAACCAAACAAATCATTTTGACTACCCAAACCTATATTTTAATTACATTTTGATTTTATCAAATATCACATAAAGGCCATCGTTGCAAAAAAATATATCCTTGGACGTGTGTAAGGCACTTTTTAGCGTGCAAAAATAAAACGCTGTAATACAAGCATATAGATGCCGTTGTGTACTAAATGTGCAACTGATGACAAATCTTTTCCTTCATAAAAGGCCATGTTTTAAGCGGTAAAAGATAACCTTTTAGCATCTAATAGGCCACATTTCTCATTGAAACTAGCATGTTTTTACAGCAAAAACAGACAAGAAAAGCACAAAGACAGCATGTTTTATGATGCCTTTTACAACACCAGCCATGCAAAAACAGCTGTAATAGTACAAGAGATTTTCTATTTCAACAAGGAACAGGAGCAATACAGGAATAACATAATGACAGACAATTCCGCCATTTACTTTCCACAATGTCACACTGCAACAATCGTCATAGAAGATAAAACCGCACAGGGCAAACAAACAAAAACAAGCTGAAAACCATGCATGGATAAAAAGGACGGCATAATGCATACACAAGCACAGAAGAACATTATAATCGTTTTTTTCATTTCGTTTATTTTGCATTTCGACCGAATTACATTATCTTTGCAATAAAATAAATCCGGGACCAATCTTCAATAAAGAAAGCCCCTCACTTTTCAGCCTTACAATGTACACTACTTGCACTTTCGCAACATTAAGGCTTTTCAGCTTCTGCAAAGACAGACAGACAAATCATTATGAAAGAAAAAATCAGAATTAAAGACATCGCCGAAAAATCCGGAGTCTCTGTCGGAACCGTCGACAGGGTGCTGCACAACCGTCCAAATGTCTCAAAATCTGCCAGGGAAAAAGTAGAATCTGTTTTAAACAACATAAACTACCAACCCAACATGTACGCAAGTGCCCTTGCATACAACAAGTCGTACACATTTTACTGCATAATACCCAAACACGAATCGGAAGCATACTGGGAGGAAATAGAAGAGGGAGCCAACAAGGCATGCGAGTCAAGGCGCGACTTCCACATCGACGTGAAGATGATGTATTACATGAGGTACGACACCGACACGTTCACAAGGAAATGCAATGAATGCCTCAACGCCAACCCGAACGGCGTCATTGTGGTGCCAAGCGAACTTGAAGCCACCAAAGCCTTCACCGACAAGCTTCATGAACGCAACATACCGTTCATCCTGCTCGACTCGTACATGCCAGACCTTAAACCGCTTTCGTTTTACGGCCAAGACTCGTTCTGCAGTGGATGCTTCGCTGCAAAAATGCTCATGCTGATAGCCTCGCACGAGAAAGAGATCATGATAATGAAGCAGATGAAGAACGGCAAAGTGGCAAGCAAACAGCAGGAGAACCGTGAAGTAGGCTTCAGGCATTACATGCAAGACCATCACCCCAACATAAAAATACTTGAGTTAGACCTGCCGCTTGACGAAGACAAGGAGAAGTATGATACAATTCTTGAAAACTTCTTCTCAACCCATCCTCTAATACACCACTGCATAACGTTCTGCTCGAAAGGGCACATCGTAGGCGAATTCCTGCTTAAGACAAACAGGCGCGACGTTCAGATAATGGGATACGACATGGTGGAAAGGAATGCAAAATGCCTGCGTCTCGGTTCAATATCATTCATCATTGCACAACACGCCTTCATGCAAGGCTATAACTGCGTCGACACGCTGTTCAAGGCCATAGTTCTCAAGCACAAGGTAGACCCGGTAAACTACATGCCGATAGAATTATTGTCAAAAGAAAATGTAGACTTTTACAGAAGAACCCAATTATAATCAAACAAATTAAAACAAATCAACAGTATGGAAAAAGCACCTTTTATAAAAATCAACAAGGCAGATACAGTTGTTGTCTGCCTGAGAAACTACAAAAAGGGTGAAACTATCAGCATCGACGGCAAGACTATTACAGTAATGCAAGACACACCCGCAGGCCACAAAGTCCTGATAGAAGACACACCGGCCGGCACTAATATAATAAAATACGGTTATCCTATCGGCCATGCGAAAGAAGACCTCGCAGCAGGCCAATGGGTAAATGAGAATAATCTGAAGACGAACTTGTCAGGTACGCTGTCTTATGAGTACAAACCAGTAAACGAGGAGCTCGACATTCCTAACGAAAACATGACATTCAACGGATACGTGCGCAAGAACGGGGAAGTCGGCATACGCAATGAGGTCTGGATTGTACCGACAGTAGGCTGCGTTAACGGAATTGCCGAAAAACTGGCAGGCATGCTGGCTGACGAGACTCGCCTTGAAGGCATCGACGCAGTACACGCATGGCACCACAACTACGGATGCTCACAGTTAAGCGAAGACCATGAGAACACAAGGAAAGTGCTGCGTGACATAGTCCTCCACCCCAACGCAGGCGCCGTACTCATATTGAGCTTAGGATGCGAAAACAACCAGCCCGACCAATTCGAGAAATTGCTTGGCGACTACGACAAGGAGAGAATCAAGTTCCTCATTGTTCAAAATGTACGCGGCAACGAGATAGAAGAAGGCATGAGGATACTCCGTTCGCTTTATGACATTGCCAAAAACGACAAGCGCACCGCATGCCCGTTAAGCGAGTTGCGCGTTGGTCTGAAATGCGGCGGCAGCGACGGCTTCAGCGGCATAACAGCCAATCCGTTGGTCGGCGAATTCTCAGACTTCCTTGTTGCACAAGGCGGAACTTCTATTCTTACCGAAGTTCCTGAAATGTTCGGTGCCGAGACAATTCTGATGAACAGGTGCAAGAACGAAAGCCTCTTCAACCAGACAGTAAAACTGGTAAACGATTTCAAGGAATACTTCCTAAGCCACGGCGAGCCTGTCGGCGAGAATCCGTCACCGGGCAATAAGGCCGGTGGTATTTCCACCCTTGAAGACAAGGCCCTCGGCTGCACACAGAAATGTGGCCGTGCACCTGTAAGCGGAGTACTTGGTTATGGAGACAGGCTGCAAGTCAAAGGACTCAACCTGCTGTCAGCACCAGGGAACGACCTTGTAGCCTCAACTGCCTTGGCGTCAGCCGGTTGCCAAATCGTACTGTTCACAACAGGACGCGGTACACCGTTCGGAACATTCATACCGACAATGAAAATATCCACCAACACAGACCTGTTCAACAACAAGCCCAATTGGATAGATTTCAACGCAGGCGAACTGGTTGACGGAACAGACATGAAATCGCTCTTGAACAAATTCATCAACAAGATTATCGCTGTCGCTAACGGTGAAAAGACCTGCAACGAGAAGAACGGCTATCGTGAAATATCCATCTTCAAAAACGGAGTAACACTTTAACCCGTTCTTTAAGATTTACATATCATTCAAGTTATAAGGATGATGCCGGCTACATTCTGGCCGAGCATCATCCACTTTAAATTTAGCAACAAAGGGACAGGCATAATAATACAATCCATAAGGCTTTAAATGGAAATTTTATATCGGAATTTCACCAAACTATTGTCAATAGGCGTTTTCGGAGAAAATTGTCCGGTAGAAGACATGTCCGAATTCAAATGGAACAAACTGTTACGCATCGCAGGAATATGCGATGTGGAGGATTTTGTATGCGACGGTATTGTCAAATCAGACAACAAGAAGATTCCGAGCAATATATACATAACAGCCCAAAACAACATATCTGTTATACAAGACGCCCAAACTACGGCAAACTACAACTTCACCTCCGGCAAGCCTATTAAGAAATTCTCAAATTTTTATCTAAACCGGAAATTAAACAAAATAATTTTCGATGAAATACACAGCATCGATACATCTATCAATTCACTCATTCTACTAAACAAACTTATTGACAATATCAATAGCCTGCTTAACAACGGCATCGAGATAAGAAAGCTTGCCGATTTAGGAGGTTACTTGCGCAAATACGGAGACAGAATAGACTTCGTTAAAATCGAAACATGGATAAGACTTCTGAAAATTAAGAAAATATGCACTCTTATCGGCTGCATGCTTGTCAGTCTATTCTCGTTTGAGATAGAAGAACTGCCATTCATGAAGGCTACAAATAACAAAATCCTGCGTAAGACAGATGGAATGCTAAACATATTCCTTACATCCATTCCACAGCCAGCAGCTCTAAATGAAAACAACGAAAACCACGGACAAGGAATAAACCCAATAACCAAGCCCAACACCAACCCTTTAAAGTTTTTCAACTACTTTCCAGTTGAGACGGCAAGCAGGTTCATATCCAATATAGCCAAAAGTCTTTCAAATATTGATGAATAACTAAAATTATATAATTTTTTTTGCTATACGGACGATTAAGTGTACCTTTGCCAGAAATAAGATTTATAATGAGACGACATATATTTTTCTTAATTTGCCTACTTTTTTTCAGCATTCAACATATAAATGCACAAAATGACGAAAGCTACATACAGTGTGAAGACACATGCAGGCATGTGCATGGAATAGACTTAAGCCACTACCAAGGCGAAGTGTTTTGGGAAAGCGTAGGTGCTAATAGTAAAATGGCATACGTCTATCTAAAAGCTACGGAAGGAAGCACCCATATTGACAAGACATACGAACGAAATATAGATTTGGCACATAGGTACGGATTGAAAGTCGGTTCATACCATTTCTTCCGCCCCAAGACAGACTTAACAAAACAACTTGAGAATTTCAAGTCGCAATGCCGTCCCGGAGACCAGGATCTCATACCGATGATAGACATTGAATCTACAGGAGGACTAAAGACGGAAGAATTCTGCGATTCGCTTTTCAAATTCCTTGACATGGTTGAAAAAGCATACCGACAGAAGCCCCTACTCTATACATACACCAACTTTTACAATAAACACTTGAAAGGAAAAATTGACGACTATAAGTTAATGATTGCCCAATATTCGGAAGAGCAGCCAAAGCTCGAAGACGGCAGGGATTACACAATGTGGCAATATACATCCAAAGGAAGAATTAACGGTATTAACACTTATGTCGACAAAAGCCGTTTTATGGGGCGTCACAGTATGCGGGAAATCAGGTTTAAACATTTTTAATTAGCAATATAAACAAAGCTATATAATATCTTTTAAGGAATATAAAAATGGCAATAATTAAATGTCCGGAGTGCGGTCATCAGACCAGTGATAAAGCTCCAGTTTGTCCAAGTTGCGGTGTTGAAATTGCAGGAAAAATCACCAAATGCCCTTATTGTGGAGAAATTTATTTCAAGAACGAAGTTGTATGTCCACACTGCCATAAGGCTGTAGAATACGATATTGAGAAAGAAGACACGTCACAAATTCAAGAAAACATAAACGACACCGCTACCAGCAAAGAACTTACCGTAAGCGATGTTAACACGACTATTACCGAAACAACAAACAATAATGACAACAATGACGGTAATATAAATAAGAAAAACAACAAGACCACACTCATTGTTTCGATAATAATAGCAGTTGTCGTATTAGGCACTTGTCTTTATTTCTATAACAACGCCAAAAACGACAAGGAACAGGAGGAGTATGAGTTTGCTATGAGAAGCGACGACCCTACTGTATTGCAAACATATCTTAATAACTTCAAGGATGCTCCACAAGAACACCTTGACTCAATAACTGCACACCTGGAAAGGCTATATAAACAAGACCAGGACTGGATCAACGCATTAGTAAGCGGTTCAAAAGTTGCCCTGACAGACTATCTGGCTACGCATCCGGACAGTCCACACAGACAGGAAGCTTTAGAAAAAATTGATTCCATTGATTGGGAGCAAGCGGTTAAACTTAATACAACCGACGCTTACCAAATGTATGTCGACGCACATTCTGACGGAGCTCATTATGAAGAGGCGATGATTGCACTGAAGAAAATAAAATCTGGCGAAGTAAGCGCCGACGAACGCCTAATGATAAGCAGTATTTTCCACAACTTCTTTGTATGCATTAATTCAAAGGACGCGAACAACCTGACTTCGAACATAAGCGAATACATCAACTTCCTGGGCAAGCAAAATGCCACCAAAAGCGACATCGTATCTTTCATGAACAAGCTTTACAAAGACGATGTAGAGAACATGGTTTGGAGCATACCAGGCAGTTATGACATACAGAAAAAGGAAATCGGTGACGAGCAATATGAATACAACACAACATTCATGGCCGAACAGAAAGTGAAAAAGACAGACGGCAACGAGACCGTGAATGTTTACAGGATCAACGCGAAAGTGGATCCAGACGGCAAAATCACAGAACTGTCAATGACGAGGATTGTTGAATAACATCGTCAGATAATATTAAGAAAACATTTGACCACCATGTGCAAATTCATAATTGCATGCTTTACATTATGTTGCTTCATGACAACGTTGAAGGCTGAAAACAAAACAATAGAAATACGCGTAATACATACAAGCGACGTTCATGGGAGCTTTTTCCCATACGATTTCATAAACCGGAAACCGGCTAAAGGTTCATTGGCTAGAGTAAGCAGCATGGTAAAGGACCTAAGGAAGGTATACGGCGACAATCTGTTATTGTTTGACGGAGGCGATATACTGCAAGGCCAACCAACATGTTATTATTGTAATTACGTAAAGCCGGAATTACCAAACGTTGCGGCAACTGTTGTAAACTACATGCAATATGACGCACAGACAATCGGCAATCATGATATAGAAACCGGGCATGCTGTGTACGACAAATGGATAAGGGAGGTAAAATGCCCCATGCTCGGTGCAAACATTATCGACACATCCACCAACAAGCCTTACGTCAAGCCATACGGAGTAATAGAACGTGACGGGGTAAGGATTGTTGTCGTTGGACTCATAACGCCGGCAATACCAAACTGGTTGAACGAACATTTGTGGGAAGGCCTGCGTTTCGACGAAATGACCGAATGCGCACGATATTGGATAGAGTACGTTAAAGCTAACGAACACCCCGACATTATAATTGGCTTGTTTCATTCGGGACTCGATGGCGGCATAACAACAGCCGAATACGAAGAGAATGCCGCACTACGCATAGCCCGCGAAGTACCTGGCTTCGACCTGATACTGTACGGCCACGACCATAGGGCGAACCGTGAATACGCAACGAATACTGAAGGCAACAAGGTGCTTTGCCTTAACCCTTCATCAGACGCACATTATGTTAGCGACGCACTTATTAAACTAACGCTGGACAACAACGGCAGGCTTACAAGCAAGGAGATTACTGGCGATGTCCGCAACATAAACGACCAGCCGGTAGACCAGGACTTTATGGACTATTTCAAAAGTGCCATCGATAGCGTATCATCTTACATTAACCGTAAGATTGGCAGCTTCACAACTCCGATACACACGCGCGACTCTTATTTCGGGAACAGTGCTTTCTGTGATTTCATCCATAACTTACAGTTGAAAATCACCAATGCCGACATCTCGTTCAACGCCCCGCTTACGTTCGACTCTAGTATTGAAGCCGGCGACGTACGCGTTAGCGACATGTTCACCCTTTACAAATATGAGAACCAGATATGTGTACTCAAGATGACCGGTAAAGAGATACGCGACTATCTGGAAATGAGTTACGCTCTATGGACAAACCAAATGACGGCTCCGACCGACCACATAATGCTGCTTGAGAAAAACAATAACAGCCACGGAGGTTACGGTTTCAAGAATCTTGCCTTCAACTTCGACAGCGCTGCCGGCATCGACTACGAGGTCGACGTAACCCAACCGCAAGGCAAAAAGATAAGAATAACCGGCATGTCTGACGGACGGCCGTTCAGCGAAACGGAATGGTATAAGGTGGCAATGAACAGTTACCGCGCCAACGGGGGCGGCGAACTGCTGACCAAAGGTGCAGGCATACCCCACGACTCACTTAAAAGCAGGACAATATTTGAAAGCGAACGCGACCAGCGCTATTACCTCATGAAGGAAATAGAAAAAGCCGGAACGATGAGCCCACAACCCAACAACAACTGGAAATTCACGCCGGAAGAATGGACAAGACAAGCCATCGATCGCGACAGAGAAATATTGTTTGGAAAGTAATCACGCACAAAACGGCTAACAAACAAAGCCGATAGTCGCGAAAGTTAGCTACATATCAGAAACATCCGCCACGACAACGGTAAAAACTATAAACCTGCTTATGGACAAATATTGGTTTGTATTCAACAATTCACAGTTACTGCTTGAAAAGACTGCAGACGGGAAATATACGATACCATTACAGGAAGAAGCTCCAATAAATGCAGCCCGGCCAACGGGAGCAATACACAACATAACCCCGTTTAAAGGTGTTGCCGTCAGAACATACAACAGCGCCGAAGTCGAACTTGGCGACCGGTACGAGCTGTGCCCGCTGCGTGCGTCATACAACAAGATTTCAACCGAGCTTTACATGAAGGCCGGAAAATGCGCCGAGATTCTGTATTGGGACGCTAACACGCAATATTGCGGAAAATGTGGCGGCAAGATGGAACTCCATACAGACATATCTAAAATCTGCACAAAGTGCGGACGCGAGGTTTGGCCGCAGTTGTCGACTGCCATAATAGTGCTTATCCACCGCGGTGACGACGTCCTACTAGTACATGCCAACAACTTCAAGGGCCATTACTACGGCCTTGTTGCCGGCTTCGTTGAGACAGGTGAAACGCTTGAAGAGGCTGTGTACCGCGAGGTAATGGAAGAGACGGGACTGGAAATAAAGAACCTGCGCTACTTCGGGTCGCAGCCGTGGCCCTACCCTTGCGGCCTTATGGTAGGCTTCAACGCCGACTATGCAGGCGGGGAAATACACCTGCAACGCTCCGAACTAGGTGACGGAGGATGGTTCAACAAAGCCGCACTGCCTGAAATACCTGAAAAGCTGTCAATTGCAAGACGACTGATTGACAACTGGCTCGAAAACACAGAATCTGAAAAACATCCTGTTTGCCATACAAAATAAAGCATTACGGTAGGCATACCGAATGTGTCTTTTCAACCATATAACGACATTCAGAACCACAATCTGAATGTCGTTTTCGCATTATGACTATTTGTCGCCAATAGCATGTATATCCTTACATTTTGAAATTCATTAAAGTTTGAAAGCAGGCATTTTACAAATACGGGGACATCCGTCCGTAAATAATGGCATAAAATGCGTGCAAATGCAAGTTGCTCTATTACAAAACATTATGCCATAAACGAGCAAAATGTGCAATGAATGCCACACCCAAACAACCTATTCAAGCTAAATTTGAGGCATAAAACGCCATGTTTAGCGATGCAAAATACCATGTTACGCAACACAAAAGGCAACAATACGCACTGTAAAAGGCCACCTTGTCTTTTCCTGAAATAGGTTGACAGTTTTTGTTT
>HF986617.1 GCA_000433175.1 Prevotella sp. CAG:1058
TCTTGTCGGGGTCGGCGTGCTTGGTGATGATGGGCTCGCCGGTGAGCGACGACTCGTCAATCTGGAGGTCGGTCGACTCTATCAGGGTACCGTCGGCCGGAATTTCGTCGCCGACTTCGATAATAACGACGTCGCCGACGACAATGTCCTTACGCGCCACCTCGACCACCTTGCCGTCGCGGCGCACCTTGACGGGCGACTCCTCGCCCAGCGCCGTAAGCACGTTGAACTTCTTTGCGGCGTCCATCTCGAACCAGAAGCCTATCGTTGTGGCAAGCACGATGGCAAGGATGATGCCGATAGTCTCGACAAAATCACCGTGGATGGCTGCCAGTGCGAGCGAAACGACAGCTGCGACAAGCAAGATTTTAATGATAGGGTCCTTGTATTTCTCAAGATAGAGTTTCCAAAGGGGAGTCCTCTTGGGAGGAGTAAGCGTGTTCTCGCCATGCTGCTGGCGGCTCTTAACTACTTCGTTATCCGTCAATCCGCGCGGATTACTGAATAACGGATTAATCTCGTTGCTCATTTACCAGAAAATAATAAGAAATTGTTAAGTTAATACGTGCCTGCAAAATTAACACAAATAGCCGAATTTAGCCATCTTAAAAACACTATATCACGCATTTTTTAACGTATCTTTCCATTTTCATGCACCACTGAAGCATGCGCCGGCATGAAAGCACCATGCAACGAAACACCTTTGTAATACATTTTACAGTGCGTCAATAAAATAACACCCGCCGGGCACGCCAGCCGCTCCACTGCCGGCAGGCTGCCGCCATACGCAAGTCAGCACTGCAGCAGGTGGAAAACGGCAAACAAACGTGCAGATTACAATATGCCACCTTTTAGCGTGCAAAAGGCCATCTTTCGCACGCTAAAAGGCCATCTTTTGCAATGCGATTTGCCGCCTTTTACAACTCGTTGGATATCAATACATTACATCGCCCATATTTTTCACCACCTATATTGGCTACCTGGAAAAGCCCCGCCCGCAAACCCCGCCAAACAACTTTTTTAACATTTCAGTATCATATTTTCCCGAAAAAATTTGGCAGTTTGCCCAAACTTCCGTACCTTTGCACCCACAATGACCGGACAACGGTCTGAGTAGGGCTTTTAGCTCAGTTGGTTAGAGCAACAGACTCATAATCTGGAGGTCCCAGGTTCAAGCCCTGGATGGCCCACGCACGTAGGAAAAGAAGCGTTAATTGCACGATATCAAGCAGTTAGCGCTTTTTTCTTTGTCAGGCAGGGCATGCCTGTGCATAAGTTGGAAGAATGCCCAACCGTTATTCTGATAATATTATGAGAAAACTCATTACCTGCATACTGTCATTAGTCCCGATGGTCATGTGCGCCCAAAGCAGGGCAGACATGGCGACGTCAGACTCGTTATTCGCTTCAGGAGTAGGGCTTTACCAACAGGGCAAATACGAGGACGCGATACCCCTTTTCAAGGAAAGCGACAGGATAGACAAGGCCAGGCTCGATGAAACAAGCAACCGGCGGCACTATTCTGCCATGTGGCTGGCTTCATGTTACTACATGCTCGGCGATACGGCAACAGCCGCAAAACATTATAAGTTTTACAGCATCCCGCCGGTTGACAGGCGGCTGACCGTGAAGTCGGACTCATTGTTGCAATTAGGAACCGAATGCTACAACAGCAACGACTACGCCAAAGCACTTCAGTATTATTCAGAGGCAGAAAAGACAGAGCGTAGCATACTGGACGACAGTCGCATATTCCACAGCAGTTACACGATATTGCTTATAGCCGATTGCTATTCACGACTAAACGACGCAAGAGCCTTGGAATATGCCAAGAGATACTCTGACATTATAAGGAAATGTCTTGGGGCAGAGTCTGAACATTATGGAATTTCACTGAGCGACATGGCACTTTACCATGCCGACTACGGAAAATACGACGAGGCTAAAAGCATTGAAATGGAAGCCATGGACATATTCAAGAAGATTTTTGGCAAAAGAAACATACGCTATGCCAACTCACTGAGCAACATGGCATTATACAATGCCGGACAGAAAAACTACGGAGAGGCAGTACGCTTCGAAACCGAAGCCATGAACATCTACGGAGAGATTCTTGGAAAAGACAATCCTGAATATGCAAATTCACTGTGCCTGCTATCCGATTATGAGTTTCAGCTGGGCAACTTTGACGAAGCAGTACGCTTCAGGACAGAAGCCTGCAACATATATGAAAAGACATTCGGGAAAGAGAGCCCTGAATATGCAAATTCATTGAACTACCTCGCATTGTACCTTTCTGAAAAAGGCGACCATGGCGAAGCTGTAATGCTTGGGACAGAAGCGCTGCGTGCCGTAGGCAAGATTGTCGGCAAAGAAAGCATTTACTATGCAACTTCATTAAGCCGTCTGGCGTCATACGAAGCAAAACAGGGAAACTATGACGCGGCCATACGGCATGAGACCGAAGCATTGGAAATAAAAGGGGAAGTCAGCGGAAAAGGACACTACGACTATTCCGCTTCATTAAGCAACCTGGCTACTTACTATTATTTATCAGGGAAACATGACGAAGCCTTGCAACTTGGAACCAGGGCTTTGGAAATCAGCAAGAGAATCCTTGGCAGGGACAATCCTGAATACATAACGCTATTAAGGAACGTTGCCGATTACAATGCCGCACTGGGGCATTACGACAAAGCTGCAAAGATGGAAACAGAGGCATTAGAGACCAACGAAAAAATATTCGGAAAGGAAAATATCCACTATGCCAATTCGTTATTAAATATGTCAGTATATTGCACAAAAGCAGGAGACAAGAAGGCATCAAAATACTACGCCGACGCAATGGAACTCATCCCAAACATCTTCAAAAGAAGTTTTATCGGCTCTAATGCAAATAAGAAAGATTCGCTTTGCAAACAATATGGGATATTGTTTGAACCCATTATTCACCGCATAGCTTACGAATCGCGCTCCGACGCTTATTACAAAGACGGATACGACAGTGCTTTGATGGGAAAGGGGATGTCGCTCGACAATGGAATGGATTTGGATTCACCGGCAAAAGAGGATGGAAGCAATGGTACAAAAACCATGTACAACAGCCTGGCAGACCTTTACAGCAGGATTAACAACATCTACGAACAGCCGCAATCAGCAAGACCGACCGGCTTGGATTCCTTAAAGAATGAGGCAAGGAGGCTGGATGAAAAATTGCAGCAATGCCATGACGAGTATGGAGACTTTATCCGCAATCTTTCCACTGACTGGCAACAAGTACGGCAAACATTGGGAGACAACGACCTTGCAGTAGAATTTGTAACGTTCCCGGCGTCAGAAGGCTCTTTAATCTATGCCGCATACTGTCTGCGCAAAGGCATGGACTCACCCAAAATGTATCTACTGTTTGAGGGAAACGAGCTAAAACATATCGACAAACAGAATCTTTACAGCACGACGACTGTCGGCAAACTGGTATGGAAACCTTTGGAAAATGAGTTGCAAAACGTTGAGAACGTCTACTTTGCGCCATCGGGCGCATTAAACGACATGGCCATCGAGTCCGTGCCGCAATGGAACGGTGAGGGACTGATGTCTGACAAGTGGAAGATGCACAGGCTTGCATCGACCGGCAAACTCGCATCGATAAGAAAAACGGGCAATTAAGCATCGCACCACAAAAAACACAAGCAAAAAGGCTGGAGCAGGACGTGGCGGACACGCTTCAGGCTAAGATTGACCAATGCAACCGCAAGGGCAGGACTGTAGTACAGTAAGTTGAAAGGGACGTTCAACCTGACCGACGGCGAGAAGGTTGTCTGCATGATTTCGCTTGGATACCCCGACGACCCGGGGTAAGAGATGGTGCATGTGCTTGCATACCTTTTCCTGATAGAAATGCTTAAGACATCTGTAACCCGAGTCATGAAAAAGCATCATGACGAGCATTATTTCCGCCTTAAACAGGGTTGAAGCACAGTGGTATATGCGCTCCGTACGAGGTTTTAGCGTATATTTTGCCATCATTGCATCAAAAATTGCAAAAATCATTAGTCTTACGAAATTAAAAGAACATCCGACTGTCCAATGAGTAGCCAATACAGATTGGCGGATTTGCACAAGTTGTCCTGAAAAGATACTTATATTATCAACTGACAACCATTTGGTTAACACCCCAGCCTTTCATCGCATCTTATAAGGCGTCAGAAGAAAAATGCTACCATGATTTTTAATTTTTGTTCTTCAAATTATGCACCGGTTATTGAAAATTTATCTAACTTTGCACGCAATTTTTTCAATAGGAATGGGCCAAGATAATATTTCAAGAGGAGTTCTATAAATTAAAATATTGTAGTACAGTTGTTTATATGGTTCCAAGAGCGTAAATTTGCAGAAAATAAGAATTTTATAATGAACAAGTTATCCCGATACCGTA
>HF986618.1 GCA_000433175.1 Prevotella sp. CAG:1058
TAACATCCAAACAAACTGCGGATGAACCGTAAAAGGCAGCCTTTCGCATTGCAAAAGGCTGCCTTTTACGAGCAGAAATGCCACCTTTTAGCTCGTAAAAGGTGGCATATTGTAAACATGCTGATAACCAGCAGGTTATGCATGTGTCTTATTTCACGTTCCCGACCTTTACAAGATATTCTGCTATCTGCACTGCGTTGAGGGCTGCGCCCTTGCGTATCTGGTCGCCGCTGAGCCAGAATGTCAGTCCGTTCTCATCGGCCAGGTCCTTGCGTATGCGGCCTACGTAGATGTCGTCCTTGCCGGCCGTGTCGAGCGGCATGGGGTATACCAGGTTTGCAGGGTCGTCCTCGAGTGTCACGCCGGGTGCTGCAGCTATGGCAGCGCGTGCCTCCTCTACGCTGATGGGGCGTTCCGTTTCAATCCATACCGACTCCGAGTGTGCCCTTAGCGACGATACCCTCACGCACATTGCCGAGCATTTCACGTCGCTGTGCATTATCTTGCGCGTTTCGTTGAACATCTTCATCTCCTCTTTCGTGTATCCGTTAGGCTGGAACACGTCAATCTGCGGTATCACGTTGTATGCCAGCTGGTGGGGGAACTTGCTTACTGTCACCTCCTCGCCGTTGACGAGCTGGCGGTACTGTTCCTGCAGTTCGGCCATCGCGGCGGCTCCCGCTCCGCTTGCGCTCTGGTAGCTGGCTATGTGTATGCGTCGTATGTGGCTCAGCTTCTCGAGCGGCTGCAGCACTACGACCATCATTATCGTCGTGCAGTTGGGGTTGGCTATTATGCCGCGCGGGCGGTTGAGCGCATCCTCGGCGTTGCACTCGGGTACCACGAGGGGCACGTCGTCGTCCATGCGGAAGGCGCTCGAGTTGTCTATCATCACCGCGCCATACTTTGTTATGTCTTCGGCAAACTCCTTCGACGTGCCGGCTCCCGCCGATGTGAAGGCAATGTCAATGTCCTTGAAGTCGTCGTTGTGTTGCAGCAGCTTCACTTCATACTCCTTGCCCTTGAAGGTGTATTTAGTACCTGCCGAACGTTTTGAACCGAACAACACCAGGTTGTCCAACGGAAACTCTCTCTCTGCGAGCACCCTGAGAAATTCTTGTCCCACGGCTCCGCTCGCACCAACGATTGCTACATTCATTTTCTTATAATGTTTTAGTTAGATGTCTCTTCTGTCCGGACGGGCGCCGGGCCCGCAAGGCAGAGGCGCTGAAGTAATGCCGGCTGCAAGCCTGTCTGCGTCATGACGGTAGGGCTGCATGCACCGCCCGCCCGGTTGTCCGTCTTGAGGCTCTTATGCCTTACACTTACTTCTGCGTTGGCTTAAGTTTACTATCAAATCTTCCTTTTTCCTTGCAAAAGTACAACTTTTAAGCTAATTGTTGTAAAATGATGATTTTTTTTTGCAATTTTGCATACAAAAACGCAACGAAATGAATATTTATGCCTGACATATCACAATATTTTCCCATAACGTCACCCACAATGATATTCTTCGTTGTGTTGTGCATAATATTGTTCGCGCCGATAATCATGGGCAAGCTGCGCATTCCGCACATTGTCGGCATGGTGCTGGCAGGAGTCGTAATAGGCCCTTACGGTCTTAACGTCCTTGCCAAGGACGACTCGTTCGACCTGTTCGGCCATGTCGGCCTGTTCTACATCATGTTCCTTGCCGGACTCGAGATGAACATGGCCAACTTCATGAAGAACAAGGCGCGCACTGTAACCCATGGCATTATGGCCTTCGTCATCCCAATGCTCATGGGCTTTTTCATAAACCGCGCCGTGCTCGAGTACAGCGTCATGACGTCGGTCCTGCTTGCCAGCATGTACGCCTCGCACACCATCATTGCTTATCCCATAATAATGCGCTACGGCCTTACGCGCCAGCGCAGCGTAACCATAGCCGTTGGCGCTACTGCCATTACCGATACGCTGACACTGCTCGTGCTTGCCATAATCGGCGGATTGTTCAAGGGCGACATTACAGGAGGCTTCTGGCTGATGCTTTTCCTTAAGATAGCCGTGGTGTTCTTCGTCATTTTCTTTATCTTCCCGCGCATCGCACGCCACTTCTTCCATCGTTATGAAGACAATGTGGCGCAGTTCATCTTCGTTCTTGCCATGACGTTCCTGGGCGCATGGCTCATGGAGCTTATAGGCATGGAAGGCCTCCTCGGCGCCTTCCTCACGGGACTTGTGCTCAACCGCTTCGTGCCTAACGTGTCGCCGCTGATGACCCACCTCGAGTTCGTGGGCAATGCCATATTCATACCTTATTTCCTTATTGGCGTGGGCATGCTTGTTAACGTCAAGCTGCTTTTTGGCGGTTGGGACTCACTCCAGGTGGCAGCCGTCATGATTCTTGTAGCGCTTACGAGCAAATGGATAGCCTCCCTTTTCACGCAGAAGCTGTTCGGCATGCGCGGAGTAGAGCGCGAGATGATTTACGGACTCAGTAATGCGCAGGCCGGAGCCACTCTTGCCGCGGTAATGGTGGGCTACAACCTGATAACTCCCAGTGGCCAGCGCCTTCTCAACGACGACGTGCTCAACGGCACCGTGATACTTATACTCGTAACGTGCGTGTTCAGTTCGTTCACTACCGAGCTTGCGTCCAAGAGGATTGCGCTTGAGAACCAGGCAGCCGTGCCCGAGGACGAGGCCAGCGACGACGAGAAGATAATGATAAACCTGAAGCATTCCGAGACCGCCGAGATGCTCATGGGACTGGCCATACTTATGCGTAACAGGATGCTCAACCGTGGCGTCGTGGCGCTTAATGTCGTTTACGACGACATCAACCGCCTGCAGTACCAGGAGAAGGGGCGGCGTTTGCTCGAACGTGTTACCAAGGTAGCCAATTATGCAGGCGTGGGAGTGCAGACCCAGGTCAGGATAGCCACCAACATCATAAACGGCATAAAGCACGCCTTCAAGGAGTTTAACGCATCTGAAATGATAATCGGCATGCACAAGAGCGAAGACTCCGCCAAGAAGTTCTGGGGCGAGTTCATACCCGGCCTGTTCAACGGCCTTAGCCGCCAGATTACCATTGTGCGCTGCCTCCGCCCGTTGAATACGCTCAGGCGCATACAGGTAGCCGTGCCGTCCAGGGCCGAGTTCGAGCCCGGTTTCTACCGCTGGATGGAGCGCCTCGCCCGCATAGCCGAGAATCTTGACTGCCGCATACAGTTCCATGCAAAGCGCGAGACGCTTTCGCTCATCAACGAGTACATACAGCACCGTCATCCCAACGTGCGTGCCGAATACACCTTCATGGCGCATTGGATAGACATTGCCAATCTTGCTGACGGCGTAGCCGACGACCACTTGTTCGTCGTTATAACCGCCCGTAAGGGCACCATATCATACAAGTCGGCGCTCGAGCGTCTGCCCGAGGAGCTCACCACGTATTTCTCCGGCAAGAGCCTGATGATTATCTTCCCCGACCAGTACGGCGAGCCTGTCGGTGCCATGACATTGGCCGAACCGCAGCGCCATGAGCAGCGCAGTGCGTACGACATGATTATTACATGGATAAGAAAGAAATTTGCATGATGCCGTGACAGTGTCGGACTGTAGGAGCCGGGCAAGGTGCTTGCTTGTGACTGGTGCCGCGACTGGCGGGCAGGCCGGCATGACTGCGGACATGCAATAAATAATTATACGAAAATGATAGACATTAAAGGCATAACCAAAAGTTTCGGGTCGCTGCAAGTGCTTAAGGGTATCGACCTGCACATCAACAAAGGCGAAGTGGTTAGCATCGTAGGCCCCAGCGGCGCAGGCAAGACCACGCTGCTCCAGATAATGGGCACGCTCGACAAGCCTGACAGCGGCGAGATAATCATAGACGGTACCGACGTAAGGAAGCTAAGCTCGAAGAAACTGTCCGAGTTCCGCAACAAGCGCATCGGCTTCGTGTTCCAGTTCCACCAGCTCCTGCCCGAGTTCACGGCTATCGAGAACATCATGATTCCTGCCTTCATAGCAGGCATGTCGAAGAGCGAAGCCAAGAAGCGTGCTAAGGAGCTTCTTGACTTCATGGGGCTTGCCGACCGTGCCGGACACAAGCCCAACGAACTCTCGGGAGGCGAGAAGCAGCGTGTGGCCGTTGCCCGCGCGCTTGTCAACAGGCCTGCCGTCATACTCGCCGACGAACCTTCGGGCAGTCTCGACTCCAGGAACAAGGCCGAGCTTCACCAGCTGTTCTTCGACCTGCGCGACAAGACAGGCCAGACCTTCGTCATCGTTACGCACGACGAGAGCCTGGCAAAGATAACCGACAGGACTATTTCAATGAAGGACGGCATGCTTGAACCTGACGTACAGGCGGCATCTGACGCTTCTGATTCAACTGCCGAAACCGCCCCCGCAGAGTCCGGCGAGTGACATTCCGTAACATGCCGGCAGCTTCATAATAATATTAAAACAGAAAGAAGTATGGATTTCATAAGATTGGGTGACTATAATAGGATGACCGTGGTCAAGTCGGTCGACTTCGGAATGTATCTTGACGGAGGCGACGAAGGCGAAGTCCTCTTGCCTGCACGCTATGTGCCTGAAGGCTGCAAGGTGGGCGACGAGCTTGAGGTCTTTGTCTATCTCGACAACGAGGAGAGGCTTGTGGCCACTACCCAGCGGCCATACGCCAAGGTGGGCGACTTCGCCTATCTTGAAGTCGCATGGGTCAACGAGTACGGCGCGTTCCTCGACTGGGGTCTGATGAAAGACCTTTTCTGCCCGTTCCGCGAGCAGAAGATGAAGATGGAGAAAGGCAAGCGCTACATTGTCTTCGTCCATGTAGACAGCGAGAGCCACCGCATCGTTGCGTCGGCCAAGGTCGAGCACTTCATGGATACGAACTTCCCGCCGTACGCCCACGGCGACGAAGTCGACCTGTTGGTGTGGCAGAAGACCGACCTCGGCTTCAAGGTTATCGTAGACAACAGTTTCCCCGGCCTCGTTTACGGCAACCAGATATTCAAGGACATACATACCGGCGACCGCATGAAGGGCTATATCGACATCGTGCGCGAGGACGGCAAGATAGACGTCATGCTGCAACCTACGGGCTGGCGCATGACCAAAGGCCTCGGCGACGTGCTTCTTGAATATCTTGAAAGCAACAACGGCGTGTGCCTGCTGACCGACAAGAGTCCTGCCAAAGATATTTACCGTCAGTTCCAGGTAAGTAAGAAGAACTTCAAGAAGGCTGTCGGCGACCTGTACAAGCGCCGTCTCATAACGATAGGCGACGACTGCATCAGGTTGAACGATAATAAGAAAGGCAACGCAGGCAATAAGGATGCCAACCGTAAACGCACTAAATATTAATCCGGTTAAAATATAAAAATACGTAGATATATGGACAAGTTCAAGAAACTGGTGGCCATAGAACCAGTCAATATGGTTCCTGAAGCTCGTCCACGCCTTGAGGGGCTTGCTGAGAGTGTTGTCATGTACGACGACATACCTTCATCGTCTGACGAGATAGTCAGGCGCATAGGCGATGCTGACGCCGTATTGTTGAGCTTTACATCGTCACTGCCCAAAGAGACGCTTGAGCAATGCACGAATGTCAGATACGTCGGCATGTGCTGTTCGCTCTATTCGCCTGAAAGTGCCAATGTCGATATAAAATACGCCAATCAGCATGGTATCGTCGTTACCGGCATCCGCGATTACGGCGACGAAGGCGTCATTGAATATGTAATCAGCGAGCTTGTGCGTTGCCTGCACGGCTTCGGCCGGCCTGCATGGTTCGGCAGTCCGAGCGAGATTACCGGCCTCAAGGTCGGAGTTATAGGCCTTGGCAAGTCAGGCGGAATGATAGCCGACGCCATGAAGTTCCTCGGAGCCGATATCGCCTATTTCGCCCGTAGCAAGAAACCCGCTGCCGAAAGCAAAGGTTACCGTTTCACTCCCCTTGGCGATTTGCTTGAACAAAGCGATGTCATTTTCTGCTGCCTGAATAAGAACACGGTACTGTTGCATGAAGAGGAGTTCAGGCGTTTGGGCGGCCATAAGATACTTTTCAATACAGGCTTGTCGCCCGCATGGGACGAGGAACCGTTCGCCCGCTGGCTCGACGGCGACAACATTTGTTATTGCGACACGGTAGGAGCCGCAGGCGGACAACGCTTCCTTGATCATCCGCACATGAATTGCGTGCGTGTTTCGTCAGGCATCACCCGCCAGGCATACCGCAGGCTCACAGACAAGGTCATCGCAAACATGGAGACCTATCTCGGCCGGGGCATTTAAGATATTTTCATCATACCGTCCGTGGACCTCGCCGCAGGTTCACGGACGTGTACGTTTGTGCCGGCCTTGCGTCGCTATTGTGACGCATGCCGCCGCCAGCAAGGACAAATAACACACGTGTTTGTATTTTCATAATAAGGACAAGTCGCAAAACTTAACAGGGAAATGTCGGATTTCAGACTGAAGGTGTTTTACAGCGTAGCCAGGAACCAGAGCTTCACGCGGGCGGCTAAAGAGCTGTTTGTTAGCCAGCCGGCAATAACCAAGCACATTAACGAGCTTGAGCGGCAATATTCCGTGAGGCTGTTCGACCGCACGGGCGGCAAGATAATGCTTACCGATGCCGGCCGCCTGCTGCTCGAACACTGCAGCCGCATACTCGACGAGTACAACCGTATGGAGTATGACATGGGCCTGCTCAACGCGCGCGGCAGCGGACATATAAGCATAGGAGCAAGCACCACGATAGCCCAATACGTGCTGCCTCAGATTCTTGCAGAGTTTACCGAGAGGTATCCGAAGATAGAAGTGTCGCTGGCTAACGGCAATTCGCGCGACATAGAGAACGCCCTGCTAAACCACGAGATTGACTTCGGCATGGTTGAGGGCGTAACCCATGCGGCAGGCCTGCAATACGAGCCGTTTCTTGAAGACGAACTTGTAGCGATAGTCAAGGCAGCCGGCAACGAGTCGCTGCCTGAAGAGCTTACCCCTCACGACCTGTGCCGCCTTCCGCTTGTCTTGCGCGAGCAAGGTTCGGGCACCCTTGAAGTCATAGGGACAGGGCTCGAACGTCACGGCATAAAGCTTTCCGAGCTTAATGTACGCATACGCCTTGGCAGCACCGAGGCCATCAAGGCCTTTCTGCGCCACAGCCGCAGTGTGGGCATAGTGTCGGTGTTCTCCGTCAGGGAAGAGCTTGCCAGGGGCGTGTTCCGTGTCATCGACATAACAGGACTCAGCTTTATCCGCCATTTCAGTTTTGTTGCCTCTGCCGGTAAGGACTCACCGCTGACTGAAAAGTTCAAGGACTTTACGCGCCGCAGTATTATAACCGCAGGTTATAGAGTATAAATATTTTAAATATACCTCATAACGGAAAATTAATTACCTTTGCAACCGGATTCAGTATCGCCGCCTTGCAGGCAGGCATGTGCGGGCAGACGGTATGAAGTGAGAAATAAGAACAATAATAACCAAAGGTAATTTATCATGTTTGAAAAAGGAAACAGGGCAAACACCCTTCACGGCATTCTGCTGATTGCGTTATTTTCGTTTGCGGCATTCTATCTTGCCGACCTTCCCGTAATGAAGCAGCTATCGCTAAGTCCGCTCATTATCGGAATCATTCTCGGCATGCTCTATGCCAACAGTCTTCGTAACAAGCTGCCCGAGACATGGGTGCCCGGCATCAAGTTCTGTACCAAGCAGCTTCTGCGTACAGGCATCGTGCTTTACGGTTTCCGCCTTACGCTTACCCAGGTGGCAGCCGTCGGCGTGCCTGCCATCGTTGTCGACGCCATCATCGTTACGGGCACCATCTTCCTCGGCCTGTGGTTCGGCCGCATGCTTAAGCTCGACCGCGACACCGCCCTCATGACATCCACGGGAAGCGCCATCTGCGGTGCCGCCGCCGTCCTTGGAGCTGAGCCTGTTGTCAAGTGCGAAAGCCACAAGACCGCCATCGCCGTATCCACGGTGGTTATCTTCGGTACTCTGTCCATGTTCCTTTATCCCATAATGTACCGTGCCGGCATCCTTTCAGGGTTGAGCGACACCGCCGTCGCCGTCTACACGGGCAGCACCCTTCACGAGGTTGCCCACGTGGCAGGAGCAGGCAACGCCATGGACCCTACCGACAGTCTCGGCATAGCCGGAACGGCGACAATCACGAAGATGATTCGTGTCATGATGCTCGCCCCCGTGCTTGTTATCATGAGCTTCGCGCTTGCCGGACGCAAGCGCGTTACACCCGACGGGCATAAGGAGAAGAGCAAGATCACCATACCCTGGTTCGCCTTCGGCTTCATAGGCATCATCTGTGTTAACTCGCTTCTCCAGTATCTGTGCGACGCTCCTACCGTAAAGGACATACCGCTTAACGGCGTAATTGAGTATATCGACACCTTCCTGCTCACCATGGCGATGACGGCTCTTGGTACCGACACCAACATACAGAAGTTCAAGCAGGCTGGTGCAAAGCCCTTCCTTCTTGCCGGCATGCTTTACGTATGGCTCGTTATAGGAGGCTACTTCATTACAAAATATGTTGTCGGGGTTTTAGGATAATTAATATACACCTTGCCGGGCTGCTGCCGGCAAGGTGTTTTTGTTTTGTTGTCTGGCTGCATGCTGTTTCGGTTCCAATAAGCACTGAAGGGGCGCTACGTTATAAAGTCTTATATCGCCCAGTTTTAAGCAGGGCGCATAAGTATCTTATTGTCATGCCCGTTGGTCGCGCGCCATGCGGCGGAACATTACAGCCATTGACCTTGTTGATGGCGGGGTGTAATAATAAAGTGAGTCAACCAGAACTAAGGTTGACTCACTTTATTAGGTTCGATTTTTGTTTATATGCGTTAAACGTTTTTCAAAAGCGGCATTCGCCGGTGCCGCACATGTTTTTAGTTACTCGTTGCCGGTAGCAGGCTTGCAAAACTTCTTGTGCCATACCGCGAACAGCAGTCCTGACAGCACGAACACGATCACGGCGGTGATGTAACCGGCCACGTCGCCCAGTGCGAACGAGTTTTTGTAGACCAGGATGAACGACGAGCATACCGCCGTCATGAACATTGCCGGCACGAGCGTTATGATATAAGGCTTCGACTTGCGTGCCAGGTACACCGTCAGCGCCCAAAGCGTGAACACCGCCAGCGTCTGGTTTGCCCATCCGAACCATCCCCATATAATGTTGAAACCGTCGGCATCGGCGATGTTAAACCACAGGAAGCCGAATGTTACGAGGAAGAGCGGCAGGCAGATATATATGCGGCGGCGTATGGAGTGTTGCTCTATGTTCAAGAACTCCGCTATGATGAGTCGTGCGCTGCGCAGAGCCGTGTCGCCGCTGGTTATCGGTGCGGCTACAACGCCCAGCATTGCCAGTGCGCCGCCGAATATGCCGAGCCAGCCCGGCGATACCGTCGTCACCACCTCGGGAGCCTGTAGCGTGAGCGGTGCGCCGAGTTCCTGTGCCGCTCCGCCGTAGAAGAAGTAAGAAGATACGGTTGCCCAGATCAGTGCCACGATGCCCTCGGTTATCATTGCGCCGTAGAACAAGGGGCGTCCCTGTTTCTCGTGTGCCATGCAGCGCGCCATGAGCGGGCTCTGTGTGGCATGGAATCCGCTTATTGCCCCGCAGGCTATCGTTATGAACAGGCAGGGGAATATCGGACCGGCAGCCGGGCTCATGTTGCTGAGGCCGTCAGTCAGTTCGGGCAGCTGCGGCCATTTTATTATTAGCACTACCAGGAGCGCCACCGCCATGAAGAGCATGGCTATCGCGAACAGCGGATATATCTTTCCGATAATCTTGTCGATGGGAAGCATCGTGGCGAGGAAGTAATAAACGAAGATAATGCCGCACCAGATGTACACCCACGTGGTGCCGCCGCCTGACAGCGCACCCAGTATCAGCGCCGGACTGTAAACAAACACGGCTCCTACCATTATAAGCATGAATACCGAGAACACCAGCATCACTTTCTTTGTGCCGCCGCCGAGATAGTGGCCTACGAGTTCGGGCAGGCCTGCTCCGCCGTGGCGTATCGACAGCATGCCGCTGAGATAGTCGTGCATGGCGCCGGCGAAGATACAGCCTAACACAATCCACAGGTATGCCGAAGGGCCGAACTTGGCACCCATTATGGCACCGAAGATAGGACCAGTTCCTGCTATGTTGAGAAACTGTATCATGAATATCTTCCATCCAGGCATAACAATGTAGTCAACACCGTCGGCCTTGCTTACGGCTGGGGTAGGGCGGTTGTCGGGGCCAAAGATGCGTTCGACTATCCGTCCGTAAATGAAATAGCCTGCCACCAGGGCAAGCAAACTAATAATAAATGTAATCATAGGTATTAAAGAATGTAATCATGGGTATTAAATGATATTATCATGTGCAAAATTAGTTTTTTTAATTAACAATCGCAAAAATAGTTTCTAAAATCTGTAAATCAAAGGCTTGTTTATTTTGAAAAAACGATGAATTAATGCTATGCGCATGTAAGACGTCCGTTTGCCGCGTGACGCCCGTTCTTGCCTCGTGCCGTCTGTCATGGAAAAATGCCTGCGCTGTAAGTACTTGGATATGAGTTGGTTACGCGGATGCCTGCGCCATGCTTCCAATATGCCGTCTTTTAGCTTGCAATTCATTGCCTTTTAGGCGCTGAAACATGGCCTTTGTGAACGCAAAAGGTATCCTTTTGCCTGGTATGTAAATATAATAAGGTTGATGTCTGCCTGTAATCGGCAGGCATTTTGCTTGTTTTACACGCTACTGCCGGCTGCCGTTCTTGCCTTATACGACGACAAGGCGACCCTCCGCAGGGTGTGCTGTAAATGGTAAGAGTATTTTATTGGGATTCAGATTAAATGCAGTTTTATATGTATGAGGCAGTCAGTCTGCCCCAATAATCATTGTATCAACGGCTTACGTTATTGTGGCATGG
>HF986619.1 GCA_000433175.1 Prevotella sp. CAG:1058
GCTCGTTCCAGTGTGAGTAAGTCCATTTCTCCTGTTTCGGTGCCGTCATGCCTATCCACAGCAAGTCGGGGTTAGCCTTGTTTATAGCCTCTATTATAGCGTCGTTGTCTTCTTTGCTGAATTCCGGCTTATATGGTGGCGAATACGTCTCCACTGTTATGTTAGGATAGTCCACGGCAGCCCTTTTCTTTATCAGGTTCAGCACCTTTTCGCTGCTGCCCATAAAGAAGCATTTGCCGCCTTTGCGATTCAGCTTGTCCATCTCAAACGCAAACAGATCCCATCCGGCTATGCGTTCTTTTGGCTGCGACTTAGCCTTCAGCCATTTGCATGCCTTCACTATGCTCACTCCGTCAGGAATAAGCACGTCGCCTTTTGTCAGAGCCTCTGCAAACAGCTTGTCCTTCAGGGCGGTGTTATAAGAGTGAGCGTTAATTGTGTTTATCAGCAGTTTGCCCTCAGGCAACTTGCCAAGTGCATCTCTGCTCTCCTGTATAGAGAGCGTCTTTAGTCTTATCATAGTGTTTATTTGTTATGCTATTCTAGTTTTACATTTTATCCCTCTGACAGTAGGGACATACCACGGTGTGTCATAATGTAACGTCGTGATTAATAAGTTATCTGTTCAAGTTTCGTATTTGCGAAACTTGAAAGTGAAGATATGTCGTGTGATGACAATAAAATTCAAAAAGCAGCGTTTTTAAATCCAAACAGCCATTAGAATTTATTTCGTAGCCAAGCACAAGCACGAAACTCTGTCAAAGTCTCACACAACATGAAAAAGTTCTACATCGATAAAGTATATAATGCGTATGTAGGTCTTGATGCCAAACAGCGTAAGGACCTTATCCGTCAATTAAATTCGCTTGATATACCAGTAACAAAGATTGAAGCCTATACCTATCCTGAGGCTCCCGGCATCAGGCATCTTTTCTTTTATCTAAAAGATAACAAACAACCTGTGTCTTATTTCCTTTTAGAAGAACAACAATTAGAAAAGATACAAAATCTGATATTAAAGGACTATTAATTATTTTGTTAATGCGTCATTCAATATACCTGTAATTCTTTTTTC
>HF986620.1 GCA_000433175.1 Prevotella sp. CAG:1058
AAACTTTGCTAATTTGGGAACATGCGGATATTCATTTAAAATAAAAAGGTGTGCATTGGGCTTTGCCATGCACACCTTTTTTATTTTAGTTTTGGTTAATTGTTGTCAACTGTCTGTTGGACGTCAAACGTTAGTTCTTCTTTTTCCGGATTCTTGTTGATAAAAATTGTATCATTTGCCTTTAGCTTGTTGTCAAGCAGCAGTTCGCATACGCCGTCTTCTATGTAGTTTTGTATTGCTCGTTTCAGCGGACGGGCTCCGAACTGTACGTCGTATCCTTTGTTAGCCACAAATTCTTTCGCAGTTTCGGTCAGCTCAAGCTTGTAGCCCATCTCCTCAATGCGCTTTTTCAGTTCAAACAATTCGATGTCGATGATTTTCTTTATCGCATCAAGGTCGAGCTGGTCGAAGGTTATTATTTCGTCAAGACGGTTGAGGAATTCAGGACTGAATTGCTTGCTCAAGCTCTTTTGTATTATGCTGCGTGCATATTCCTTGTCGTTTTCGTTGAGGCTAAGTCCCATGCTGCCGCCCGCATTGAAGCCTACGCCGCGGCCAAACTCTTTGAGTTGGCGTGTTCCGGCGTTGCTCGTCATTATTATTATTGTATTGCGGAAGTCTATCAGCCTGCCGTTTCCGTCGGTAAGCCTGCCTTCGTCGAGTACTTGTAGCAGCATGTTGAACACGTTGCCGTGAGCCTTTTCAATCTCGTCGAGCAGTACGATAGAGTAGGGGTGGCGGCGCACCTTCTCGGTAAGTTGTCCTCCTTCTTCATAGCCTACATATCCCGGAGGGGCTCCTACGAGCCTCGAGGTATTGAAGCTTTCGCTGTACTCGCTCATGTCGATTCGTATTAATGCGTCACTGCTGCCGAACATGTATTCGGCCAGTTTCTTTGCAAGGTACGTCTTGCCGACTCCGGTCGGACCGAGGAACATGAATGCGCCTATCGGATGTTTCAGCTCTTTTAAGCCTACGCGGTTGCGTTGTATTGATTTGACGATCTTCTCAATGGCCTTGTCTTGGGCTACTACATGTTTTTTAAGTTCATCGCCCATGTTTTTTAGACGTTCGCCTTCTGCTTCCGCCATTCGTTGCACCGGTACTCCGGTTATCATCGAAACCACGTCGGCAACATCTTTCTCAGTAACTGTGTCCCGGTTGCCAAGCTCGTTGTTTGTCCATTTGTCTTGCAGTTCCAAGAGTTCAGCCTCGAGCTCGGTCTGTTTGTCCCGGTAACTTGCTGCAAGTTCGAAATTCTGGTTTCTCACAGCAGCCAGTTTCTTCTCTTTTACGTAGCTTATTTCTTTTTCTTTTTCGCTTATCTCCGGTGGCATTTGCGCGTGTTGCAGGTGTACTCTTGCACCCACTTCATCGAGCGCGTCGATAGCCTTGTCAGGGAACGACCTGTCTGTAACGTATCTTTCTGTCAGTTTGACACACGCCAATATGGCATCATCAGAGTATTCCACATGGTGGTGGTATTCGTAACGGTCTTTGATGTTGTTCAATATTTCCAACGTTTCGTCGGCAGTTGTAGGCTCGATCATCACTTTCTGGAAACGCCGTTCCAGCGCACCGTCTTTTTCTATCGAGTTACGGTATTCGTCGAGCGTTGTTGCTCCGATGCACTGTATTGTTCCCCTGGCCAAAGCCGGCTTCAGTATGTTTGCGGCATCCATTGACCCGGGCGTTGAGCCTGCGCCGATTAGCGTATGTATTTCGTCGATGAAGATTATGACGTCGGGATTTTGTTCTATTTCCTTTATCAGCGCGCGTATCCGTTCCTCGAATTGGCCGCGGTACTTGGTTCCTGCCACAACGGCAGCCATGTCGAGGTTGATTATCCTTTTGTTAAACAGTATAGGCGATGTGTGGTGCTTGCAGATAAGTTGTGCCAGGCCTTCCACAATGGCACTTTTGCCGACTCCGGGTTCGCCAATCAGTATGGGATTGTTTTTCTTACGTCTGCAGAGGATTTCTATGACACGTTGTATCTCGTGCTCGCGTCCTACTACGGGGTCGAGCTTGCCTTCTGCTGCAGCCTTTGTCAGGTCCGTGCCGAAATTGTCAAGGACTGGAGTCTTGCCGGCAGGGCGGTGTACGCTTGTCGCCGTGTTTGACGAGTTGTGCTGTCTTGACTTCTGCGAGTTTCCGCCGTTAATGTTCAGCATTCCGTCGTCTTCCTCTTCTTCTTCCTTGTCGGGTATGCCTATTCCGTTCAGCGTCTGGCTTGTCTTTCTTTGAAAATATGTCAATGCGTCTTCGTAATTCATGTTGTTAAATTCAAGTACTTCTTTTGCTCCGTTGTTGACATGGTCGTGCAGTATGGCTAAGAACAAGTGCTGTTCGTCTACCATTTGTGTTGCTTGTATACGTGCCTCCAGTACGGCAAGTTTCAGAATGTTGCTGGCTTTCTCGT
Organism: Prevotella sp. CAG:1058; assembly: GCA_000433175.1. Lineage (GTDB taxonomy): Bacteria > Bacteroidota > Bacteroidia > Bacteroidales > Bacteroidaceae > Prevotella. Next base: position 2,423 of record HF986620.1, read on the forward strand.
TCAATACGAGTTCGTGTGTGCGTATTGGCTGCGAGTAGTCTTCTTCGCGTACTCTCTGTTCAAGTTCGTCTTTTACGGTTTGGAAATTGATGTCCGATTTTACGAAAAGTTCATATACTGGTCCTGTCTTGTCGCGGAGTATGCCCAGCAACAAGTGTTCCGGTCCGACGGAGCGGCTTGCAAGTCTTGCAGCTTCTTCTCTGCTGAACGCCAGAATTTGTGATACTTTAGGTGAAAATTGACTTGTCATGTATATTCTTATTGAGTCTTTTTGTCTGTGTTATGTAATGTTTGCCTGTTTTTTTGAACTTTATTGTATTTGACTAATTTGTTCCCAATCCATTATGCAATTTGTCTGTGCAAAGATAATGCAATTTGGTAGCAGTACAAAACAATTATTTTTGTTTTTATGTCATTATGCTTGTTCTAAATCTGATACTGCAAAAATTGTGCCATCTTTACCAAGTGTTGCAATATAATGTAAGTTTATCTAATTTGCCTTGACATTATGGTGCATTGTAAAAGGTTATGCTTTGTCTTTTAATAGGTAACCTCTTGCAGCGCAAAAGGCATCGTTTCATAACGTAAAAGGTAACCTTTTGCGTAAGGTCTTGGGTCTTAATGGCTGATGGCCTGTCTTTAGCTATTGTTAGGCCGGATTCTGTATGAAATAAAAATGCCGGGCAATGTTATATCGCCCGGCATCTTGTTTTTGGCTAATTCTTTATAATCTTATTATTCAGCCTTCTTTGATTCTTCGTTTGCAGCTTTGGCTGTTGCCTTTGCTGTGGCTTTCTTTGCCGTAGTCTTTGTCTTTTCCACTTTGGCCTTTAGTTTGGCTTCGGCAGTTTGCATCTTTTCGACTTTAGCTTTCAAGCGTACGATTTCCTTGTCCTTCATTTCAATCTCATCACCTTGGTTCTTGATTGTTGTAAGCAATGAGTTGAGTTCGTCGTTGTCTATTTCTTCTGGATACAACGAGTTAACTCGGTTGATGAAGTCTCCCAGAATGTTCATGTAGTTTGTGAAAGCATCAAACGGTGAACTGTATATACCCCTGTCTAATCCGACATTAGAAGGTTTGGTCGTCATAAAGCGGAAGTTGTTGCTTGCCTGTAAGTAATCCCAGTCTTGGTTGATACGTGGATCGTTGGCGATGCGTACGCGGTCGGCTACACTGTAAAGTTTATTGAACGCCTCTCGCTGCATCGGGTTGCCTAGCCAGCAGCTTACGTCCCTCTCTTCATCCACCCACGACAATGTGTCTGGCACGTCCAGGTTGCCTACGCTGTTCATCTTAAGGCAAATCTCTGTTGGTGTTGAGAATGTTATGCCTTTCTCCTTTGCATAACCGGGCAGGGCTTTGATGAACTCAAGTATATTAGATGACAACGGCTGGGCAATGCCAAGTGCGGACAGCTCCATGAAAATGTTGATTACTTGCTCGTTTTCAGGCAGTGAAGCTATGCGGTTGATGTAATTATCTGCAAATAACGGGTAACCAGCCCAATCGCTGTTGTTGAATCGCAGACTGATGTCATCGCTTAATTCAACATCACGGAGCAGCAGTTTAAGGTTGGGCGCGATAGCACAGTTGTATACATAGTGTGGAGATTTCCATCCTAAAACGTGCTTTGCACCTTCAGTAAGCATGCCTTTGAAACCCATTGCGGCTGCTTGTTCGCCTATGTCGTCGCTGTATATGAGTGAAGAGTTCCTTAAAACGGTAGGTTTCTTGCCAAAGTACTCCTGTATCTTTGCTGCTTGTTTCTTCACGTCGGCGGCAAATGCTTCCTCGTTCACCATTGAGGATAAGCCGTGTGAGTAAGGCTCAGCCAGGAATTCTACGCATCCAGTGTCGTTAAGTTCCTGCAATTTGGTTATTACCTGCGGTGCATGCATTTCCAATTGTTCCAAGCCAACGCCGGAAATAGAGAATGCCAGCTTGAAGTAATTGCCATTGTTCCTGATCATTTCAAGAAAAGTGTTCAGCGCAGGCATGTATGAACGTTCTGCTATGTCGCTGATGCTACGTTCGTTCTCATAGTCGTCGTAGTAATAATGGTCGGTTCCTATGTCGAAGAAACGATAGCGTTTGAGATGGATTATTTGGTGAATCTCAAAATATAAGCATATTGTTTTCATTGCGTAATTCCTTATTTGTTAATAAATTGATTTTAAGTTGTCTTTGTCTGTTTAATTCTTTATGCCTAAAGTGCGTTCATACAGTTCGCGTATCCACAAACCAACCTTTTCCCATGTTATTTGATCTACTTCGCGTTTGCCTTCAGTTTGGAGATAGTTGAATAAGCTGTCGTTGTGGCAGATAGAATAAATTGCATCAGCCAAAGCATGGATGTCCCAATAATCCACTTTTATACAATTGGTCAGAATTTCGGCGCAACCACTTTGTTTGGAAATGATGCTTGGCGTACCGCATTGCATCGCCTCGAGCGGAGATATTCCAAAAGGTTCGCTTACCGAAGGCATTACATATACGTCAGAATCTTTCAAACATTCATAAACTTGCTTTCCGCGCATGAAACCGGGGAAGTGGAAACGGTCGGCTATCCCACGTTCTGCGGCAAGGTAAATCATTGCATCCATCATGTCGCCGCTTCCAGCCATGCAGAAGCGGACGTTGCGTGTACGGTGGAGTACCATGTTTGCTGCTTCTACGAAGTATTCTGGTCCTTTTTGCATTGTTATACGGCCGAGGAACGTTACAACCTTTTCCTTGTTAGTATGGTCTGGGCGAGGTATGTCTTGAAGTTCCTGGCGCAAGGGATAAACTGCATTATGTACAGTGAAACACTTGCGCGGATCCTGGTGGTAGTGGTTGATGACCGTCTGTCGTGTCAATTCGCTTACGCACATTATGCAGTCCGCATTGTCCATTCCGTCTTTTTCGATAGAATAGACTGTCGGGTTAACATTGCCTCTACTGCGGTCGAAATCGGTAGCGTGGACGTGTATGCACAAAGGTTTGCCGCTTACTTTCTTGGCATGTATTCCTGCTGGATAAGTCAGCCAGTCGTGTGCATGGATAATGTCGAATTCCTGTTGGCGGGCAACAACTCCTGCGACAATCGAATAATTGTTGATCTCGCTATGAAGGTTATCCAGATATTTACCTGAGAATTCGATACATCCCAAGTCATTCACCAGCATATAATTAAAATCTGCATATATGTGGTCGCGAAGACTGTAATACATTTCAGGCGACATGATATTTCCGATTCTGTCTCTGACATAGTCGTAATTGACATCACGGTAAACAACAGGCACGGCATTCATCGCGATAATGTTCATGAAGCTCTTGTCTTCGTCGCCCCACGGCCTGGGAAGGCAGAACGTGATGTCCATGTCGCCTTGCTCTGCAAGACCTTTGGTTATACCGTAACTGGCCGTACCAAGGCCTCCAAGTATATGAGGAGGAAACTCCCAACCAAACATTAATACTTTCATATTGCTCCTCCTTTTATTTTACGTATGAATATTTTTCAAGAAGATTCAATGTCCTCAAAATCTCGGCTACGTTCATTGCAAATGAGATGGCTCCACGTGCACGGAACGGTGGATTGCCGTCAGATACTTCTGGTATTGTACCGAGACAGTTTATCATCATTTCATCTTCGTATCCTACCATTTGCCTTTCGATGAAGCTCAACCTTGTACGTTTATATAATTTAAGGCAGGCTTCCATGTAGAATCCGCCGAGCCATGGCCATGCCGTACCTTGGTGGTAAGCGTAATCACGTTGCGCACCGACGTACATAGGATTGTATCCGCCGCTTTTGGGTGAGAGTGACCGCAGGCCTTTGGGCGTCAGTAGTTCACGCGTGCATACATCAATCACACTCTTCTTCTGGTCCTGAGACAATGGTGAATAATCAAAGGCGGCAGGGAATATCATGTTTGGACGAACGCTCCAATCCATCATGTTGCCGTCTACATAATCATAAAGATATCCATAATCGTTCAAGAACGTTTCAATGAACGATTGCTTGCAAAGTTCTGCACGTTTTTCCCAGTCTTCAGTTTTCTCATTGTCCCCCTTCAATGCTGCCAGTTTGGCTCCGAACTTAAGGGCATTGTACCAAAGCGCGTTGAATTCGACAATATATCCTGTTCTTGGGACGACAGGACGTCCATTTACGGTAGAATTCATCCAAGTTACAGGCTTGTCATGGCCGTCTGTACTAACCAAACCGTTTGTATCGAGGCTCAGATTAGGATGCTTCCCAGCTATTATATATGTAATAATGTCTTTTACCAATTCACCGTAAGTTGCCAGACACTTGTCGTCGCCTGCAGATTTAGCATATTGCTGTATAGCCCAAATAGCCCAAAGGAATACGTCCGGCTGGTCCATTTCCGTTATATTTACAGTCAAAGTTTTGCCTGCTATGAATTCACGTATGCCTTTCTCTGCAGTTTTCATTACGAGTTCGAAATAGTCTTGCTCGTCTATTGCCAAAGTTAAGCCTGGTAGTGAGATGAATGTATCGCGGGCGCGGCACTTGAACCAAGGGTATCCTGCCAGAATGTAACGCTCGTCTTTACTGGTCCTGTTGTGAAACTGGTGGGCTGCGTTTACAAGGCAGTGGAAGAAATTGTCGCGCGGAGAGCGGTCTTCGACTTCTTTTTCAAAAAGATGCTTGAGCGAGCTTGTCTTGATTTCTGAGGTTGAAGCTGCAAATACTATGCTTTCGCCTTTTTTGATATTCATTTCGAAATATCCGGGAACGTACAAGTCTTCGCTGTATTCATATCCGCTTTCCTGTTCCTTTGAATATTCAATACCCCTGTACCAGTCGGGTGTGAACACAAACTCGTTTGCTTTGCTGAATTGCATGTATAAGTCAGGATATCCTGCGTACATACAAGTCTTAATGCCTTTGTCTACAAGGTGATATTCACGGCTTGCCGTTGAATTTTCATGTGTTACTTTTCTGACGCTCCTGAATGCGAGGAACGGTTTGAACCTTAATGTCGTCTCGCTGTGTGCGTCAACCAATGTGTAACGTATTAGGATGCGGTTCTCATAATGTTGGAAAACAACTTCCTTTTTCAAGAGTACGCCCCCTACGCGGTATACGGTGGTGGGAACTTTGTCACAATTGAACTCGCGGATATATTTGTGCCCTTTCGGACTGTAATTATTTCCTTGGTATTTATGCAGTCCAAGGTTGAATTCCGCGCCGTGCTGGATTACCGTGATGTCAAGGGAAGAAAGCAATACGTGATTGTCCGCATCTATGTCTGGAACAGGTACGACTAACAACCCGTGGTATTTGCTTGTATTGCAGTCGACAATAGTCGAACATGAATAAGCCCCCGAACGGTTAGTACGCAACAATTCCCTAGAAAGCGATTCTTCCAGGTTTGTCATCAGAGTCTTTTCAAATTTAAGATAACTCATGGTATAATATAAAGAGATTTAAAGTTTTCGTATATCAAAATACGGACAACGACATATTGCATGGCATTGCCCTTAACGACCTTTCAAAGGTAATAATTTTATTTTTTATGACAAAAAAAAAACTTTTTTTTTCGTCAGGCATTGTGATTAATGCAGAAATATGGAACTGTAGATACTTTAATGCCTCATTTGATGCCGTATGCGTTGTTTGTCATTCAGGTATCAGGAAGTTGATCACTTCTTGTTCAACGTTGATTCTGTAAGGTCCTACAGGTGTTCTCATCAATCTTCCGTCTACGCTGACCATAGCTTTAACCGCCTCGTTGACAATGACTTCGCCCGTACGGTATGGGTGAACGCTGTGGTGGTTGAGGAATTTTCCTGTTATGAGTAAGTAGAATCCTTCAAAAAGCTGTGTCACCTCTGGGTGGTAAACGACAGAAACGTCAAGTAAACCGTTGTAAGGTACGGCATTGGGTGTCTGTCCGTATCCAGAGGCGTTGCCAACACACATCGTCATGACTTTCCGGTTGATTGTGTCAGAGTTTATCCGCAATGACATCTTGTATTCCAACCGTTGGAATATCATCAGGGCCATGGTGCCGATAAATGAAAGCGTTCTCGAACCGAAGATGCGTCTTGTCTGTCTGCGTAAGTTCATTATTGCTGATATGAGACCTATGTTGATACAATTCAAAAAGTATCTGTGGCATTTTTCGTTCTTTGCATTGGTGTAGTGGATGCATCCGAGGTCTATTTTCCTTATCCTGCGTTCTTTAAGCCATTTGACGGTCTGTTCCAGGTCGTTTTCCTTGAATCCCCAATAATGTGCGAAATCGTTCATTATTCCGTTGGGTATTAGTCCCAGCGCAATTGATTCACGTGTTTCCTTGTCGGTTGACATCAGACAATTAACTGCGTCGTTCAGGGCAGAGTCGCCGCCAACGATGATAATGGTCTTGTAACCATTGCCAATCAGCATGTTTACGAGCCTGACAACTCCTTCCTGCTTTTCACTTTGTACAAAATCGAAATCAATATTCTGTGAACGCAGGCAATTCTCGATTTTTCCCCATCTTTTTTTTGATGCGGACAGGCCGTGTTTCGGACAATATAATATTCCCCAGCGAGTTTTCTCCGTTACCATTCTATTTTAAAGGTCTGAATTATCATATTCTTTGTTATATATGTCGTTAATTAGCCGTACTTTGTCTTCCATGGGAAGCATGGCGTCTATCCAATTTATCTTGAATCCCCTGCGTTCCATGCCTCTGAACCATGTCATCTGTCTTTTTGCGAATTGGTGTATGGCTATTTCAAGCGAACGGAACATTTCTTCGTATGAAATTCTTCCTATTACGTATTCCGTGATGTATTTGTATTCTAGGCCATAGTAAATAAGGTATTCGGGCTGTATGCCTGACTTGATAAGTGATTTTATCTCATCAACCATGCCTTCGTCCAACCTTTGGTGCAACCTGTTGGTTATTTTACGTCTGCGTTCGTCACGGTCTATGTTTATGCCGATTATTGTAGATTCGATTTTTGGGAAGGTCTTTTCCCCTACCAAGTCGTGTTCCTTGTAATAAGTTTCTATTTCTATTGCCCTTATTGCTCTTTTTGTTGTGTCTACATCGGTCTTGTTGTGCATGTTGGAACCGTTTTCGCGTTTCAGTTGCACAAGTATGTCAGTTAGTTCTTCCAAGGTCTTGTTTCCCATTCTTGCACGCAGTTCCTTATTCTCTGGAACAGGGGCAAGCTGGTATCCTTTTAATACTGCTTCAATGTATAATCCTGTTCCGCCGCATAATACGGGAAGCAAATTCCTGGATGTTATGTCGTTGTATGCTGTAATGAAGTCGTTCTGGTATTTGAATACGTTGTATTTTGTACCAGGTTCTGCGATGTCAATAAGATGATATGGCACCAATTTGCCTCCGACCTTGTAGTCAGCAAGGTCTTTGCCTGTTCCTATGTCCATGCGCCTGTATACTTGGCGGCTGTCGGCGCTTATTATTTCGGCGCCTCTATCCGCAGCAAACGCTGCCGCCAAGGCTGTTTTTCCTGAAGCGGTAGGGCCTAATATTGTTATCATTTTATGCATAACGACACCGCAAATATAATAAAAAATAAACCGTCAAGCAAATGCCGGGCGGTTTATTTGATTATATTCGATAATTTTAATTCATTATCCGTTGTGCTTCTTCATGATCTTGATGAGGTCGATAACCTTGTGAGAGTAACCAATCTCATTGTCGTACCAAGAAACAACCTTAACGAACTTGTCAGTCAGGTAAACACCTGCGTCAGCGTCGAAGATTGAAGTCAGCGGGCAGCCGAGGAAGTCAGAAGAAACAACCTTGTCCTCAGTGTAGCCGAGGATACCCTTCAGCTCGCCTTCAGAAGCTTCTTTCATTGCCTTGCAGATATCTTCCTTAGAAGCAGCGTTCTTCAGGTTTACAGTCAGGTCTACAACTGAAACGTCCAAAGTCGGAACACGCATTGAGATACCAGTCAGCTTGCCGTTCAGTTCAGGAATAACCTTGCCTACAGCCTTAGCAGCACCTGTTGAAGACGGGATGATGTTGCCAGAAGCGGCACGTCCACCACGCCAGTCCTTCAGAGACGGACCGTCAACTGTACGCTGAGTAGCAGTAGTTGAGTGAACTGTTGTCATAAGACCGTTCTCGATGCCGAACTTGTCGTTCAGAACCTTTGCGATAGGAGCCAAGCAGTTTGTTGTGCAAGATGCGTTAGAAACGATCTGCTGTCCTGCATATGTGTCAGTGTTAACGCCGCAAACGAACATGTCTGCCTGACGGCCGTCCTCACCCTTCTTAGAAGGAGCTGACAATACTACATATTTAGCGCCAGCCTGGAGGTGCTTTTCAGCGCGGTCCATAGTCAGGTAAAGACCAGTAGACTCTACAACGTATTCTGCGCCGATTTCGTCCCACTTCAAGTTAGCAGCGTCCTTTTCTGCGGTAACACGGATATGGTTGCCATTTACGATAAGCTCGTTCTTCTCAACGTCAGCCTCGATAGTGCCGTCGAACTGTCCGTGCATTGTGTCGTACTTGAGCATGTAAGCCATGTAATCAACAGGCAGAAGGTCGTTGATTCCAACTACGACAACATCGTTCTTGTTAGCCTCTTCAAGAGAAGCACGGAATACGAAACGGCCGATACGGCCAAAACCGTTAATACCAATTTTAATCATCTTTTTTCTTTATTTTAAAGGGTTAAAATAATTCCTTAAATTATATACCTATTTTTTGACACTCACGCCTGTTTGTATTCGTTTGATTTATAAGTCTTGTGGCGCAGGTCTGCTTTTATTTTCGAGCGCAAAGTTACAAAAAAATATTTATATGTGTCGCTTTGACGACTATTAAATAATATAAAAATGTAGGGCAGTACCCCAATATTGTGTTTTATATGTGTGGCAAGTGCTTAAATTGTCAAGTACATGTTTCATTTTGTGATGTAGACAGGGCTGTCATTGCTCATTTTGCTATAATTGCCAACGACTATTCAGGTGTGTTTCCGTTAGCAGAGCAAGTGCTGAATTTGATTTTTTATAAACATTACGTGGTGGCTGCGGTGTCAAGTCTAATGCGTTTTTCATAATGTGGCTTTTTCCTTCGTTTATATAAAGTTATTCTACTTATTTATATGTCTTTTTTAGGTGTGATGCAAAAGGTATCCTTTTGGTCGGTAAAAAGTAGCCTTTTACAAGACAAAAGGTAACCTTTTATGACGTAATATGCCGCCTTTTGCAAACCATGTGCAAAAAGCCCCATGTGCAGGTGTTATAAGTGGGTAAACTATGGGTTATCGCCTGCGTCGTGTGATAACGTAAATTATTACCGGCGCGCCCATTATAGGGGTTATGGCGTTTAGCGGTATTATTCCGCTTTCGCCCGGCAACAGGCATATGGCGTTGCACAACAGGGCGACAAGTATCCCGGCCGTGATGGTTGCCGGTAGCAGTTGGCGGTGGTCGTCAGTGTTTATAATCATGCGCGCGATATGTGGAACAGCAAGCCCGATGAAAGCGATGGGGCCGCAGAATGCCGTAGCCGATGCCGTAAGAAGCCCGGTTACGAACAGCAGTTTGTTGCGCAGTGCCACAGTGTTTACTCCTAGGTTTTCAGCGTATTGCTCGCCAAGCAACAGCATGTTGAGTGGCTTGACAAGCATGAGCGAGCATGCAAGACCTATAACAGTAACTGCGGTGAATGTGGGAATGTTGCTCATGGATACCCCTCCGAAATTGCCCAGACCCCACACCATGTATGAGTGGACGCCTTCTTCGGTTGCGAAGAAGTTGAGTAAGGATATTGCCGACGACGCTATGTAGCCTGTCATTATGCCGATAATTAGCAGCATAACGTTGTTTTTCACCCTTGTCGCGAATAATAATAGGACTGCCATTACTACGGATGCACCGGCGAATGCGGCTGTCAGTACAGCCATAAAACCTGTAAGGGATACGGAGCCGACAGTCAGACCGCCTCCGAACGCTAGCATTACAAGGGCAACACCGAGGCTGGCCCCACTGTTGATTCCAAATATGGACGGACCGGCTAATGGGTTGCGGAAGGCTGTTTGGAGCAGAAGTCCGCTTACGGCGAGCGAGCTTCCACACAACATTGCGGTGATTGCCTGTGGCAGGCGGGTCTGCATGACTATGTATTGCCATGAATCATGCCCCGTCCCGTGCCCGATAATTATGTTGAATACTTCAGCTGCCGGAATGTCAGCCGCACCGGCCAGCATGTTGGCGGCAAAGAGAGGCAGTATGGCGCATGCCATTATTACGTTCGACAGGGTCGCTTTGCTCATTTCAGGAGATTAAAATATTTTGGAGTACCGAGCTTGAGGTCTGGATGGGCTATTATTACAAAATCTCGCAGAAGCATGTCGGGGTGGAACGGCGTTTCTTCGTAAAAGTTGATATAATACGTATTGCAGCCATACACTTGTTTGTCCTTGAATGCCTTAAAACGTGCGTATCCTTGGTTCTCGGATAACAGCGAGTTGTATGTTGCAGGCTGTTTGCTATTGTAGCGTATGAGCCAAACGTCTGCATCGGATGCTTTCTCGAGCACGGCTTCGAATGTCAATTGAATGCTGCCACTGCTCTTGTCTGCGGCGAATGGGTATCCGGCGTTTGCATCGGCCATCATTTGTCCTAATGTGCTGTTGCCGCCAGGCATGTACCATACGGAGCTGTTTATCTTGTCTATTATCATCCGGCGTCTGGTCTCTGAACGTGCCGCTAGCGATTTTAGCTTGGTGTAGTTCTGCTTAACAACGGCAAACATGCTGTCAGCTTGGTTTTCAGCATAAAACAGGCGGCCGTAGAACTTCATCCATTCAGCCCTGCCGAGTGCGGAAGTTTCCATGTAGTCGGCTGCTTCAATAATGGGGCGTCCCCAGCTGCTAAGCCTTCCGTAACCGCCACTGTTTTGGAAAGGAGATATTATTACGGCATCGGCGTCAATTCCTATTATTGTTTCGAGCGTAGGTGTTATACCGTTGCCACAGTTTGCTATTGCCCCTTCCTTACACCGTTGTTGAATCCACGGAAGATTTATGTATTGTAAGTCGCACACGCCACGTATTGCATCTCCTTTGCCAAATTGCATTATCAGTCCGCAATGAACAGAGGTTGTTATCACGGCTCGTTTAAGCGGAACGTTTACTACTGTCGCGTTTGGATATGCCTTTTGTATTTCTTTTAGCGTAGTGTGCCCGTTTCTTGGCGAGTCGGAAGCCTTTTTGCCACTTACCAATATGTATGTGTGAAGTGTTTTGCCAGGATTCCATGGGTCGGCGAGTGTGGCGACAGTGTATTGGCCGTATTCCACCATTTGCAGCCGCTTGGCATATTCCATGCGAATTGTGTCGCCGTCGCTTAACTGAGCCGTGCCACCGCCCCTCTGGCATGAGCAGAGAAGAACGGTGGCCACGGCTATTAGCAATGATATCGAATTGAGTTTCTTCATTTAGTATAATGTTACATAGCTGAAGTTGAGCGCGAACGCAGTGGGGCCAACGCCTGCCTCATATTGTCTTGCAAATACGCCTTCAGCCGTGTATTGGTTTACGTAGCCATTGGCTGAATAGTCAGGATATCCTGTATCAACGTTCTTTTTGTATGAAGCAATATAGACATCTCCTTTTACAGGGTCTACCGTTATTGCAGCTGGAGATATAATGTCTTCTCCTGTTATGAATGTTTTTGTTGTACCTGAATTGATGTCGTAAACGTTGAATGTAGTCGTTGTACCTGATACGGTATAAGGCGCGTTGATTGTGTAAATGAGATTATGATTAGTGTCGACTGCCATCATTGTTGCATCTGCTACCTTTGATACAATACCGGAGTTCAGACAGTAAACACCAGCGCCTATCTGATTCCATGATGCGTCGTAGCTTCCGTAGTCGAGGATATACAGATTGCCGTTCGTGCAGACGAGGCTTGTCGGATTCTTGATAAGTTCGTTCTTGAAATCTGTGACTTCGCCAGTTTCAAGGTTGATTTTTGAAATCGATGGGTTTATTCCTTGTCCGTAGTCAGAGTTTGCTACATAAAGATTGCCGTTGTCGCAAGCCATGCCTTCAGGATATGAACCTACTTGGTATATTTTTGCGGCTGTATATTCAGTCGTGTCTATCGCTGCTACATATCCGTCGAATGTTGACAGGTATACATATGCTCCACCGGCAGCCAGACGTCGCGGTTTTTTGCCTTTGTCTGTGCCCATAAGTTCTGTAGTACTTATTTGTTTGATGGATTTGAAGGTTGTCTTGTCGACAACTTCGACAGTGTTTTCACCGGTTACAACTATGTAAAGCTTAGAACCGTACACTAGTACGTCGTTAGGGGTGTTGCCTAATACGCGGCCGTTTACCGTGGCAAAAGCATTTGCAGTGGTGCTACCGTCATTGCCTATGTAGGTAAGGCTTCCGGGAATTTGGTCGCCGCTGTTACCAGAGTTTATAAGGAATATTCCTTCAACTGTTGGTGTCTCCACGTGTGGTGGATTGGGTTGTTCGTCTTCATCGTCACTGCATGCTGTAAGCATAGGGACGCAGATTGCCGCAATAGCGGCCATTGTCAAAAACTTTTTCATTTTCATTTTATTTGTTATTAAATTGGTTATGTTATTTTACTCAATGTTCCTACTAAATAATCTTAGTGGGTAAAAATCAGAACTTATATTTTATTGACGCCTGCCAGCTGCGGCCTGGCATGGGGTAGTGGGAGACTATTTCATATTGCTTATCCAATAAGTTCTTGATGTCGACTCTTACTTCTAATTCGCCCTTCCACAGTTTCCAGGCGCGGTAAGCAGTCAGGCCCATTTCAACATACCCGTCGACGCGTGAGCCTTGATAATGTTCGTTGTTTGTGTACCTGTGGCTCATTCCGTGTCCGTGTATCGTAATGTTTACCCAGGGATTTTCATAGTTTATTGCTGCACTACCTTGATGTTCAGGCGTGTAGGCAATCTGGTTGCCGTAGTATGGCGAGGCTTCGTTTGTCTTGTTTTCCGAACGCTGCAATCCATAGTTGGCCGTCACCATTATCGAGTGCCTGCCGTTAAAATTGTGGTTAAGAGTTGCTTCTGCTTCGATACCGTGTCCCATGACTTTCCCTACATTGATATTTGTCCAGACAAACATGTTGTATGGCACGGCGACGATTTTATCTTTTACCTTATTTAAATATGCGTCTGCTGACAGCTTTATGTACGACCCCATGCCGTATAAATGTTTCCAAGTAAAACCGGCATTGATCTGGTCGGTGCTTTCCGGAAGCAAGTTGGTACTGCCGTAGTGGTAAAAATATGACTCGTTGAATGTCGGTGCGCGGAATATGTTTTTATACGATAACCTTATATATAAGTCTTCGCCGCGCAGAAGTTTATACGACATTGATACGGATGGAGACAACTTTTTTGCATCTCGTGCGCTGTTCCCATATTTTGCATCGTTGAAATACAGCGAGTACAGCAGTCGTGCCATTATAGTAAATCGGCTGCTGCGGAAGCGTGCCGTGGCTGATTGCAGTGCAGTGTGGCGGTACGGCCTTGTGTCAGTCTTTAGGCTGCTGTTGAGGTTGTTGAATATATAGTCGGCCGAATAGTCGAAAGCCAACATCTCGTCAGGTGTGTACAACAAACAAGCTGATGCGTACGCTTCTCTCTGCCAATAACTTGCATCGTTTATTCCGCCACGGTAAGTCTCGTCCTTGTATTCAGATGACGCCCAGTTGTATTTTGCGTTTAGTTTCAATGACAGCTTGTGCCACCCCCATGCCTTGTATTGTAATTGGGCGAAAGCGTTGCGGTCGTGAAGGTTCTCGCCGCTTAAATTCGTGTAATATCTTACTTGTCCGGGCAGTTGGCGGTCATTGTCATAATAATATATCTTTCCATCAAGGCTCTGTCCTTCGTTGATCCGCCAAGACAAGGCGGCTTCGCCATGTCCTGAATTCATCATGTTGTTGGTACGTTTCTCACGAGTAACCAACGTTAGGTTACGCAGCGTGAAAGGATAGTCGTTCTCGGCGTAAACGTATTCTCCTGATGCTGTAAGTGACAGTTTGCCGTTAAAGCTTTGCCTGTACCGTATGAACGGACTTATGTACCCGAACGAACCGGCTTTAACCTGTGTTTCCAAGTGCGGGCGGGAGTCGTTGTCGGGCGGAGTTATCGTGCTTATATTCAGCATTGCAGCATAAGCCGCATTGCGTGCGGGTATGAATATGTCATCGTTGTCGCCTATTGTAAGCCCGATGCTTTCCGTATTTTCAAGAGAGTATCGTGACACGTCTATCTCTCCCGTTTGGCAGTCGCTTAAAGCTATTCCGTCATAACATACTCCTGTATGCTGTGAGCCGAAGCCGCGCACGGATACTGTTTTCATTCCACCGGCTCCGCCGTAGTCCCGCAGTGTTATTCCCGGCAGGCGGTGAAGGGCGTCTGCAATGTCGGTAACGCCAAGTCGTACGATTGATTCCTTGTCAAGTACACGTACGGGAGCCGTTGCCGACAGCCTTTTTTGTGAGGCTTTGCCGGTAATGACAACATTGTCCAATATGCGCCTGTCCGCAATACTGTCATTGTTTTGCGCTCCTGCTGGTATTGCCACGCTCCATGCCATGGCCGCCCATAGTGGTAATAATACTGTACGTCTCAATTTGCTTTTTTATAATGCACCGCTTTCCTCGAAGCAGTGAATTAAACATTAATTGACGGCAGGTCTTCTGACTTCGCTGTCGCAAGAGGGACGGCCTTCCCGGCTGAAAAATGTGCCAGTGGCTTTTATGTGTCCGTCTCAACAATGACAGCTCACAGCAGCGGGACTGTACGGGATTCTCACCCGTTTCCCTTTTAATCACGATGGTGTGAACCAATCAATGTTGCAAAGGTAATGATAATTTACAAAACTACAAAATATTGTGAACGAAAAACGCTTTTGGCTCAATGGGCAGAGTCAACTAGCAAGTGCAACATTACGGAAA
>HF986621.1 GCA_000433175.1 Prevotella sp. CAG:1058
AAACGGTGTAAAGTATTTCTGTATTAAGTCACCTTGACACTCAATAAGTTACACAGTAGTACATTAAGTGTAATGAATACAGCGGAATAAAAGCATTCAAGGACTTGCCTCTGTGCTGTTTTTTAATTAACTTTGCGACGTGAATCAAGAATTATCTGAAGACAATGAAATCATTAAGAGAACTTTACAAAATAGGCAAAGGCCCGTCAAGCAGCCACACAATGGGGCCACAGAAGGCGGCAAAAATATTTCTAGAAAAGCACCGCGACGCGGCATCCTATGAAGTGACACTATACGGAAGCCTGGCAGCCACGGGCAAAGGGCACATGACAGACGTTGCGATCAAGGAAGTACTGCAAACTGTCGCACCGGTCGAAATAATATGGCAGCCTGACGTATTCATGCCATACCACCCCAACGGTATGAAATTTGTGTCGATGGACGCCGGCAAGAACGTCACAGATGAATGGACAGTCTACAGCATAGGCGGTGGTGCCTTGTCAGAGGGTAAAGCGGAAAATGACATGTTCGATTCGCCGGATGTGTACGACATGAACAGCATGACTGAAATAATGAAATGGTGTGAAGACACTGGCAGAAGTTATTGGGAATACGTTGACTTGTGCGAGGACAGCAGCATCTGGGATTATCTGATGGAAGTATGGAGGACCATGCAGGCTGCAGTAGAACGTGGCATCAACAAGGAAGGACGTCTGCCCGGACCGCTCAACCTGGCACGCAAGGCACCAACGTACTACGTCAAGGCATCTGGCTACAAACAGTCCTTGCAGACACGTGGCCTTGTGTACGCCTACGCATTGGCTGTAAGTGAGGAAAACGCATCGGGAGGGACAATCGTAACAGCACCCACCTGCGGAGCTTCAGGAGTGCTGCCAGCCGTACTCTACCATCTTTCAAAAGGCCATAACTTCAACGACACACGCATTTTGCACGCAATAGCGACTGCAGGACTTATTGGTAATATTGTTAAACAAAACGCTTCAATATCGGGCGCGGACGTAGGTTGCCAGGGCGAAGTCGGTGTTGCATGCGCCATGGCATCAGGAGCAGCCTGCCAGCTTTTTGGAGGAAGTCCGTCACAAATCGAATATGCAGCTGAGATGGGGCTAGAGCATCACCTCGGCATGACATGCGACCCGATTTGCGGCTTGGTACAGATTCCCTGCATTGAGCGCAACGCGTTCGCTGCAACTCGCGCACTCGACTCAAACCTATACTCGGCATTCTCCGACGGAAGCCACCGCGTTCCTTTTGACAAGGTTGTAAACGTTATGAAACAGACCGGTCACGACATCCCCTCGCTTTACAAGGAAACGAGTTCCGGCGGCCTTGCAAAGATTCTTGCCCCGAAAGCGAGCAGGAACGAATAACTGTAAAAAACACCATCGGGTTGGTACAAGAACGGGGAAACTCCATCTTACATCTTGAACAGCAAATTAAAATCCAGCCAACAGCAGCCTTGTAATGCCAGTCTGCCAACTAAACATAATATTATCATTAAGAATAAGCCATATCAAAGCCTCCTGGCCTGGTATGGCTTTTACCATGCCACAAATATCCGCCCTGAGTGGCAAATTCCCGGCAATGAGACGTCAGCTCCACTTCCTCCCGTTACGTAAGGCACAGTTAGGGCACGACTTCTCCAAACCTGTCCCAGGTTCTCCCATAACCCACATCCGTGTCCCATTACCCACATTTGTCACATATCTCCCATTCCTCCCATCACCGGCACGCAAAAAAAA
>HF986622.1 GCA_000433175.1 Prevotella sp. CAG:1058
CTCGTCCCATTTTAACGGGACACTAATGAGTTTAAATAATAAAAAAATCGGAGAAAAGCTCCGATTTTTTTGTTGTACTAATTATTAACTGATCCTCCAACAATATCAAGTAACTCGTTAGTGATCGCTTGTTGTCGACTTTTATTGTATTGTAAGTTTAGTTCACGAAGAAGCTCATCTGCATTATCAGTAGCAGTTTGCATGGCAACCATGCGTGCAGCATGTTCACTTGCATTGCTGTCTAATAATGCTGTATAGATCATCAGGTGTAACAACTTCGGTATTAATAGGGCCAAAACCGTATTCATATCAGGCTCAACGATGAAGTTGTCATTTAGGGGAGTCACTTCTTCTTTTTCAGTAATGGTCTTCTTGCCATTTTTTCTTAAATACTCTTGTGCTTCTAGAGTTGCTATATTTGAAGATAAATCTCGCTCATCGTCAAAATCTAATTCACTTTGAACGTCAATTGGTAAAAATGTCTTGCGCGTAAGAATTTGTGAGCCTGCACTTTTAAAATGATGATATATCATTTCTACACGATCGACATCACCATTAATAAATTTTTCTGCAAGCGACTCTGCCAACTTAATGCAAGGATTAATGTTCGGCTTGTCAGCTATTTGTGAAAAATCGCCACCACATTTTAAACCAAGTTTGGCTACCTTTTCTGCAACCTTCCGTCCGATGGGGTAAATAATGATATTTTCAATACCTGATTGGCTATATTCATTAATCACCTGCTGCATCATCTTAATTATATTGGCATTAAATCCTCCACATAGACTGCTATTTGATGAATATACCACTAACGCTACACTTTTTACAGGTCGTTTTAAGCTATATTCTGTAGTTGCGTCAATCTCAGATGCTAGAAAACTTTTTAATATATGTTCAAGCATGGATTCATAAGGCAACATGTTCTCAATCATGACTTGTGCATGATGCAGTTTAGATGATGCAACCATCTTCATAGCACTCGTAATTTTACGAGTGCTATTTACAGATGATATGCGGTTTTTTATTTCTTTAAGTGACGGCATAAATCAATTAACTTTTATATTGCCCTGCGATATCAGCCATTACGGATTCAATGATCTTAGTTTGTTCTTCATCGATTTTCCCGCTGGCTAATACGTCTATAACATCAGTATGTGATGTACGCATTTTATCTAAAAAGGTGTCTTGGCATTCACGTATGTTTTCAACCGGAACGTCGTGCATTAGGCCATGTGTTCCGCAATAGAGAATTGCAACTTGCTCACCAACAGGCATTGGACTGTACTGTGGCTGTATAAGCAGTTGGTTGTTTTTTCTACCTCTGTCAAGAGTCATAGCGGTAACAGCATCCATGTCGCTGGAAAATTTCGAAAATGATTCAAGTTCCCTATACTGAGCTTGGTCGATTTTCAAAGTTCCAGCTACTTTTTTCATACTTTTTATCTGCGCAGATCCACCAACACGGCTAACCGATATACCAACATTAATTGCAGGTCTGAAGCCTTGGTTGAATAAATCTGTTTCAAGATAAATCTGACCGTCCGTGATGGATATCACATTGGTTGGTATGTAAGCAGATACGTCACCAGCTTGAGTCTCAATTATAGGTAATGCTGTAAGTGAACCTCCACCTTTTACATGGCCTTTCATACATTCTGGTAAGTCATTCATCTGCTCGGCAACTTCTTGCTGGTCATTAATTCTTGCAGCACGTTCAAGTAAGCGGCTGTGTAAATAAAAAACGTCACCTGGATATGCTTCACGTCCTGAGGGTCGTTTCAAGATGAGTGATACTTCACGATAAGCTACAGCCTGTTTTGACAAATCGTCATATACAACCAAAGCCGATAATCCTCTGTCTCTGAAATATTCACCAATTGCAGCTCCTGCAAAAGGTGCATAATATTGCATTGCTGCAGGGTCTGCTGCGGTTGCTGAAACGACAATTGTATACGGCATTGCACCATGCTCTTTTAAAGTTGATACTAATGCAGCTACAGTTGAAGCCTTTTGGCCTATTGCAACATATATACAATAAACAGGCTTGCCAGATTCATAAAATTTCTTTTGGTTTATGATTGTATCAACAGCAATAGCCGTTTTGCCTGTCTGTCGGTCACCAATAATCAGCTCGCGCTGTCCTCTACCTATTGGGATCATTGAGTCCACTGCTTTCAACCCTGTCTGTAAAGGCTCCTTTACAGGTTGGCGGTATATTACACCTGGGGCTTTGCGGTCCAAAGGCATTTCAAACGAATTTGTAAGGTCAATTTCTCCTTTACCGTCAATTGCTTGTCCTAGTGGGTTTATAACTCTTCCAAGCATATTGTTGTTTACTTTTATGCTTGCAATGCGTTTTGTTCGCTTTACATGCATACCCTCCTTAATGCCTGAAGTCGGACCCAATAGCACGCAACCAACATTGTCTTCTTCAAGGTTCATGACAATTGCCATAGTACCGTTCTCAAATTCGAGGAGCTCGTTTGCTTCTGCATTACGCAATCCGTAAATGCGGGCAACACCGTCACTTACTTGCAAAACGGAACCTACCTCATCGAACTTTGCACTGTCACTTATACCCTTAAGCTGATCAAGAAGAACTTGAGATACTTCGCTGGGTTTTATTTTATCTGACATATTATTTTAAATTTATTACTTTAGCTGTGACAGAATGGATGTCAATTTTGATTTAACACTCATGTCTAATCTATAAGTGTCATACTCTATGATGAATCCGCCAATTATTGATGGATCTTCTTCTATTTCAAAATCCACTGTTCCATTTGTCTGACTTTCTACCAACTTACGTAACTTCTGTTCTGTAGTTGAAGTTACAGCTGTGGCAGTAGATAGTTTTGCACGGATTAGTTTTTTCTGCCTTCTATATAAAGTGATATATGAATTGGCTATAAATTGTATAGTACTCTCGCGGTCTTCTTTTAAAAGAAGCTTTATGAATTTTTTTGTTAACTCATTTGATGAATTCCCAGAAGCCAATAATAATATTTTCTCCTTAACTTCTTTCGAGAGCATAGGATTATCTATGGTAAACCTAAGTTCTGGAACATCAATGTAGCTTTTTGCTAGAGCCTGCATTTCATGATATACCTTATCCTCAAATTTTGCTTCAGTACTTGCTTTAAGCAAAGCACGGGCATATCTTACCGATATTAATCCTAAATCCATAATCAGTTATTTTTGTGGGCATTAGAAATTTCATCCAGCATACGGTCAATCAAATCCATCTGCGTCTTGTCGCTTGACAGTTTTTCACGTAGAATCTTTTCCGCGATTTCGACGCTAAGTGTAGCTACTTGTTTACGAATGTCGCTGATGGCTGCCCTTTTTTGGTTCTCAATCTCGATTTTTGCTTCAGAAAGCAGCCTGTTGCCTTCTTCGTGTGCTTTGTCTTGAGCCTTTTGAACGATAGCATCTCTTGTAGCTGCAGCTTCTTTTAGAATTTGAGCTTGTTTTTCGCGTGCTTCTTGCAAGAGTACCTCGCTCTCAGCTTTGATATTGGCTAGTTTTTCATTTGCTTCATGAGCTTTACGCAGACTTTCATCAATGTAAGCTTTGCGGTTGTTGACCATATTGACAATTACAGGAAAACCGAATTTCCATAAAATGCCTAAGACAACGAGAAAAACAATCGCCATCCAAAACAGCAAACCAAAATCAGGGGTTATTAATGACATAAGCTGTTAAGATTTCTATTACTTAATCTCTCTATTACACGAAAAGTGCAAGCAATGCGATGATGACAGCGAAGAATGCTACACCTTCGACAAGAGCAGCTGCGATAATCATCGATGAACGTAGTTCACCCATTTTTTCAGGTTGGCGGGCCATGGCATCCATTGCTTGTCCACCGATTCTACCGATACCGATACCTGCACCTATTGCGGCTAAACTACCACCTATTGCTGCACCCAATTTTGCAATTTCTGCTGCTAATAATAATGAAATCATAATCAAAATTTTTTAATTGTTATTGTTGTTGTTTTATTAATGATTTGCATGTTCATGAACATGTGCAAGTGAGATGAATACAGCACTAAGCATTGTAAATACTAATGCCTGTATGAAGCATACAAGTACTTCAAGAAGCATCATAAAGATACTCATGCCAACGCTTACAACTGTCATTAAAGATCCTGCTACCATATTTATGCCAAACATGATGAAAATTATGCTTGCAAGTGAAATTGCAATTGCATGTCCTGCCATCATATTGGCAAAAAGTCGTATCATTAGTGCCAAAGGCTTGGTGAAAATACTAAAAAATTCAATGAACGGCATCAACGGTACCGGTACTTTTAACCAAGTTGGCACTTCTGGCCAAAATATTTCCTTCCAATATGCTTTTGTACCTGTAAAGTTCGTTATCAGGAATGTACAAAGAGCTAAAAAGAATGTTATTGTTATATTTCCTGTTAAATTTCCTCCTCCCGGTGGGAATGGTACTATTCCCATAATGTTTGCAAGGAATATGAAGAAAAAACATGTTAACAAATATGGAGCATATTTGTCTGTTTCTTTACCTAGAGTTGCTTTGATTACATCATCGTAGATATACATGATAAACATGTGCATTAGTCCGGTGAATCCTTTTGGTGCTGGATCCTCAGGTCTATGTTTCTTACACCAATTAGCAGGAATAAGTATGCAAATAATAAGTAATATAGCATCAATAAACAAGACTACAACTGATTTTGTAATAGAAATGTCTAATGGCCGAACTTCGTTATTATTAATGTTTTCACATATTTTATTCTCATTGTTTTTACTTCCAGATATATATAAGCCATACGGGCCAGGACGATTACCTTTAGCGTCTTTATTTTCTGCAAACTCATTACTGCTAAAGACATGCCAGCCTGTTGAACTTTTTACAATAACAGGAAGATGCAACGTTACATGATGCCCGTTTATTGTCGTAATGTGCCAATCATATGAGTCTTGTATATGCCCGAACAAGATTTCCTTAAGGTCTATGCCTTTTTTTTCTTCAGCTTGTCCAGAAGCATAAATCGGAGTCACTAAGGCCATCAGAAGTATGACAAAAAGAAAATACCTGATTCTTTTCATTTTTCAGTCTTTAGATTGTTGTTCTTTTCAATGCGGGCAAAAAATATGCTGTCGAATATAAGCATTACTAAATAATAGGCTATAAACAGTAATATAAAACTGCGTATGCCTTCACGGTCATTTTGATTTATCAAACAGAATGATATTATGACAATTGCAGATGTAATCAAACGTGCTGATGATGCTGCAAGGTAAAATCTTCCAATGGCTGTAGGGGCAGATTTTGCAATATGCTTCCATGTGTACCCATAGGTTAAGTTTATTATTACAGTGTACAATGCGATGATTGCCAAAGCTTTTGTCAACGAGACATTTAACCAATTAACACTTATGGCTATACTTGTAGCAAATGTTATTGCTGCAACAATCCATAAACTTTGTTTGATATAGCGTTTGCTCGTTTTGTCAATCTGCTTTATATCCATGACATTTAGTTCAATTCTACGCAAAGGCTCACCACATTTTTCTGGACTTCGACAAACCCACCTGTTATAGTGAGGCTTTTCTGTCCTTCTTCAGTGGTGTATTCGACAATTCCAGGCTGCAATGATGATATTATTGGTGCATGGTTGTTTAATATTTCAAAACAACCTTTAGTTCCTGGCACCAATACACTTTTTACAGGCCCGTCAAATTCAATTTTTTCTGGTGATATGATTTTTAGCTTCAATCCCATATTATTTGAATTTATCAATTTCCACCCTTAGCAGTTTCAAGAAGTTTTTTACCTTTTGCAATTGCGTCTTCTATTGTTCCAACATTCAAGAATGCTTGCTCCGGTAAATCGTCAACTTCGCCGTCAAGAATTGCGTTGAAACCTTTTATGGTTTCTTCTATCGGAACCATGACTCCTGGAAGACCTGTAAATTGTTCTGCAACAGTAAACGGTTGAGACAAGAAACGCTGTACTCTACGCGCTCTGTTAACGGTCAATTTGTCTTCATCTGAAAGCTCATCCATACCTAGAATTGCAATGATGTCTTGCAATTCTTTATAATGCTGCAGTATCTTTTTTACCCTTTGTGCACATTCATAATGTTCTTTACCTACAATCAGTGGGTCAAGGATTCTTGATGTACTGCCTAATGGGTCTACTGCAGGATAAATTCCAAGTTCTGCGATCTTTCGGCTAAGTTCTGTTGTAGCATCTAGGTGGGTAAATGTTGTTGCTGGTGCCGGGTCGGTCAAGTCATCAGCAGGAACGTAAACTGCTTGTACAGATGTAATACTTCCATTCTTAGTTGATGTAATTCGTTCCTGCATGGTTCCCATCTCACTTGCGAGTGTTGGTTGGTAACCTACTGCTGATGGCATACGTCCTAACAAAGCTGATACTTCTGAACCTGCTTGGGTGAAACGGAAAATGTTGTCAATGAAGAACATTATATCCGTAGCTTCACCATCTTTACCACCATGATCACGGAATTCTTCTGCAACAGTAAGACCTGATAATGCTACTGAAGCACGTGCGCCAGGTGGCTCATTCATTTGGCCGTAAACAAGCGTGGCTTGTGACTTTTTCAACTCTTCCGGATCAACTAAAGACAAATCCCATTTGCCTTCTTCCATTGCCTTTCTGAATTTTTCGCCATATCGGATAACGCCGGATTCTAGCATGTCTCTTATGAGATCGTTACCTTCTCTAGTACGTTCTCCTACACCTGCGAATACGGAATATCCATTGTGCCCTTTGGCAATGTTGTTGATAAGCTCCATAATAAGTACGGTCTTACCTACACCTGCACCTCCAAATAAGCCTATTTTACCACCCTTCATATATGGCTCCAAAAGGTCGATAACCTTTATACCTGTAGCCAACATTTCTTTGTGGGTTGATAACTCTTCAAATTTTGGCGCTTCACGATGAATAGGGTAGGCTCCTTTCATGTCCAAAGGCTTCATGCCGTCTATCGGCTGGCCGATGACGTTCATCATGCGTCCTTTGATTTGTTCTCCAGCAGGCATCTGTATAGGGTGGCCTGTTGAAACGGCTTCCAAGCCACGTTGAAGACCGTCGGTGTTATCCATAGCTACACACCTTACAGTATCTTCACCAATATGTTGCTGCACTTCGATAATTAATTCACGGCCATCAGGACGCTTTATTGAAAGTGCATCATAAATTTTAGGTAACATCTTCTCAGGATCACCTCCGTTTGTGTCAAAATAGACATCAATAACAGGACCGATAATCTGGGAAATATGTCCTTTAATTTGTTCCATAAATATTTGCCTTTTTAAGTGTATTTTTTCAAAACGCAAAGTTACTAAATAGTTCTTTCACTGCAAAAAAAAAACGAACAAACTTTTGTCAAGTAAACGTATATTTGCATTCTTCAAAAGACATTTTAATAACTTTTATTGTTGTTAGATATATTATATGCTTAATTCGTCCAAAACGGTAATTAATTTTTTATCGAATGGCTTGTCTGAACGTATTGCCTCACTAAGTGGCACGTAAACAATTTCATTGTTGCGAACACCAACCATTACGTTCCTTTGTCCTTGAAGTATGGCGTCAATTGCACCAACACCAGTGCGGCTAGCAAGGATGCGGTCATGTGCAGATGGCCTTCCACCGCGTTGAAGATGACCGAGGATGGATACTCTAACGTCATAGTCTGGAAATTCATTTCGTACGCGGTCTGCATAATACAAAGCTCCGCATTTGGGACTTTCAGACACAATTACGATACAACTTTTTTTACTTTTTCTTATTCCACGTTCCATAAATCGCGCAAGTTGGTCTACGTCGGTGGAGTCTTCTGGAATAATTGCTGCTTCTGCGCCTGCAGCTATTGCACTATTTTGTGCAAGGAAACCCGCATCTCTTCCCATTACTTCTATGAAAAATATTCTTTCATGGCTTTGGGCTGTGTCACGTATTCTGTCTACGCACTCGACGATTGTATTAAGTGTTGTGTCGTATCCAATTGTTGAGTCTGTACCATATAAATCGTTGTCAATTGTACCAGGTAAACCGATACAGCATATATCATATTCTTGTGCAAAATACATGGCACCTGTAAGCGAGCCGTTGCCTCCGATCACGATTAATGCATCAATTCCATTAGCAATCATGTTATCATAAGCTTTTTTCCTGCCTTCAGGTGTTTTGAATTCATCACTCCTCGCTGTTTTAAGTATTGTACCTCCTGACATTATGATGCCACTGACATTCTCAGTGGTAAAGTTGACAATTTCATTGTTTATTAGTCCGTCATATCCACGGTAAATACCTTTTATATTGAAACCTTTGCATATTCCAGCTCTTGTCACAGCGCGTATTGCTGCATTCATTCCTGGAGCATCGCCTCCGGATGTCATAATTCCAATTGTCTTAATTCTACTCATAACTTATGTATTGATTATAAATTCGTTAATTAAAAAGCCACATTAGAATCAAACCTATCATGCTACCGATAAGTGCAATAAAGCCAACATTCTTGAAATACCATCCAATATGTACACGCTCCATTTTCATCAGGGCAAGTCCGCTCACGGAACCTAATGGTAGTATGTTTCCTCCCATTGCGGAACAAAATGCTATTATCTTCCAATAAATGCCGTTTTGTGCAAATGAAGACATATACGCCGGATCTGAAAGTTGCATTAATTTATCGGCATTAATTATAGGATAGAGTGATATGAAACTCATACATGTGGCAAAGGAGTCAAGTACGCAGCTGATGCATGTAGTCATTACGCCCATAAGCCAAACATTATGTATGTTCGTATCACAGAATTTGGCTATTTGTGAAATAATACCAGTTTCATGGACTGCTCCGATCGCCATCATGATTCCCATAACGAAAAGCATTAGCTGTATAACTCCGTATTGCAGGGCTCGTGGAACAGGACGCTGTATCATTTGATCAGCATTCATCAGTTTGTGGTTGAAAATTTCGTTTACTATCCATAAAACAGACAGGACACATAATGCACCAAGAAAAGGACTGAGTTTTGTTATGTTGTGGAATGTCGGAATAAACCACAATCCACCTATTCCTAAAATAAGCATTACTATACGTTGCCATTTGTTCAAATTTGTGTCGTCGCCACGGTATGGCATAGTAGTACATTGCAGGTCTATATGCTCAGGTAGGCTTCTGCTTAGCCAATATGTCGGAAGCCCCCATGCTATGAGGCATGGCAATGCGAGTGCGGCGGAAAAGTTGGTTGCGGTAACAGCGCCAGTGCTCCATAATACAAGTCCGTTTGGATCTCCAATCACGGTCAGCAAACCGCCACAATTTGCCGCCAGAACGATTGCGCATCCGTAAATCATTCGTTGTCTGCGGTTGGGGAGGAGCTTGTGCATGATGACAAGCATCATTGTGGTTGTGGTTAAATTGTCAAGGTTTGCTGAAATGATGAATGTCATTATTGCCATAATCCATAACAGTTGCTTGCTGTTACGTGTCTTAAGCAATTCTTGCAGGAAATCGAAACATCCATTGTTGTTCAGAATTTCAACAATTGTCATTGTTGCTAGCAGGAACAATACTATTTCTGAACTTTTACCGACATACTTTATGAATATATCTTGGGCGATGTATTCTTTAACAGATAATCCGGACGGAGTTCCGCCTCCTAGAAAATTTAGATATTCTTCTGGGTGTTGTGACATGACAAAGTCTGTCCCGTAACATATATAAAGCACCCAACCAGCTGTGCCTACAAACATAGCTATGGCAGCACGGTTAACGTTTGTCGCGTATCCCGTGGCAATGAGGACATATCCTATTAATAAAATTGATACTATTACAAGTGCCATGACCTTTTCATAATCTAGCTACAAAATTACGAAATAATATCATAACTTGAAAAAATATGGTTGGAAAATGTTCAAGTTAATGAGATTTTAACCAATATAATGTTGTCTTTATATTTGTTGTATTCAGGCGTTAAATTTGAAACAAAAAAGGGACTATTGCCTAGTCCCTTTTTTACTATACCAGTATTATTATAATTCAATGTCCTTATACAAATATCGTTTGATACTTTTCTTAGGCGTTTTTTCAAATTCTTCGTCTTGAAGTTTAAATGTGGATATTCTGCTGAAAGAGGGTATGGCTTGGTTCAGTTCTATAAGATTCTGTTGCATGATTTGTTGTAAATCATCTTTTGATAAACCTAAGCTGTTTGCTTCATCATAGTCTGGATAAATCAGAGCTACGAGCTTGTCGCCGTTTTGTACGATCAAGCTTTCGACTACAAGCGTCATACTGTTCAGCTTGTCTTCAATCTCTTCTGGATATATGTTTTGCCCGTTAGCTCCTAGCAACATGTTCTTGCTTCGTCCCTTGATGAATACATAACCATCTTTGTTCATTAGTGCAAGGTCGCCGGAGTGGTACCATCCTTCATCGTCCAAGGCCTGCCGGGTAGCTTCTTCATTTTTATAATAACCCAGCATCGTGTTGGTGCCTTTAGCTAGTAGTTCTCCTGGAATGTTTTCTGGATCAGGGCTGTCGATTTTCACTTCCATATGTATTACAGCTTTGCCGCACGAAGTTGGTACAAAGTCTTTCCAATCGGAGTATGTTATTATTGGAGCGCATTCGGTAGCTCCATATCCAACTGTTATCGGAAAGTCTATGCTTTTTAAGAATGATTCCACCTCCTTATTAAATGGAGCTCCACCTACGACTATCTCGTACAGGTTGCCACCGAAAGCATCGAACACTTCTTCGCAAATGCGTTGCTTTAATTTTTTGCTGATAACAGGCATGTTCATAAGCAGGCGCATTTTGTGTGTCTGTATTTTTGGAAATACTCTTTTCCTTATGATTTTTTCGATGACAAGCGGTACTGCAATGATTATTGACGGTTTGATTTCTTTGAAAGCCTGTGCAATTATTGCTGGGCTCGGTAGACGCGTCAGGAAGAATATATGGCATCCATGGCAGAATTGGAATAAAAATTCGAACGACATTCCGTACATGTGTGCCATTGGCAGAATGCTTACGGTATTCGATCCTTTTGCTACATGTGAACCTAGCATTTTAAGCGTGAAGTCAAGGTTGCCCCATAAGGCGCGGTAGGGTAGCATAACGCCTTTTGAGAAACCTGTTGTTCCACTAGTATAATTAATTAGGGCAAGTTCATCCGGGCTTTCTTCGATATAATAATGTACATTATTCGGACGGAATGCTTTAGGATATTTTTTCCCGAACAATTCGTTAAGGTGTTCTCTTGCAAATGTAAGCTTGTCAGTCCTTGATACTAGTAATGAGTAATCGGGGATGTGAATGACCCCTTCAATATTGGGCATTTTAGTTGCATCGATGGTTTTAGCAACGACGTCGCCAGCAAATAAAAGTTTCGATTCACTGTGGTTTACCACATTATACATTTGTTCGGGTGTAAACTCATGCTGTATAGGTACAGCGACTGCCCCATACGTTAATGTAGCAAGAAAGGCGACTGCCCAATTGGCACTGTTGCGTCCACATATGGCGATTTTATCACCTTTTACAATGCCACTGTTTTCAAACATAATATGCAGCTTTTCGATTTTTCTTGCTACATCTTTATATTGCAGCGTTACGCCCATGTAGTCAGTCAAAGCATCGAGATCCCAGTTTTCGATGACGCTTTTCTCGATATACGAGTTAAAACTTGGTATTAATTCCATTGCACAAAATTCAAAAATTTGTGCAAAGATAGATTATTTTATGCACATATCAAAATTATTTGTGCAATATTTTCCACAGAAAAAGTGGTTTGATTTGGCTCTCATTTTTGTTCGTTACATATTATGCTAAACATGTTCTTTTTGGGAAAAAATATGTCTAGATCTTATTTTATTAAATCAAACATGAAATTGATGCTTATTGTTCAGTCGTATGTTCTGTACGCTTTTCCACCATGCGTATTTATTCTTTTATGTTGTTGCATTAAATACATGTAGTTTTTTGTTTACGTCGGTAATGATATTGTTTAAGAGTTTGTGCAATATTATTTTAATGGTTTTAGATAAAAGATGTATTATTAATACGAATTGATTGTTAATTGTATTTTCGATGTGTGACAGGGCTATGAAATGTTGATGTTTTTTAGTGGTAAAGTATTTGTAAGTTTAATAATGAATAGTATTGCGGAATTATAGTGATTTATATACTACTGTGGCTGATTGTATATATTGGGCGCGCTTTGCTTCTATATTAAAATCTGTTGATTTGTGTGATTAATACTGCTTGTTTTTGATGCTAAATTAACCGCTTTTTAGACAGCATACTGCCGCTTTATTAAAGTTAAACTGTAATGCTGATTATTATAAAATAAGTTAAGGGCGGTTTTATTAAAAAATGTTTTCAGTTCAATATGACTATCTGTTTTTGTGTTGCAGTTAACCTGGCATGTATGTTAACATGCCAGCAGTATGTCTTAAAGTGTAGTGAAGTCTTTTTTATGACATGATTTGTATACATAATGCCCGCTTTAGTTAGGGCTATGTATTTTTTAACACTACTTCCGTACATGGTTTATTTAAAAGAGCATAATGTACAACAATAATTAGGGTAAAAAGGAAATAGTTAGTATCATTTCTGTTATGGGGTAATGTTGGGTTTTTATTTTTAGTGATTATCCGGACTTACGTTATATAAAACGTATTTATAAATTAAAGGCTGCAGAAATATTGTAATTCCTGCAGCCTACAAATGTTATTTGATAAATCTTATTCAGCGTATGTTATATCCATTTTCTGAACTCTTATCTGAGTTCCGCCGCTGTTTGTCGTATAGTCGTTTAACATCTTCCAGACATTTTCTGTTATGTCTGTGTAAAGCTGGTCGTTTCCTACATAGTCTAGTCCATTGTAGCTGTCACAGGTGATTACAATTTTTGCAATATTCTTGTATCCTGTGACGGTCATAGAGTTCAGTGCATACATACGCACGCCTTTTGTTGCGGAATAATATTTGGGAGCGTTGTTGCCGCCTTCCTGTGCAAAAGCGATTGTCGTACCGTCTTCAAGTGTTACTAGAGTAGGTTCTGTTGCGTTTTCCCAACCGTATGTGTTTAGGTCGCATGTTATTGTATTTGCGGATTCTGTGGCTTCTGGATTAACCATAGTTATGATATTGCCAGATTTTGTTACAGTGGCTAGTCCTTCACCGCTTGTGCCTGTGTCTTCGCCGGGATTCTCTCCTTCAGCCTGTCCTTCTTTCATCTTCAGGTTTTTAACTTCCCATGTGCCTGAGCTGCTTTCGCATGAATAGTATAATGCCATAACGACATTGTTTTTGCCTATGAATGAAGATGGTACGTTCGTTGAATATGTAGACCATGTGTTTCAGTCAAAACCTTCTGTCAGTGTGCCTGTTATATCTGTCCACTTGGTTGTCGAAGGATCGCCGGTATAGTTGTCTGTAATAAGTACCTTATTGTTGATGCCTTCGATAGGTGTGCCATAATTTGTCACGTATCTGAGAATATATTCAAATGTTATGTAGGCTCCTTTAGATGCGCTTAGGTCGACTGGTGATGATACTATGTAGCTTTCAGATGGTGTAGTTGTAGCACTTGCATTGTCGTAGCCTGTGGCTTTAGCTGTGCTGTAGTCTATTATCCATGGTGTTCCTTTTATTGTTTCAACTGAGAATGTACCGAAACTTGTAGAGAATGCCTCGTCTATATATGTTCCGTCAGCAGGGGTGTCCGGATTTTCTTCCTCTGCCTGGCCTTCCATAACTTCGATGCTTTTAACTTCCCATGTTGAAGACTGATTTTCTGAACATGTGTGGCGTAGTGCGATAACGATATTGCCGCCCATGTATGATGCCGGAATGTTTACGCTCTTTACTATGAAATCAAAGCTTGAGTTTAAACCGTCCGTGTTATAGTTAAGGGTTTCCCATGTAGCGGTGTTGACATCTCCAGAATAATTTTTACTTATAAGTATTGAGTTATTCGTATTGATGTCACCTCTTTCGTAATTTATTGCATGGTTGATTGTTATGTATGCGTTTTCAACATCTGTCATGTCAATTTCCGGACTTATAAGATATGTAACTCCAGCTTGGTTCTCTTTTTCTCCGTCACCATCGAAGTCCTGATATCCTGTAACCATTGCACTTGAATAGTCGTTGTACCATTTAAGCGAGCCGCTTGCTGATACTGATGTGAAATCTCCAAGTGAGTTTGTGAAACTTTGGTCAAGCAGTACCCCCTCTGGTAATTCTGTCCCTTCTCCATTGTTGTTCGGGTCATCATACGGTGATGGAACGTCTTCGCAACTCGTGAATGTGAACGCCATTATTGCAACGGCGAGCACTGAATACAATATCTTTTTCATAATAAAAAGTTTTCTTTGTTTATGTGTAATGTTATTTATTCTGCTTGTTTAAAATCTCCGTCTTGGCGCATCAGGATTTGCCATGTATCGCGGTAACGTGTAAATATGCCAACAAGGTCAACATTGCCTTCCGGCATCACTGATCCGGCAAAGTCAGCATAAGTACTTGTACGTACCACAAGTTTTGTGCTGTTGTTTACAGAACGATTTACCGCATTACCTGAAGTTACGTCATCTTCAGGCGCGAAAGTCTTATAGCCATTAGCTTCAGAGAGTTTAACGCTACGTGCAACCATAAGTCTTCCACAGTTCTCTTTCATATATTCTTCGTCATTGATTTTATTTATGTCAAATTCAAGTGTGTCAATTTTTGAAAGGTCTGCGGCACCCATCAGCTTAAAATGTTCCTGCCACAATGTTCGGTTCATACGGCTTGGGGATGTATATCCGCTATTGCTGGTATATGGAGTTCCAATTTGTGGCTGATTCCCATATGTTCCAATATATAGGTCTTTCAAATTTACAAGTATTTCCTGGCCGACAGGCAAGTATCCCCATAGACCTCCTTGGGCTATGCATATTAGTATTGCTCCAGTACCATCGTCAACAGCAATCTGATTGTAGATGTTGCCCCCTATGTCGTTTCCTGTAACTCGTGCTTTTATCTGTATGTCTTCTGTTATGCGAGCCGTGTCCGTCTGTTCGATTAAAGCATGTGAATACATGTCTTTCAGGTTGGCAATGGTAACAACGTTTGTTTCCTTTATATTGTTATTCCCGTATGGACACGTCGTACCAGTCGGGTCATTCCAGTCTTCTTCCATGCATGACACTGCTGTAGCTGCAATTAATGCGGCTGCTAGAATCTGTTTTGTATATTTAAGTATTTTCATGTCCGTTATTGTTTAGAATCTGTAAGTGATGTTCAGCATGCCATTTGTTCCGTAAGCATAGAATTTCATAGGATTCTTTGAGAATCGGTATGCTCGGATATTACCAGAGTTTGTATAATCGCTGCGGCTCTGCTCGTAACCGCCAGTACAGAGATTTTGGTTGTTAAGAATATTAGTTACCATAAGGTTGATTGAGAGTGATCCTCGTTTGAGGTAAATACTTCGACCGATTGAGCCGTCAACCATGAAACCTCCCTTACCTTTAGCCTGTTCAACAGCTGACGGCAGTACATTGCCATCATTGTCATAAATGTTGCCTGTAACGATCTGTCTTGTATCCAGTGTGCTGGCGTAGCGGTAGCTGGGTGAGTAAGATAGGTAGATGCGGTCGTAGTAATTGCAGTTCAGGTCGATAAACCATCCGCCTTTATGATAGCTAAGGCCGAGGCTGGCAGCTGTTAGGGGAGTGCCTGCGTCACGCATGTCTTTATTGTAGACAATTTCATCCGTATACTGGGCACTTGTAGAGTTCATGTACCTAACGTTTGAATTATTCGTGATTTTTGCTTCGCTGATTTGTCCGATAAGATTGATGTCGAATGAACTTGTTACTTTGAAGCGTAAACCTGCTTCAACACCTGAATATACTTTCTTGATGTTCGTTAATGAAACATAAGAGAAGGAGTTGATGTCATCGAAATAATAATTCTGCCAATCGGTTACGTCTGTCAAGTAGCTGTAATAAGCGTTAATGTTGGCATGCAACCATGAAGTTTGCAGCTGGTAACCTATTTCCGCGCTGAAAACCTTTTCGTTCTTAAGATTTGTTACGTAATCGTTGTTTATTTCAGGAGAAGCAAATGCCGTGCGTGCCTGTGGGGCGCGTGTTTCATAACCTGCTCCAACTGTCAGAGTGTTTCCTCGACCGAGATTAAAGCTTGTACCTAATTTCACACCTCCGTCAAGGAATTGTGCAACACCGCTCTTCCCGTATGAATTATTGGCTGCCAAACCGTTACGCATCTTTCCGTCACGTTGCATTGAAGTATAACCAATCTTTCCGGCAATAGTGTAATGCAAAATTCCCCAATCATGGCTAAAACTTGTCCAAGCTTTGGCATTATTTACAAACAAGTTATAGTCGTATCCGAAACGGTCGCCTTCGCCAATGATTGCGTTACGGTGGTTTAGGTCATATTGTATTTCGTCCGAATTGCGGTCGTAGGTTCCCAATGCATAGGTATTTATATTATGGTATGTCGTTGCACCTAGCAGGTCTTCCATGGTTTGGTAATGCATTCCTTTGTTTGTAGATGCCATGATGCCTACGTTCCAAAGCATGTTTTTCTTTAGCTGCTTATTGAGCGTGGATGCGAGCGTTAAAGTCAGTGCGTCATTGTGTTTTGCTTGGATGTAATAAATTGCATCTTGGCCTTGGGCTGCAGCTTGATTGTTTGAATAATACAGACGATCCCAGTTTATTTGGCGATTGGCTTTAGATGAAGTCCATAATGTATATGCTCTATTCCAGTCTTCCAATGCTTGCGGTGTACGGTTTGCTTCGTCTGTGTCATCCCACACGTCATAGTAACTACTTGGCATATTTTTCCAATAGTTTGGGTGTGGGTTGTCTGCGTTGTTATAATTCAATTTCGTACTCTGGTACATTGTGTATTTGCCAAGCAAAGATGTTGTCAGTTTTGTATTATGGTCAATGGTCCAGTCCCATGTCAGCATCGCTGTTGGTGAATAATCATTTACAACACGTGAATTACGTTTTTTCCCATTCTGGTATCCCCAATATGGATTGTAATAACGGTCATTTGCCAGCCAGTACATTTCATCAGTACCTGCACCTTGTGAAGCACGTTCGGTAGGGTTACCCCATGTAACAAGAGAGAGTGAGTGTTGTCCGTCTCCAAATACTTTCTCTACTCCGAAGAAGTAGGAGAGCGAGTTGTAGAATGTTCCTTCAACGTATCCTTCACTTGCCCAACGATAAGTTACGTTGGCGGAAAAGGCCCACCCCTTGTTGTTAAGGCCGGAGTTGAAGGTATACATGCCACGCAGGGTGTAATTGCGGTTAGCACCGCTTAATGTAAGCCTGTGGCCGGCAGGCATTGAAGCTGGACGGAAATTGTAATTGTTGGAGCCTCCCATTCCAGGCATGGAGAAGCGATTCCCTTCGAACGGCATTGCAGATTCCATGTTACGTGTCTGTTGGTTCAGTCCGCCGACCCACGAGTAACGGAACTGTCCTGTTTCCAAGTCGTTTATTGGAGTTCCGTTGATGTAAATGTCGTTATACTTTTGGTCGAATGCGCGGTAGCGGAATCGCATCGGCGAAAAGAGATAGCCTACTTCACTGGCGTAGATGTTCGAGTTGGAGTTGATTATGGACACGTTCTGCGACATGTCGTCGTCTTCGCCCAACTGAGCCTCCGTGAACGTGAAAGCTGTCTCGCTCATTACGGCTCCTTTACGCCCTATCGAGTCGTTTTGGGCCATAGCTAATGGGGTGTAGCATAGGGCTGCCACTGCTATTATCAGCTTGTTGTGCATAATTATGTTTTTTGTTAATACTCGTTGCAAAGTTAACCTAAATTGAATTAAATTCAAAACATTCGAGAATTTTTATGATCGATGTATGCAATTTTTAAAATCTATGTAAAAGTTTGTTTGATACAGTGATTACCCTTCACGGAAAAAGTCCAATGCTTCCGATATTTCTTCCTTTGTGGCCGTTTGGTTGATTTTAATGTTCCCTATTTCTGAAAGTAAGGTGAAATTGATTGTGTTAGCAGTGTTTTTTTTGTCGTGTTTCATCAATTCAACAAGGTAATCGTAATCTTTGCATGTGAAAGTGTATGTACCGTAATTCTCTTTAATATAATTAACTGTTTGACGCATTTGCTCGACAGGGAAACTGGTTTTTATGCAACTTAAATACAGCTCGCATATTAATCCGAATGCCACGGCGTATCCGTGAAGTAAAGGTTTGCCTTTTTCTAATGAAAATGCTTCGAAAGCGTGTCCTATTGTATGTCCTAAATTGAGGGATTTTCTGATTCCTGTCTCTAAGGGGTCTTGATTAACTATATCTTCTTTAACTTTGATGCTGGCGGCAACCATGTCTTGCAGTTTATTAAAGTCTGGTTCATATATATCATAATTCATGAGTTCCACCCACATGTTGTCATTGCTAATCAGTCCGTGTTTTATCATTTCTGCATATCCTGAACAAATGTTATCCTTGTCTAGAGTTTTCAGGAACTCAGTATTGATGATAACGGCATTTGCATTATTGAATACTCCGATTTCATTTTTAAGCCCGTTGAAATTAATTCCGGTTTTGCCTCCTACAGATGCGTCGACCATGGCAAGGAGTGTGGTTGGGATATTAATGAAAGCGATACCGCGTTTGAAAGTAGAAGCAGCAAAGCCTCCAAGGTCGGTCACCATTCCTCCACCTAGGTTTATTATGCATGAATGTCGTGTTGCTCCATTGTCAGATAGTTCTTTCCATACATACCCCAAAGTGTCCAACGTCTTGTGTGTGTCGGTTGCCTTAATTCTGATAATATTTGTTTGTTCAAGGCATTTATAGTCCTTAATAATTGGAAGGCACAACTCATTTGTTGTTTCATCGGTTATAATGAACAGTTTGTCAGGCTCGCATTTAGATATTTCGTTCTCAAGTTCGTGTTCTAGACACTTGGATATGATAATTCTTTGTTTCATTTTCATAAAGAAATATTTTGTTGTGCAAAAATAATTATTTTTGTCGATAAAATGAATTATTCTGACTTTTTTAGCTTTAATGGAATTAAACTGGAAACAGCAAAATGCGTCTAAAAACAAGAAAATCAAGATAAATTTGTGAAAATGAAAAAATTCATCGTCTTTGTGACTTGTTTGATGTTTGTTGCTTCGGCGCTTGCTCAAAACTTGAAGATCTCCGGTACTCTTGTTGACCGAGATACAAAAGAGGGAGTAATGCTTGTAACAATACAGATGTTAAAGACTGACAGTACTTATGTTAAAGGTGTGGTAAGTGATGATAAAGGACACTTTTCAATTTCAGCACCTAATCCAGGTACGTTCATATTAAAGTTTTCAAGTGTAGGCTATACTACTATGACAAAAAAGGTCAAGGTTACTGGTAGTAGCAATGTTTCACTCGGTGAAATTGTGTTTGGAGCAGATGCCATAATGCTTGAAGGTGCTACTGTCGTGGCCCAGGCAGCCCGTGTGACGGTAAAAGAAGACACTTTCGTTTATAACGCATCTGCATATAGGACACCTGAAGGTTCTGTAGTTGAGGAGCTTGTTAAACGTATTCCCGGTGCCCAGGTGAGCGATGACGGTACTGTTACAATTAACGGCAAGGAGGTTAAGAAGATTCTTGTTGACGGGAAGGAGTTCATGACTGGCGACACTAAGACAGCATTGAAGAATCTTCCTACTTCGATAATTGATAAGATTAAAGCCTATGATGAAAAAAGTGATTTGGCTAAAGTAACCGGCATCGATGATGGAGAAGAGCAGACTGTGCTGGATTTCGGAATTAAAAAAGGCATGAATAAGGGCTTTTTTGGAAATGCTGATGTTTCTGCCGGTACGGAAGACAGGTATGCTGAACGTTTGATGGGTGCAGTATTCAAGGATAAAGCACGGGTAATGTTTATGGGTAATCTTAATAATGTTAACGATAAAGGCTTCCCCGGTGGCGGTGGAGGAGGGCGTTTTGGTGTCGGACGTCAGGGATTAAATACGACAAAGATGTTTGGCACAAACTTTAATTTTGAACCGAGTAATAAGTTTAAGCTGGATGGTAGTGTAAGGTGGAATCATTCAAACGGTGATGTCCGTACTGAACAGTCTGTGGAGAATTTCGTAAGTTCTGTTGGTTCTTTCTCCAATAGCTTAAATGAGAGCCGTACACGTTCTGATAGCTGGAATGCGAATTTGCGTCTTGAATGGAAGCCCGATTCAATGACTAACATCATGTTCCGTCCTACGTTTAGCTACTCGACTAATGACGGAAAATCAACCAGCGTAAGTGCGTCGTATAATGATGATCCATATCTTTATGTGTCCGATCCTCTTTCGTCCGAGTCAATTGAGTCAATGGCAGGAAATGGCCTGATGGTAAATACGAGAACTAATAATTCGATAACATATTCGGACAGCAAGTCTGTCGGGGGTATGTTGCAGATTAACCGCAAGCTGAACAGCAAGGGGCGAAACGCTACGATACGTACTGATATAAGTTATGGTGAAGGCGACAGCAAGAATCTTAGTACTTCAAATGTGCACTTGTACCAGATTAAGGACGTGTATGGAAACGATTCGACATATCAGACCAACAGGTTCAACACTACGCCTACCAAAACAATGAGCTACAGTCTGCAGTTTACATACAGTGAACCTATATTCAGGGCGATGTTCCTTCAATTCAGTTACAAGTTCAATTACAAGTATAACAAGAGTGAGCGCTCAACGTACGATTTCAGCAATATGGGCGAATCGTTTTTTGACGGCGTGCCTGTAGATTATAGGGGGTGGAACAATTATTTCGCATTGCTTGATCAACCTCTTTCAAGTTATCTTGACAACGACCTCAGCAGATTCTCCGAATATAAGAATTACATTCATGATATTCAAGTTATGCTTCGTGTCATCAGATCGAAATATAATATGAACATCGGTATTATGGTGCAGCCGCAAAAGACACGTTTCATACAGAATTATCAAGGTGTAAGTACGGATACAATCAGAAATGTTGTGAACGTTACGCCGACTTTTGACTTCAGGTATAGATTCTCAAAACTGAGCAATTTACGAATCAATTACCGTGGAACTACATCACAGCCGAGTATGACAGATCTGCTTGATATTGTTGACGACAGCGACCCGCTGAACATAACGATGGGTAACCCGGGCTTAAAACCGTCGTTCACAAATACATTCAGACTGTTTTACAACAATTATATCCAGGAACATCAGAGGGCAATCATGGCCCATTTGAATTATAGCAATACGCGTAACAGTATAAGTAATGTTGTTACTTACGATGAACAGACCGGTGGACGTATAACAAAGCCAGAGAACGTTAACGGCAATTGGAATGCTTCAGGAGCATTCATGTTTAATACAGCCCTGGATTCTGTCGGGCATTGGACCGTAAGTTCGTTTACAAATATCAGGTATAATGATTATGTCGGATATCTTGCTCTTGATGCAAATTCCGATTCTCAAAAGAATACGACAAAGACAACCCAGTTGAGTGAACAGCTTTCTGCAAGTTTCCGTAATAGCTGGCTTGAATTGACAGTTGACGGTTCTGTGGATTATACTCATACGAGGAACCTTCTCCAAAGTCAAAGTAATCTTGATACGTGGCAGTTCGCTTATGGTGGTTATGCAACAGTGTATCTTCCTTGGGGTACTAGCCTGGCTACCGACATTCACCAGAATAGCCGTCGAGGATATAACGACAATTCGATGAATACCAATGAACTTGTATGGAACGCACAGTTGAGTCAGAGCTTCCTCAAAAGCAAGGCTCTTACGGTATCGTTGCAATTTTATGACATTTTGCAGAAACAAAGCAATTTCAGTCGTACCATTAGTGCGATGCAGAGAAGCGATACACAATACAATAGCATAAATAGCTATGCGATGCTGCATGTGGTTTATAGGATAAATGTTTTTCCTGGTGGTAAAAGCAACCAACGTGATGGTAGCCGTCGTCATGGGGATGGACCTGCTGGACGTCCTGAAGGCAGGCCAGTTGGGCCTCCGCCTGCTGGAGCACCAGTTGGACCTCCGCCGTCAGGTTTCCGAGGTGGATTCGGTGGTAGGTAATCAGTCACATGCTTTTGTTTTTTTATACTGACTTTTTATTGATAGTATAAATGTAAACCATGTATTTAGAACAAGGTCATGGCTGATGCATAAGAATATCTTTTAATGGCGAGTTGGATGTGAAAACACTCATTAGCCAATAGGTTATGTTTTGAGTTGCAGGAGGTTACCTTTTATCGCATAAAAGGTAACCTCTTGTTCTATTAGAGGTTACCTTTTAAATTATAGGAAATCTGAATTCGTTTAAGATATATGGACTAAATACATTATGCATAATGTATGTTCCTGTAATTAAATATGATAAGCGGGATAGTTAAATAGATATTGTGGTCTGAAGTTCAGGATGTTTGCATCCTTTCTTCAGTCATTGTTTTATAATACGGAAAGAGCCGTATCCGATTCAGTATATAGAACGATACGGCTCTTTCCTGTATGTTGAAATTGCTGATATTAGTTCGAATAATATTCAGCAATTTATGAATGGCTTATTATATCTTATTCCCATTCGTTTTTATTGCATGACATTTTGCCTTTATAAGGCTTTTCATTAAATTAGAGCTACAGAACGTTTGATGAAAGCATCAAGTGCTGCGCCTTTGAGCATTCCATTTTGCAAAAGAGCAAGGTCGATCAATTGGTGCAGTATCTTATTGTCTTTTGCATAGTCTGCTATAATCTGTTCCTTTTTATTACGCTGTTCGTTAAGGATCTTTTCTGTATTTGCAAGGTCGTCTTTTTCTTCCTGGGTGATTTCTTCAGGCTTCTTCTTGTTTTGGTTCTGGTGTAAAGCTGATAATCGTGCCTGCTGTCCTTTGATTTCACTTAATATAGGTTTCAGTGCTTCGGCGCATTTTGAATTCTCGTCGTCAAGTATGCCTTTGATTAGAGGATGGTCGCTGTTAAGCACGAGACTGTAGCTGTCAGGCATTTGAGCATAAAAGCTCATGCCGCTTTGATAGCGACTTATATCCTTCATACGTCTCATGTATTCACTCTGGGTAATTATTACCGGTAATGCATTTTCACCAAGGGCTTGTACTTCAACCATAAATTCAGCTTTCTCGATCTTTGGCATTTGTGAACGGAATGCCGATGACAGATTGTCAGTCTGGTCGCTGTCAAGCTCGCTTTTCTTTGTATCTTCCTTCACTATTATTCGGTCAATAATGTCGCTGTCGACACGCATGAAGCGGCTCTTCTCAAACTTTTGTTCGAACATTGATACTGTCGGAACGTCAAGTTGTCCGTCAAACAGCAACACGCTGTAGCCTTTATCCTTTGCTGCTTCTATATAAGAATACTGGTCATCCTTATTGGTAGCATACAGATATATGAGTTGTCCGTCTTTGTCCGTCTGGTTGTCCTTAATCAGCGTCTTGTATTCATCAAGAGTAAAATGTTTACCGTCTACATCTTTGAACAAAGCAAAATCCTTGGCTCTGTCATAGAAGTCTTCTTGTGAAAGCATCCCGTAATTTATGAATAACTTTAAGTCATCCCACTTGCTTTCATATTCCTGACGGTTATCTTTGAATATGCTGTTAAGGCGGTCAGAAACCTTCTTTGTTATATAAGTTGAAATCTTTTTAACATCACCATCGCTTTGCAGGTAGCTTCTGCTTACATTTAATGGAATGTCTGGTGAATCAATTACACCGTGTAGAAGTGTGAGGAAGTCAGGTACGATACCTTCTACCTGGTCGGTTACGAATACCTGGTTGCAATATAGCTGTATTTTATTACGCTGTAAATCTATATTCGACTTGATGCGCGGGAAATAAAGTATACCCGTAAGGTTGAAGGGATAGTCTACATTAAGGTGTATCCAGAAAAGTGGGTCATCCTGCATCGGATAAAGTTCATGGTAGAATTTCTTATAGTCCTCGTCTTTAAGAGTACTAGGTGTCTTCGTCCACAGCGGCTCCACATCGTTTATAACATTGTCTTCTGCTGTTTCCACTTGTTTCCCGTCTTTCCACTCGGTTTTTTTACCGAAAGCTACAGGAACGGGCATGAATTTGCAATATTTGTTGAGCAGGTTTTGTATGCGGCTCTTTTCAAGGAATTCCTTGCAGTCGTCTGCAATATGTAGCACGATGTCTGAACCTCGGTCGGATTTTTCAGCATCGTCAATTTCAAATGATGGACTTCCGTCGCAACTCCATTTTATGGCTTTAGCATCATCCTTGTAGCTCTTTGTTATTATTTCAACTTTGTCGCTGACCATGAATGAACTGTAAAAGCCTAAACCGAAATGGCCTATTATAGCATTGGCGTTGTCTTTATATTTGTTCAGGAAGTCATTGACTCCTGAAAACGCAATTTGGTTTATGTATTTGTCGATTTCCTCTTCAGTCATACCGATACCTCGGTCGCTGATTGTGAGAGTCTTGTTGTTCTCGTCTATTGTTACATGTACGGTCAGGTCTCCGAGTTCTCCCTTGAATTCGCCCTTTTCTGCCAAGGTTTTCAGTTTCTGTGTAGCGTCTATGGCATTACTAACCATTTCACGTAAGAAAATCTCATGATCTGAATACAAGAACTTTTTAATAACGGGGAATATGTTCTCTGTAGTTACCCCTATATTGCCTTTTTGCATAGTTGTTTTATTTGTTTTGTTGTTATAGATTGCATAGCAAAATCCGTGCCAATTATATGCTTGTGCTCATGCTTGGTAATATAGAGATGCCTTGTAATAGATTGTATTTGTTTTCCCTAAACTTGATTCTTTCTCAAACTTGCTTCCACGAGGTTGCATGTAAACAATGGTTTACTCTGCCTCTTGTTTGTGGAATAAGCGAAATGTTTAGAGCAGGAAGGTACAGGAGATATTATAAAAACAACAAAACTATTTTTGATAGAAAAAAACAGATAAGAGGATGTTTGGGTAATAAGTTGGAAAAATTAACCTAAACATCCTCTTTAATATGGATATGTTTATTTGATTTTATTGTGTTCGGGAAAAACGACAGTAGGGCAATACGTTTTAGCCTCTTCAAAATCCATCAGGGCATAAGCTATTATTATTACAGTATCGCCAACCTGGCATTTTCTTGCCGCGGCCCCGTTGAGGCAGATGCAACCGCTTCCACGTTCGCCTTTAATTATGTATGTCTCAAAACGTTCACCGTTGTTGTTGTTTACGATTTGAACTTTTTCGCCTGCAATTAGGTTAGCAGCATCCATGAGGTCCTCGTCAATAGTGATGCTCCCCATGTAATTAAGATTTGCTTCCGTAACTTGGACGCAATGCAGTTTACTTTTTAAAACTTCAATCAACATATTAATATTTGTTATTAAGCCGGCTTGTTGCCAAGAAAGCGTTTGATGTTATATGCAACCCGAGCTTGTAAATTAACTCTTGTATTTTATATGGTCGATTAGTCTCACGGGCCTTTTACCACAATATACGGTAATACAACCAACGATGTATTCTGAGTCGTTCCAATCGCTGACCCTTTGGAGCGTGTTCCCGTCAACTATTTCAAAGTATTCGACCTCAAGACCGTTTACAGAGTTTATTTTCTCTACAACATAGTCGTGCGTTTCATTGATGTTGTGCTTTTTTGAGTATTCAATACTTTCCTTCAACGCTTTAAAAATGTTTGGAGCTATTTCACGTTCATCGGCTGACAGCAATGCATTACGTGAAGAACGGGCCAATCCGTCTGTATCGCGGATGATTGGGCATTCTACGATTTTTACATTAAGGTTTAATGATCTTACCATAGCCTTAACAACTGCTATCTGTTGCCAGTCTTTTTCTCCGAAATACGCCTTATCAGGACGGGTGATATAAAACAGTCTGCTGACAACTTGACATACTCCGTTGAAATGTCCGGGTCTGTGCGCTCCTTCCATTACAGTGGAAATTGGTGGAAACTCAAAATGGCGTGTGTCTGGAGTAGGGTACATTTCTTCAACCGCCGGCGTGAATACGTAATCGGCTCCAACTTCTTCAAGCAGTTTGCAGTCTGCCTCTATGTCTCTTGGATATGAACTTAAGTCTTTTGGATCGTTGAATTGTGTTGGGTTTACAAATACAGACACAACTGTTACGTCGTTGTCCTTTACGCTCTTCTTTACTAAAGATGCATGTCCTTCATGTAAAGCACCCATAGTCGGTACCAAACCAACACTTTTCCCGTTTTTCCGGTCTTCGAATAATTTATTTTGAAGTTCTACTATTTTATGAAAAACCTGCATAAGATATATTTTTAGGTTTAGCTATTTAATTTATTAATGAAAGATATTAAGTAGCTGTATCTATTTAAAAATAAGCAGCTTGCTTTATCTGTTTTGGTATGTCGATAACGTAAATTGCGTGCAAATTAACAACAAATTTCTTAAATAAAGAAGAAAATAAAAAAAAATATGCCTATTATAAGCTGCGATTGTCTAATAAACAAAAAAAAATAACTCTATTATAAACTTTTTTCGTACCTTTGCATAAATAAATGAATACTTCTATTATAATGGCAAAAAAGGTATTATTCATAAATCAAGAAATTTTTCCTTACGTCCCTGAAAGCGAAATGTCTCATTTGGGGCGCATCATCCCGCAAGTAATCCAGGAAAACGGTCATGAAATAAGGACATTTATGCCCAAATGGGGTAACATAAATGAAAGGCGTGGTCAATTGCATGAAGTAATCAGGTTGTCGAGGATGATGCTTATTATTGACGAAACAGATCATCCACTGATAATAAAGGTCGCCTCTATACCCTCTACAAGAATACAAGTCTATTTTATTGATAATGAAGATTATTTCACCAAACGCCTAATGGCCTTTGATGAGAATGGTGCAGAATATGATGACAATGGAGAGAGGGCTGTGTTTTTTGCACGTGGCGTGCTTGAGACCGTTAAAAAATTAAGATGGGTTCCTGACATTATACATTGTCAGGGCTGGATGTGTTCTGTGATACCACTTTA
Source organism: Prevotella sp. CAG:1058 (assembly GCA_000433175.1). Classification (GTDB taxonomy): domain Bacteria; phylum Bacteroidota; class Bacteroidia; order Bacteroidales; family Bacteroidaceae; genus Prevotella. The sequence goes on from HF986622.1 coordinate 27,092, forward strand.
TATCAAAAAAGCATACCAAGACGAGCCGTCGTTTGCAAATACCAAAATCGTGACGTCCCTGTTCTCTGAAGAATTGCATGAGAATCTTGGTGCGAATTTCCGCCAAAGTATAGAATTCCGTGATGTCAAGTCTGACATCTTGGATAATTATAATAAGGATTTTAGTTTCCTCGACTTGCAGAAATTAGCAATAGATTATTCTGACGGAATCGTTAATGCTGGCAAAAATGTAAATCCCGAATTAATTAAATATGTAGAAGGGAAAAATATTCCTTTTATTGCAAATCCTGCAGATGAAGATATTTGCAAAACATATGAAGACTTCTACGATAAAGTTTATGAAGGATAAATTTGTATTGTATTCCTAATTTTTAGTCATAATATTTAAAGAATATTCAAATGAAATTTAATATTCTAGTACTCACCATTGCGTCAGTCTTGGTGATGCTTACGGCTTGTGATGATACAACAGATACGTTGGGAACATCTTTGACGGATGATATGGACATGCTGGAAGTTTCAACGGATACTTTTGAAGTTACATCATGTTCTTTTGTCGCAGATTCTGTATTATCACGTAATACGATTGGATATTTGGGCAAAATAAGAGACCCTGAAACAGGGAATTACATAAAAGGTGATTTTATGGCCCAATTCGGTACGCTTGAGAATTATTATCTTCCGCAAAAAGATAGTATTGTAAGTGTAGATGAAAATGGCGATGTGGTTGCAGATTCTTGCCATATCCGTTTGTTTTATACGACCTATTATGGTGATTCGTTAGCGACAATGAATTTGACTGCACATGAGATGGCTAAGCCAATGGAAGAAAATGTCAAGTATTATTCTAACTTTGACCCGATGAAAGAAGGATTGGTTCGTCAAGATGGAATGAAAATCAACAAGACTTATACGTTGGCTGATTTGAGTATTGATGAGTCTGAGCGTTGGGATGCCAGTACGTATACACCCAATATTAAGATAAACCTCAACAAGGAATATGTAGATAAAGACGGAGTCAAATATAATAATTTTGGCACGTATATTTTGCGTCAGTATTATAAGAATCCTGATAATTTCAGGAATTCGTATAATTTCATACATAATGTATGTCCGGGATTCTATTTTGAGGTTAACGACGGTCTCGGCTCAATGGCTTACGTTACGGTCAGCCAGCTTAATGTTTATTTTAGGTACAATAACGATTCGATATATGTTGGAACATCTTCTTTTGCTGGAACAGAGGAAGTGTTACAGACAACAAATATTGTGAATGACGACAATGCAATAAAGAATCTTGCCGAAGATAATAGTTGCACTTATTTGAAAACTCCTTCCGGCATATTTACTGAAATAACGTTACCTGTTGACGATGTCAAGTATGGCCATGAGAACGATACTTTGAATACTGCGAAATTAACGCTTACCCGCATAAACAATAATAACCATGGGGAATATTCATTGGAAGCGCCGACTACGTTGCTGATGATACCGAAAGACAGTCTTTATAGTTTCTTTGAGAATGGTGATATTGTTGATTATCAGAAATCGTATGTCGCAAGTTATAATTCATCTTATAACAATTACGTTTTCAACAATATTTCCAGCCTGATAACATATATGTATAATATAAAGAAAGAAGGTCTGGCTGCAAATCCTAATTGGTTGTCGGAAGAGAAAAACAAGGATTGGAACAAGGTTTTGATAATCCCTGTATCAGTAGTCACTAACTCTTCCAGCCAGATTGTAAAGGTTACGCATGATATGAGCCTTACCAGTACAAAATTGGTTGGTGGACCGGATAATCAGAACGGGCCAATTCAGTTGAGTGTTGTTTACAGTAAGTTTAATCATTAGTGATTATGGCTGACAATTATCTGGAACGGCATCAGCTTGAATACGAGAAACGAAAGGCTGAATGGCTTCGTAAGAAGAAACATCTGCCTAAGATGAAATCTGGTGTAATAAAAAATAATCCGAAGTGATTTTAATAAGGGGGGTGTCAAATGTACTTAGTATATTGACACACCTCTTTTTATGAAATATACTTATGAGAAAAGCACAAGATGCAGACACTATCGGTCTTTGTAGAATGCAGCCATTAACAGACCAAGGTTGTAATACGCGCTTGATTTGCTGATGGAGTTGAACAGTGGTCTTCTATTATTTGATAATGTTTTATTAGTATGGATTTAGTTGCACTTCATCTAAATGAATAATGAAAAATATTGACAAGGATTTTTTCCAATCTGTGAATTTGATATGTAATGAATGTTAAATGTTATCAGTGCATTAATTTATGCTGTTAACATTTGTTTGTACTTTGCGGTTCGAACAAAGTCAGAACATACGTTTTTGGTGCATAAAATTATGCTTTTTGAGTGGTAAACTACCTGTTTTTACTTCGTAAACAGCCCACTTTTGCACCATAAGTGGGCTTGAAATATGTTTTTGTTTGGGTCTATTTGTTACTCGGCACGCGTAATGTACTGAATGATAGTGACTTAACTTCAAAGCCCGATTTTAGCCGTTTTCATGATAATTTATGGACTCTTGAATAGCATCGCTATTCTGAGAGCGTTAAACGTTCGGCAGGAATCCGAATTATTTACATTTTCATGTACACCTTTTCCCATTAACATGATTGGCATCTGTTAGCTGGTGTCGTGTCATTCGTAAAGCTCAATCTCGCCGTTGAATGATATTCTTTCGCGTTGCTGAGGCATGACATTGATTGACGCTTTGCCGTTGTCGAACACATCGATATAGAATTTATACATGTCTTCTTCGTTTTTTACACTAAACTCCATGTGCATTTTGTCACGTTTAGGTTGCGTTATCTTATAGTCCTGGGTAACTCCGCTGAAGTTGAGGGCCTTTCCGCCACCGTAAGGTACGTTGTAGGCGCGCCCGAAGTAGGGCAGGTATGACACCACGCTGTCGCCTTTAACCCTGATGTTGAAGTCGGCTGTCAGTGTAACTGACATACCTCTCGTTGGATGGGCCGTTTGTATGTTTATCTTGAAATCGCGGTTGCATATCGCCTTGCTTATCAGCTCTGACTTCTCCAGCTTCTTTCTGTCATTCTGTTTCCTGTTCGTTGTAGCACATGCAACGCATAATACTGTTACAATTATTATAAATAAAATCCTTTTCATATGTTTCATTATAAATATATTCTTGGCCCTTGTTGTCCGTTCTCACGTATCGTGATTCCGGTCTTGAACTCATCTTACAAATTTAGCCAATTTCTCATTAAGGCGCCATCCCTCTAAATCTTTTTAAGATAAATTGAGTCTCATTGTCCTAACAATCATTTAATGCTATTAAATTGATGAATGTTTTTGCGTAAAAATAATAATTATTATTATTCAATATTATTTTAATAATAATAATCAACCTTATTCTTGTATTTTGTAAATACCGATGAAGTGATGTACTAAAGTAGTTGGGTGGTAAAACATAGTATATTAAAAAGGCGTTTACTAACCGTCCGTTTTTTAATAGGGTATAACTGGATTAAATTTTTAATGATAATGAGTTATATTATAAAAGACACTGTCCAAAATACTGTATCTTCTTATAAAATGCAAACAGGATTCAAGTGTATAAAAGGAATTCACCCCAAATAAAATAATGAGATTAATTATTTTCTATGTTTGCAATCGTTGTTTGTTGTTTTTATATCTTTTCCTTTTTTACATGCATCTTTAAGCGGACATCCTTCACATGCTCCACCTTTATTCTTCAAGGATTTATGTATGCGCCAAATTGAGTATGCTGACGAAATAGCAATAACCACAATGACAATCATCAATTGCAATGTTTCGTCCATATAAATAAGCGTTATCAGTTAAATAGAATTAAGCGCCGTTACCGCTGATTCTATTTTTATTTTTTATTGCAAAATCTTTCCAACTATTGTACTGTTTCGTATGCTCAGGGGCATTAGCTTGCAGGAAATGGCAATAGGCTGCAGCCAAGGCGTCTGTTGCATCCATGAACTGGACGTGCTCGTCTTCGTTAAGATTTAGCAAACGTTTGAGCATGCCTGCAACTTGCTGTTTTGATGCAAGACCCTGGCCAGTTATCGCCATTTTGATTTTTAATGGTGCGTATTCGTGTATGGGTATATCGTGATGGATAGCTGCAGCGATGGCTACGCCTTGTGCTCTCCCTAATTTAAGCATGGATTGTATGTTTTTACCAAAGAATGGAGCTTCAATTGCCATTTCATCAGGTAAGAATTCTTCAATTAGGCTGGTTACTCTGTCAAAGATACGTCCAAGTCTTAAATATGGATCATGAATCTTCCGCATGTCAATAACACCCATTGCCATCATGGAAGCCTTGTTGCCATTTACTTTCAATAAACCGTAGCCCATTATATTGGTTCCCGGGTCAATGCCCATTATTATCTTTTCAGCCATTTCCCGTTCTTGCCACTTTTAAATATGGGTTTTGATATTCTTCAAATTCTAATGTCGTTTTTATTCCATGTCCTGAAAGTATGGTTGTATCAGGCTGCAAAACATTAATTATTTTTTTAAGGCTACACATTAATGCGTCAAAATCGCCAAGTCCTAGATCTGTACGTCCAACGCTCATTCTGAACAGCGTGTCACCTGAAAATGCTACCGCTTCGTCTTCGCAATATAAAAAGACCGATCCGGGAGTGTGTCCTGGCGTATTGATTATATTAATACGATGTGTTCCGAATGTGACGGCATGTTCTTCATCAAGATATGAGCCGATTGCTGGAAAGTCGTTAGCATAATCCATTCCGGTAAAATTCTTTGCCTGTTGAGCCAAATTATCCATAAGGCATGCGTCAGCCTCACACACTTCAGGCTTTAAGCCATATTCTTCATAAATGAATTTATTTCCGAAATTATGGTCAACATGGCCGTGCGTACATAATAAATGCTTGGGGGTAAGGCCGTTATCTTTTATGTACCTGCTTATGGCTTCCTTTTCTTCGGGATACAATGCACCACAGTCAATAATGACGCATTCTTTTGTTTCATCGTTTGCCACATAGCAATTTTCTTGAAACATGTTACATACAAATTTTTTTATATTTAGCATGTCTGTTTATTCAAGATTGTTGTTTTACGTATTTCGCTATTGCTAATATTTCCCGTTTTACAAGGGAATATAAACCATAAACTTCTGTTTGAACCACTCCTCTTCGAAAATATTTCCAAGGTCGGTTATGTCTGCAATCTTCTTATACGGCTTTATTTCATTTGTTATATTGCCGCCTTTCAAGCAAAGCAAACCATTAGGCAGGGAGTTGTGTTGTGGGCTTGCGACGTTCTTTTTTACCAGATTTACAAGTTCCGGCAATGGCATGACGGCGCGGCTAACAACAAAGTCGTATTTACCTGTTTCGTTCTCGCCCCTTAACTGCTCAGCGACACAGTTCTCAAGTCCGATAGCCTGTGCAACCTCCTTGACAACCATTATCTTCTTACCTGTTCCATCAATGAGCTTAAACTTTGTTTCTGGAAACATTATGGCTAAGGGAATTCCAGGAAAACCGCCACCCGTACCCAAATCAAGAACCATTGTTTGTGGCCTGAATTTTATAATCTTTGCAATGGCAAGCGAATGCAGGACATGGTGTTCGTAAAGGGCATCAATGTCCTTACGTGAGATTACATTAATCTTGCTGTTCCAATCGTGGTATAACTCATCGAGCTTTAGGAACTGATCTCTTTGCTTGTCTGATAAATCAGGAAAGTATTTCAGAATAATATCCATTCGGTATAGTATTGTTCGATATTTATTATGTATAATTGTAACTGCTTAATAAAATAATAATTTTATTTTCTCATCAATCTTTCAAGGTCTTTGTTTTTTATCGTTGCCCTTATTTCACCTTCTGCGTGGCAGGCTATTTCATCGGATGAGTAGATGAATGTTATGTCATCAGTACCTATAATAAAATTATCAGGAGCATAAACATCAATGCCCATGAAAATGGTCTTATTGCGCAGTGCATTCAAATCACTGACGTTGTACTCTTTACACAAAGCTTTGACAATTAAGTCATTTAATTCTTGCTCGTAGCCTGGTACGAAAATATCCTTCAAAGATACAATTTTGCCGGTGGCAACGTCAATGTTTCTTGCAACAATGACAGAAATTCCGTGGGCGCCACCGCCATAATTGTAAATATTTGCAATGTATGTGAAATATTTTTCATTTTCATCAAGGACTTTTGTTGTAACGATATATTCACAGTTGTATGAGGCTGCGTGTTCCATATCGGATTTGTACATTTCACCATAATCGCGCTGATATTCGCTGATGTATCGAGTTACAAACGAATCAGCAGCTTCTTTTGGCGATAGCTTTTCAGACGTAATTGAGAAATAATCGGGGCTTAGTATACCTGATCGTATGATGGAGTCGTTAATGAAGTCGGCATTCTTTCCTTTGGCATATGTCAGGCAGATGCTTACATGGCATGATGGTGCTCCTTCTTTATTGCCAAGTGACAGGGTTGAGTCTACTTTTATGCTGTCGAATGTTATGCTGTCTTTGCTGCTTTTTCCGCCATTAAATGCGTTGCCGCATGAAGAAATAGTCATAATGGCGAGTGCGATGGTTAATATTGTAAGCGTGGCTTTTTTCATGTCATCCCAAAGTTTATTATTCGTTACCTAAATATAATTCAATTCATAATGCAAAATTAAGAGAAACGTTGGAAAACTACAAGTATTTTTCGTTTTATTTATTAAAATGATTAATTTTGCAGCGCAATTCTGTTGGCGTACACATAAACGCTTTTACCAAGTCAAAAAATATTGCAACCAGTTTTTGTGCTAGGATTTAAAATACAGTATTACAAACAATGTGTGTTACGCCTGATGCAGACAAATTATTTTGATAAAATGACAGGAGCAAAGATACGTGCGGCTCTATTTGACCTAGATGGTGTCGTGTTTGATACAGAGAGCCAATACTCTATTTTTTGGAGGGAACAATGTGAAAAATACCATCCTGACAAACCTGGACTTGAGAATGTAATTAAGGGCCAGACTCTTGTGGAGATATTTGAAAAGTATTTTTCTGAATTTAAGGACGAACAAGCTGAGATTGTTTCCAGGTTAAACGAATTTGAGCAGAAGATGAGTTTTGAGTATGTTGCAGGTTTTAATGATTTTATTGTTTCTTTGAGACAAAAAGGAATAAAGACAGCTGTTGTTACAAGTTCAAACTTGATGAAAATGCATTCTGTTTATTCAACTCATGGTGAGTTCAAACAATTATTTGACGTAATTCTTACTTCTGAAGATTTTGAAAGAAGCAAGCCTGATCCTGATTGTTATTTTAAAGGTGCTGCGGCGTTAGGGGTGGTGCCTTCTGAGTGTATGGTTTTTGAAGATAGTTTTAATGGTTTGAAATCTGGCAGGGCTGCAGGTATGACAGTGGTGGGTCTGTCAACCACTAATACGGTCGATGCAATCAGACCGTTATGTGATATTGTAATTCCAGATTTCAAGCATGTGCCTGTTCAACTTGAAGATGTATTGTAATGAATAAATCTATAATAAAAGACTTAGAAAAAACAAACCCAAAGAAATATGACTGGATATTTAGTAAGTGATTCGCGTAAAGTGACGACACACCGCTTTATTGAGATGAAGCAGCGGGGAGAAAAGATTTCCATGCTTACTTCTTATGATTTTACTACTGCCGGAATAGTTGATTCGGCAGGTGTTGATGGTATTCTTGTTGGTGATTCGGCATCAAACGTGATGGTTGGAAACGCCACCACGCTTCCAATGACGGTCGACCAGATGATTTATCATGCACGTGCGGTTGTGCATGGAGTCAAGCGTGCGTTGGTCGTGTGTGACATGCCGTTTGGTAGCTACCAGTCCGACCGTAAGGAGGGTGTCAAGAATGCGGTGAGGATAATGAAAGAAAGCGGATGCGACGCGTTGAAGCTTGAAGGTGGAGCTGAGATAATTGATACTGTTAAAGGCATACTTGATGCAGGTATTCCCGTGATGGGCCATTTGGGCCTTACCCCGCAGAGCATCAACAAGTTTGGAACATATGCAGTCAGGGCTAAGGATGAGGCTGAAGCTGAAAAGCTTATGGCAGATGCCCAGTTGCTTGCCGAAGCTGGATGTTTCAGCTTAGTGCTTGAGAAGGTTCCTGCCACACTTGCTTCAAAAGTAACCGCAAATCTTCCCATTCCAACCATAGGCATAGGTGCTGGAGCGGGAACGGATGGACAAATACTTGTAGTTGCCGACATGCTTGGTATGACAAAGGGATTCAGTCCAAAGTTCTTGCGGCGTTATGCAGACTTGAATACTATAATGACAGATGCGATTGGTCATTATGTATCAGATGTCAAGACATCTTCTTTCCCGTCTGCAGACGAGGCATATTAAATTCATATAAAATTTTTTTACTTGATTTGTCAAAGGTCATCGTTCACAATGTGAACGATGACCTTTTGCTTGTTAAAATATGGCCTTTTACGTTATAATATGCCACATATTGCAGTGTGGCTTTTTTGTTTTGATTTAGTTGGTGTATTTTGTGTATTTATGCATCCTATCTAGTATGATTCTTTTGATTTTCTTCGCATCCCTTGATCATGTTATTGAGCTGGCTTAATTTTCCGTTAGTTGCATTTTGCGGAAATCTGATAAAATAAGCCAACGCAGACTTGAAGTAATCTGCGGCGTTAGCCCATTTTTCTTGGAACATGTAGCAAAAGCCTATACGATAAAGGGTTTCACCTTTTTGAGCATTGCTGCATACTATGAATTTTTTTTCGAAATATGGTATGGCCTCGGCGTATTCTTTGAGTTCAAAATGGCTCTCGGCAGCAACGCTGTAGTATAGACAACGTTCGTCAGGTGCGTATGCGTCAAGATGAGGTATGGCTTCGTCCAAGTATCGGCAAGCTTCTTCGTATTCCCATTCATAATAATGACAAATACCGATGTATGCCTTGAAGCGGTAATTGAGTTTGTACTTCTTGTCAAGCTGAACAAGTAGGATTAACGCTTCGTGGTACTTGTTAGCCGTCAGATAGTCGAGTGCCATTCCTAATTTTTGCGTATCCGATATGTTCCTGTCGTTTATGGGGGCTGGATGCACGGGCAAAATAGTTGTTATGGCACATATTATGAAAATTAATTTTTTCACTTTGTATAAAAATCAATCAGACTTTGTAGTGCATTACGGCATATTGTGCAGAATTCCGGATTTTCATTTGTTCTCATCCTGCAGTCTTGCTGTCCCCTGTATATGCCTTTCATACTATATCCCGCTCCTTCGAAAAGGCCTATTCTTGTACGGATTGTTACAGAATCGAGGCTTTCTGGGGTAGGGGTTGGTGTTTCTTGTTTGATTAGTTTTTCCCATTTGCCATGAAAATCACTTAAAGTCGTTATGTTCGGTTCCCATGGCTCAACATCATGAGGGTACATTGGTATTTGTTCTTCTTCGTAAGCGTATTCGTCTGCAAGTCCACCGAAGCTGTGCCCGAATTCGTGTACGACTACGGGTTTGAACATGCGGTGTTTTGTCATTGAGAGCACGTATGAGTTGAGTATGCCTCCACCGCCGTACTGGTTAGTATTCACCAAAATTATAATATGTTCGTATGGCGTTCCTGCCAACAAGTCGTGGAGCTTATATAAATTAAGTGTGGTCAGGTATCGGCTGCTGTAAAACGTGTCAAAATGAGATCCTAAAGCGGTGTTTTTCCAAATATCTTTTGATGGCTCACTTGTTCCGCTTTCAACGGATGGAGATTTTAAGGCTATTACATTAAATTTATTTTTTGCTGATTTGAACGGTTCATGGGCAAATATTGCGTTGAGTGCGATATTTGCATCATTAATGTAATTCTCCATTTCATTCTCTTTGTATCCTTCGGCCACTATTGCAATATGTATGCACCTTGAACTGTCTGCTGCTTGTTGTAATGTTACGTATGGTGTGACATCTCTTTCGCCTATTCTTCTTATCAGTATGTCTGATGGTGCAACTGTGTGGCTGTATGAAACTGATATCTGTCTCCTGTTGTCGCGTAAGTCTACATTTATGTCAACAGTGTCTTTGGGCATTGGTATAAGGAATACGTTCTCAAATGAGCGGCTTGCACCTTTTGCTTCATCGTAAGTCAGCCATTCCTGGAATAATGACGAAAATGAATTTTTGTATATGATATCGCCCGTAGCGTGGTCACGTACGATTATTTGTCCGTTGCCTTCAACAGGTGTCTCGGACAGCCTTCGGGTTTTTCCGTACCATTTGGGTATTGAGTATAGGTTGGATAAACTTATATGTTGTTTGGACTTATTGCCTGTGAAAATATAATCCAAACGTAATGTATTGTTAGTGAAATATTTATTAAAATCTTGTGCCTGACAGTTTATGCCGAGTAATGCTATAAATGTTAATATGATGATTCGTTTCATGACTCTTTTATTCAGAAATAAATGTGATTCGTGAACTTTTTTAAGATGTATCAGAATGGGCATTCTTTCATTAGTTCCATAATATAATTGCGTGACCAATCTTTTTCGTGTAATATGAGTTCATCGTATTTTAGGACGTCGATATCCATCTTGACAATATTGTTTGTGCGTGCCCTTTTCCTGTTACCACATGTCCGTTCAATATGTTTCATTGCTTTTATAATGTATTCTAATTTGTGGGACGTGTGCGTGAACACTAAGCAATTGAGGAATTTGCATGATTCGATACCAATTGGTGCCGTCCAGACTGACTCGCTAAACATTAAATCAGGACCGAACATGTCGCGTAGCTTAATCTTTGCAGTCGCGAGGCTTTGTTCTTGGTCGCAATTGCTCCCTAGAGATAATATAAGTTTCTTTTTCCCTGTCATTAATACTTTAATATTTTTACAAAGATACTAATTTTCCTCAATAATGGCGCCTTGTATATATATTTTTAAAGAATATTTTTGGAGTCTGACAATTTTTTATTACTTTTGGTGATAATTTTAAAATGGCAGATTGTGAAGAACTATATACTACTTACTATATTGTCTTTTATTTTACCGTTGGTGTGTGAGGCGCAAAAAATAACTTTAGGGTCGTGCGAGACAAAAGACGGTGGATTGTATCAAGGTGAGATGGTCTCGGGTAAACCACATGGCAAAGGTTGGACGGAGTATAAAAACGGCGATACATACGAAGGCTCTTATGTAAAAGGTAAGAGGCAAGGGTATGGAGTTTATACATTTTCTGATGGTGAAAAATACGATGGTGAATGGTTCCAAGATCAGCAACATGGCCGTGGCACGTACTATTTTATGAATAACAATAAATATGTCGGGTTGTGGTATAAAGATTACCAACAAGGTCATGGAGTGATGTATTATTATAATGGAGACAAATACGACGGAGAGTGGTATCAGGACAAGCGTAACGGTAAAGGCCGCTATACGTATAGTGGTGGTGCATATTACGAAGGTGAATGGAAGGATGACAAGAAGAATGGAAAAGGCTTTTTTGACTGGGCTGATGGTACGACCTACGACGGAATGTGGGTTGATAACTTGCGCTCAGGTGAAGGAACGAACAAATATGCTGATGGTGACGTTTATGTCGGCAATTGGTTGGAAGATGTACAAAACGGCAAAGGTATCTATAAATTCAAGAACGGTGATATGTATGAAGGTGACTATGTTCGCGGCAAACGTACAGGTGACGGGATTTTCACTTTTGCCAATGGCGACAGGTACACAGGGCATTTTACCGGTGGTGATAAGGATGGATATGGTGTCATAAGATGGAAAAATGGCGATGTCTATAGTGGATATTGGAAAAACGATAAACAGAATGGCCGTGGTAAGCTTGTCAAAAAAAACGGTGATGTATTCGAAGGTAATTTTAAAAATGGCGTTTTCGATGGCGAGGTAATCATTCACTTTTCTGATGGTAGTAAGTTTAAGGGAATTTATAGTAATGGAAAAAGGAATGGTAAGGCCTTGGAAGTCGATAAGGACGGTAAACGTTTTGAAGGGGCTTATAAGGACGATTTGCGTGACGGTAAATATGTAGAAAAAGACCGTGACGGTAATATTGTTTCGCAAGGAATGTATATATTAGGAAATAGAGTTCAATAATCATTTAATTTTTTTATTGTTATGGTAATAGATACGATTGAAAATCTTGAAAAATATGTTTCACTAAATCCTTTGTTTAAGGATGTGGTTGAGTTTATTAAGTCTAACAGACTGGATGATTTGGAAGTTGGTAAGTATGCTATTAAGGGGGCGGACTTGTTTGTTAATATACAAATGGCGAAATGTAAATCAAAAGATATAGCCTTGTTAGAGACACATAAGAAGATGATTGACATACAAATACCACTTAGCGCTCCTGAAACGTATGGTTATACCCCTTTGTGTGACTTACCGGAGGCTGAGTATAATGAGGAAAAAGATATAACAAAGTATGCTGGTGAGGCGAATACATATGTAACATGTAAACCTGGTGAGTTTGCGATATTCTTTCCTCAGGACGGACATGCCCCATGTATATCAGGTGAGGCAGAGATAAAGAAGGCTATTTTCAAAGTGTTGGCTTGATAAAGGTGAATTTTTCTCGACAAAAATAGAATTATTATGGTTGTTAGAAGAAGTAAGTCATCCAAGGATGCAGGTGAAGTGGCAAAGCAGCCTAAACATATTGGATTGGTAGCTAATGACAGTTACTTGGCTCCGTATGAAGATGCGATAAGGGGACGCCATGATCATGCTGTCTGGAAATTGAACCAATTGACCCGTAATGGTAAGGATACTCTTGAAGGATTTGCCAGCGGATATGATTATTATGGATTGCATAAGGTTTCACGTGGTTGGGTGTTCCGCGAGTGGGCGCCGAATGCTACGGCTATTTACCTTGTTGGCGATTTTAATAATTGGGAAGAGTCTGAAAGATATAAGGCGAAGAGAATAGAGGGTACCGGCAATTGGGAACTTAAGATATCCGAAAAAGGAATGAAGCATGGCGACCTTTATAAAATGCATGTGTATTGGGAAGGTGGTCATGGTGAACGAATTCCTGCTTGGGCTCAGAGAGTAGTACAGGATGATTCTACAAAAATATTTTCCGCACAGGTTTGGAATCCAGATAAACCGTATGTCTGGAAAAAAAAGAAGTTTAAGCCAAGCAAGAATCCTCTTTTGATTTATGAATGCCATATTGGCATGGCTCAGGATGCAGAAAAGGTTGGTACGTATACAGAATTTAAAGATAACGTGTTGCCGCGTATTATAGTCGATGGCTATAACTGCATTCAAATAATGGCCATACAAGAACATCCTTATTATGGTTCTTTTGGATATCATGTAAGTAGTTTCTTTGCTGCTTCTAGCAGGTTTGGTACTCCGGAGGAATTGAAGTCCCTCATTGATGAAGCTCATCGTAACGGTATTGCCGTTATTATGGACATAGTACACAGTCATGCTGTTAAGAATGAAGTTGAGGGATTAGGAAACTTGGCTGGTGACCCGAATCAATATTTTTATCCAGGCGACAGGCATGAGCATCCAGCATGGGACAGTTTGTGTTTCGATTATGGCAAGGATGATGTAATACATTTCTTATTAAGTAATTGTAAGTACTGGATGAAAGAATTCCATTTTGACGGCTTCCGTTTTGATGGAGTTACTTCTATGTTGTATTACAGTCATGGTTTAGGTGAGGCATTCTGCAATTATGGAGATTATTTCAATGGGCATGAGGATGATAATGCAATCTGTTATCTAACTCTTGCCAATAAGCTGATTCATGAAATTAATCCAGATGCAATAACTATTGCTGAGGAAGTGAGTGGCATGCCCGGACTTGCAGCCCGTTTTGAAGACGGAGGTTTCGGATTTGACTATCGCATGGCAATGAACATTCCTGATTATTGGATAAAGACAATAAAGGAGAGGAGCGATGAAGAATGGAAACCAAGTAGCATTTTCTGGGAAGTCAAGAACAGGCGTCCGGACGAGAAGACTATCAGCTATTGTGAAAGTCATGATCAGGCCTTGGTCGGTGACAAGACTATAGTGTTCCGTTTAATTGATGCCGACATGTATTGGCATTTCAAGAAAGGGGATGAAAATGATATTGTTCATCGTGGCATAGCCTTGCATAAGATGATACGTCTTGTAACAGCTGCAGCCATTAATGGAGGATATCTTAACTTCATGGGTAATGAGTTCGGTCATCCTGAATGGATTGATTTCCCACGTGAAGGAAACGGGTGGAGTTACAAGTATGCACGCAGGCAATGGAATCTTGTAGACAATCATGAATTATGCTACCATTACCTTGGTGACTTTGACAGGGAAATGATTAAAGTAATAAAGAGTGTCCGTAATTTCCAGAATACTCCAGTTCAAGAAATATGGCACAATGACGGAGACCAGGTTCTTGCTTTCATGCGTGGTGATTTGGTATTTGTATTCAATTTCAGTCCGACCCGTTCGTATACGGATTATGGTTTCCTTGTTCCGACCGGGGCATACGATGTTGTGTTGAATACGGATTCAAAGAATTTCGGTGGAAACGGTTTTGCAGATGATTCGATGACACATGTCACGAATTATGATCCCCTTTATGTGAAAGACCACAAAGAGTGGTTGAAACTTTATATTCCTGCGCGTTCTGCTGTAGTTCTAAAGAAAAACTGAAATGGCGCATAGTTACAGAGATAACAATAGCACACTGTATAAATTCATGTGTGCTATTGTTTTCATATTATTTACTTTTATTTATTTGTATTTTTTTCAGGCAGACTTGCTTTTTATGATACAGCATGTTTTGTCTGGAGGCGCTACGCATTATAATAGGACAATAGGCACTTTCATAATAATAGTTGTGCTTTATCTTGTACAGGTTGGTACAAGGAAGATTGGCGGGTTGGGTGAAATTTTATATGCATTGACATATTTCCCTTCTTTGGTCTTATTGACAATTTTGACCGGCGTTGATAGTAATTTCTCTGACGTTCCGTTTGATGGAGTTGGATTATGGTTTATGTGGCTGTTGTTGATTGCTTATTATGTTATATCGCTGTTTATAAAGTTTTATGGTGATGCTAAGTCTGAAAATTCAAGCTTAACGATAGCTGGAGCGTTTTGGAAGAACTTATTGTGCATGGCTTGTATGTTCATGGCTGTATGTATGTGTGCGAACAGCGAGTCAACTTTCCATTATCGACTTCGTGTTGAGCGGTTATTAGGTTCTGACAGTTATGCTAAAGCATTAAGAGTTGGTGAACGCTCTGATGATACGGACATGAGTTTGACAATGTTGCGTATTTATGCGTTGTCAAAAAGTAAACAGTTAGGTGAACGGTTGTTCGAGTATCCACTTGTTGGGGAATCAAAGGCGCTGTTGCCGGACGGGAAGGATGTGAGATGTTTGTTTTATCCGGATAATATAATTTTCAAGTCTTTAAGTATAAGAAAAATGGGTGTCATGACACCTATGGAATATTTATTATATATTGAACGCCACGGATTGGCGATGAAACCTGTTACCGATTATATCCTGTGTGGGTATTTGCTGGATAAGAATCTTGACGGTTTTGTTAATTTCATAAGGTATAAATACAATTTGGAATCGCCGACATTACCAAAGCATTACAAGGAAGCATTAACTTTGTATACACATTTGCGGGCTAATCCGACGCTTGTATACCATAGTGAGGTGATGGATGCAGATTATGCGGATTTTCAGAAACTTGAAAGTGAGCATTCTGATAAAAAGGAATGCGAGTCATTCGTGCGTGATATGTATGGAGATACGTATTGGTTCTATTATTTTTATCATTAGCAACGTTACTTGAAAATAAAGACTGTTATTATTCTGTAAATGTACCTATACAAACAGAACCCTAATATGGTTGTTATTAGGGTTCTGTTTATTTCTTACAGATATGTAATATGACTATGTAACTTTGAAATCTGAGTGGTTCCAATATGATATGAAATCTGTAGGCATAATTAAATTGTCACACACATAGTTGATGCCTTATTCCATGAAGATTCTAGTGGTTAACACCAGCCTTATTTGATTATTACATTGATTGTATCTACACCAAGTCTCGTTTTTAACCAATTTGCCATCTTGTTTTTTTCTGTAATTGTCATTCTTGTGTTCTGCTTTGTACCAATCAAAGCAATGACGTATCTTTTTATTATTGTTGTATCTGTTGAGCTTTCAGTTGCAACTGACAAACTTACGTTAGCAGTTTGCGGAAATAGGGCGTTAATTTCTCTGGCTATTTCAGGTGTTTGCTCGTTATATTTTGTGTATTCATATAGAGCTTCTTGTAATCGGGCGTTCTTCTTTGTTTCCTCATTAAGTAAAGTAGCGTAATTCTCCGATGAAGTCCGCATGTTTTTGATATTATTGTTGAGCAGCATTACTGAATCAGATTCCGCTCCTTGTACTATTGTTAATTTATAGTTCCCAAGTTTATAGTCTGCCATTGCTTTTTCAGCATTATTTATGGAACTGTCAGATAGTTCTCTGCCTACAGCAACAACACGAAGATAGAGGCTATCTTTATTTACATTGTATGTAATAACCTGTGTCCCAGGTGTTTCCAACCTTTCGTTGATAAACTTTCTTACGTTAGTCTCGAAAATGCTGTTTTTTACAATACTGTATGTCATGAAGAATGACGGCACCATTGTAGCAACTACTACTATTACTATGTAACGTTTTACTTTTAGGTAACGTTCCTTGTTTATGAATTGCTTTTGTCTAAACTTCATCATTCTTACTCCCAAATATGTAGCAAGACTGATAAACACGGTGTTTATGAAAAATAGGTAAAATGCTCCAAGGAAATAATATATATTTCCTGTAGCAATACCGAATCCTGCTGTACATAATGGCGGCATAAGTGCCGTAGCAATAGCTACTCCTGGTAGCACGTTGCCTTTGCCTTTAGTTGCTAATGCAACTATACCGGCTGCACCACCGAATAAGGCAATAAGCACATCGTATAGGGTAGGGGATGTACGTGCCAATAATTCTGATTGCGCTTCGTCCAACGGAGTCAGTAGGAAGTATAATGTTGCTGTAATTACGCTTATGACTGTTGCTACAATGTAGTTTTTTGCAGAACGCTTAAGTAGTTCAAAATCATTGATCCCGACAGCCAGACCCATTCCAATTATAGGTCCCATTAAGGGAGATATGAGCATGGCGCCAATGATTACAGCAGTTGAGTTTACATTCAGGCCGAGCGAGGCAATGAATATTGCAAATACTAATACCCATAATGTGGCTCCGTGAAACGATACACCGGCACTGATGTTTTTTATTGTGTCGTCTTCGTTTTCTTTGTCAGGCATTACGTTGAAATACTTCTTTAAGACGCTGGTTGCTGATGACCAGATATCTTTTAATGTTGTTTGGTTGAGTTCTTTCATGATTATAGATATAAGTTATATTAAATTCTGAATGCGTAACCATTTTATGGTTGTTGATGTCAATATACAAAGGTAATATTTTTTAGCGATTATGCTATTGTTTTGTTAAATTTATTATTAATCAGTGGAAAGTTGATTTCTACTTGTTTGATGGTGCGGCTTTTTTACGGCAATTTGTAAAAGGTTGTCTTTCATCATTCAAAACATGGCTTTTTGCATCTCAAAAGCTTGCTTTTCATGGCGTAAAAGGCAACCTTTTATAAACATGATACAAATATCTTTATTCAAGCTGGAACAACGGCTTCCCCACTTTTCATATATTATCCTTAGTATTTCTTTTAGGAAAATAGACTAGTTGTACACCCTTATCAACTGATTACGAATAGCGCATTAACAGATGTTAAAAAATAAGATTTGTATCCCATTTTTTTCTTTATAAGAAATAAAAGTGCTACCTTTGCACTGCTAAAAAATAAAGCCGATATGGCTCAGTTGGTAGAGCAATTCATTCGTAATGAATAGGTCCCGGGTTCGAGTCCCGGTATCGGCTCTTTGCGGTAATAGCTCAGTTGGTAGAGCACTAGCTTCCCAAGCTGGGGGTCGCGAGTTCGAGCCTCGTTTACCGCTCGGTTCTTTTAATTGAAAATTCCTTTTTTTATCCCTTATTTATTTAGTCTGTTTTTTAGCAATAAGTTTGTATATACAAACGCAAGTTTAGAGCCTATTTCTTTTTGTGGTTCTTGTTCGCAGTACGCTTAAACATTTGGCGATGGAAGCGATCTTCGGCATTTAGTATGTCATAGACTTTCTTTGCGGGAAGTATCTGTAAGAATTTTTCATGATATGTCTTCTGTATCATTTTTTTCTCTATTTCGATCTCGTCACGTTCTATGATATTTTTCCTGCAATTTATTTCGGTTGTTGGCTTAATACGCTTTAGGTTTTTAGATTTAAAATGCAACGTCAGCTGCTTCTTTCTCATTTCTTTATAAAGAGGGAAAAACTTTGCAGCCTCATTAGGCGTCAAACATGCTTTCTTTGTAATGTATTGTTCTAATTCTGCTTGAAAGCGTTCTTTTGAATATTTTCCGTCGTTTTTTTGGGCAAAAGTCTCTGAAAATATTATTGAGAATAAGAATGCAAATAATAGTCTTTTCATTATCATAGGTTGGGGGTTATTGTTCATCTGCAATGAAAGAATACAAGTCGTCATTGTCATACATTGCATAATCGGACATTTCTTCAAATGTTAAATCATGATAGGCCGGTGATGCCATGTTGGCTGAATGTGATATGTTAGCGATGTGGTCGATGTCTTTATTTTTTGTGTTAAATAGATAAAGACTTGAAAATATCGCAACAGCCATTACACATGCTGCATATAACATTGGTCTCAAGAATCTTTTTATAGTGCTTTTAGATGTTGCAGGCTTGGCAATCTTGTCCATGACAGATTCTTCGAATGTTTCGAAGTATCCTTCGGGAACCTTAAATAGATTCGGTTTGCCAAAAGTTTTTTCAAGCAAGAATTCTTCTCTCATATTGTATTCTTTTACTATATGACGGGATTTGAATGTAAAAGTTTAATTTGCATGAATAATTTCATTCGTGCAATTGGAAATACGTAGCTATTTTTTTTACGGCGATGTGGTAAGATGCTTTAAGTGCTCCTTCTGAAGTATTAAGAATCTCACTAATATCATTGTATTTCATGTTTTCAAAATATCTTAAATTGAAAACTGTGCGTTGCACTTCCGGCAGTGTTGATACAGCTTGCAGTAGCATTGCATGAATCTTTTCTCCGTCAAAATATTCGTCGGCCATTAATTTGTTGGCTAATGAAAGATTATCTGAGTCGTTGTTTTTCAGATTGTTTTTCCCCTTACGTATAAAATCCAATGCTTCATTAATAGCTATACTGCAGAGCCATGTTGACAACTTTGACTTTCCATGAAAAGAGTTTATATTGCACCATGCTTTTAGAAATGTATTTTGCAAAACATCGTTTGCATCGTCATGTGAAAGGACTATATATCTAATTTTCCAATACAGGCATTCACTGTATGACTTCACTATCATTTCAAAAGCCTTACGTTTTGTTGATTCGGAAGTTAAGAGTTTATGTATTTTTTCTTCATCCTTCATCATACTTCACTCAACAAATGGTTTCAGCTTGTTGTACAATACTTCATCATACCCATAAATATCTTGATAATCAGCAAGTCGGCCATTTTCGTCCCAATATTTAGTATAATATGTTACAAATAATGGTATTGATGGGTTTACCGAGACAGAATTTATCATACGACTCCTGTCTATCTTGCTTTTTCTCAGTGAGTCGTTATCATTTACCAATTCTACTGTCATTGAATATTCAAGCTTTTCTTGCAGTTTCTCGTTTCTTTCATTTAATAAGAATAATGCCAGTTCATATGGTTTTTCTACCCTTATGCATCCATGGCTTACTGCTCTGTTGGTACGTTGGAATAGCCAAGGTGACGATGTGTCATGCAGGAAGACTGAGAAATTATTATTGAATCTGAATATTATTCGTCCTAATGAATTCTTAGGCCCGCCGGCTTGGATTATATATTGTTCCCCATTCATTACTTTATTATACGAAGCTTCTTCAGGTGGCAGTTTCCCGAGTTTCTTGTCATACACAAACATTCCCATTTTATGCATGTATTGGTGATTTCCGACATAACCTTTAGAAATGCTTTTAGGTATAATCCACTGAGGATTTATGTCCATTCTGGTAATCTTGCTTGTCAAAAGAGGGGTCTTATATTGCGTTGTTCCACACCCGACACGCATTGTCAGAATGTCATTATTGTTAATAGCCCGTAATAGGAATGAGGGTATGTTAACCTCAACATATTTATTGAACTTGTTTTGTCCTGACAATATCTTCAATCTCCAACGGCATCTTTCTATATTGCAGATCGTTTTCACTTTTTCTTCATAGGTAAGTCCGTTTCTGTTTAGATGTTGTATTAATTTTTCATAAAGGTCGTTTTGGGGAAGTATTGTTGCAAATAGATCTACAATACTGTCATTCATTGCTTGCGTAATCACTTTCGAATAGAATTCGTTGTTTGGACGTTCTATCCTTAAGTCTGATAGTTGGCGGAATTTGGTAGAAGTAGAATCCACTTCGTATTTTTCCAAATTATTATACAAATAATCTGGATTTACCATACCAAAACGTAAACCGGTGGAATATCGTAGAAGGGCTTTTGTGAGATTATATTCCAAACGTGCCAGGATTATATTAATATTATCATTTCCATCAGACACATTTAAGCTTTTGATAATATTCAGGTCTTTCTCAATTTGGCTTACTTTAAGCATGCGAGTGCTGAATCCGTATAAATCAGCTTTTTGTATTATCTTTAATAAAGTATCAGCACGATTGTGTATGCCAAGTCGGTTAATCCAAATGAATGGCTTGTTTTCGGCGTAGTATCGTATGACTTGGCGGTCTGCAGAAATTAGAACACCATCATCTTTTATCAATCTGCTGATGTGTTCACGTACAGCCTGGTCGCTGATGGAGTATTTTTTGTCATTCAATTTGGAAAAATCTTCCAGGCATCTGTGATTTTTGTCATGAAAATTATTCTCATTACACGATGTAAGTATAATGAGAGCTAAAGAAAGATAAAGAATGACCCTTGACAAAACAATAAAATGCTATTTGATAAATATTTTCTTTACGACTTTTCCAACCTTGACGATATAACAGCCTTTTTGTAAATTTAAGTCATAAGAACGGTCTTGTCCGTCAACTTTGATACTCATTACCCTAACTCCTGCGACATTGTAAATATGCAATGTCTGCCCGTTAGCTCCGTTAACATGAATTGTCGATGCCTTGACAGTGATTGATATTTCCTGATATTCATTTTCAATGATTTCAATCATAGCACTTGCGTTACTCATAATGGGAACGCCAAGTAACGACACGACTAAAAAGGGTATGATGAATAATTTCTTTGCCATAAGATCATTAATTATTATGGCAAAGATACATTAATTTTACATTAGTACCAAATATATAGACGATTTTTGTTAATTAAACATCAAAAATGTCCATTTCATTGGCTAAAAATGTATTTGGGAATATGCTGCGCGCCTCATTCAGTAAAATGTCCTCATTTTCGTACCGTGCCGAAAAATGTCCAATTATTAGTTTTTTTGCATTGGCTTTATGGGCCACGCTGGCTGCTTGTTTTGCTGTGCTGTGATAATATAATGAAGCCCTGCTCTCGTCACTGCTGGCGTATGTGGCTTCATGATACAACAAGTCTACATTTGCTAGTGACTTATAGAGGTCCGGCATGAATTTTGTATCAGAGCAATATGCGTATGAACGCGGAGTGTCAGCAGGTGTTGTGAGTCTTGAGTTTGGTATTACAGTACCGTCATTGGTTATCCAATCTGCACCGTTTTTTATATTGTTTCTATAACATTCGGGAATGTTATAGAAATCAATCATATCCCTGCGGATATGCGGCAGGGTTGGTTTCTCAATGAACATATATCCGCAGCAAGCTGTCCTATGGTTTAGTGGTATTGATTTTACTATGATTCCTTTGTCTTCATATACAACATCGTTAGCTGTTGTATTAACACCATGGAAATGTATTTCATAGTCTAACTCGTTGCAAAAAAAATCCAACTGTTGTTGAAATATTTTTCCCAATTCATGTGGCGCATATATATGCAATGGAGCCGTACGGCCTAACATGCCTAACGTTGAAATTAAGCCGATAAGCCCGAAGCAGTGGTCGCCATGTAGATGGGTTATGAATATTGAAATTATTTTATTAAAATGAATTCGTGCCCGTCTGACTTGTATTTGAGTGCCTTCTCCACAATCAACCATAAAGGTTTTATCCCTTATTTCGACTATTTGTGAAGATGCAAAATGTTTTAATGTTGGCAAAGCGCTGCCACATCCAAGAATGCGTATTTTAAACGGTTGCATTTGTTGCTAATTATTAGTCTTTTGTTTTTGTTTTTGCAATCGTTTGTATCCGTAAATTCCTTTTTCGTTTTCAATATAAAGCGAATCCGGGCCAAGCGAGTAGATTTCGAATGTGTCAGGGGTCAATATAAGTTTCCCATTTAGCACTTTCCATTCTGTGTATGGTTTGGGTTCACCAGTGCTGCTAATTACATGTCCTCCTTCTGCTATCTCAAATTCTTTATCAAGACTGCTCCATGTACCAAGTAATGATGTTAGATTAATGACTTTTTCTGCATACATCTCTTCATTCAAGCCTTCAACATGCTTCCCGATAACGGCAATGCGATCGCCGACAAAAAGACCACCTTGTACATTTGAGAAAGTATCAAGCCCTTCAAGTGTGTAGACGATGGTGTCGCCTTTGTCTGTAATAAGCTCTAATGTGTGCATGGCTGTTCCTTCTCCGCACCGTCCATAGACTGTTGAGTCGACAGCAGCACTATCCGTTAAAATTTCAATTACTGGGGCACTTTTTTTCCCGTCTTTGCAACCAAGGATGATAATTGCGCATGTTAACAATATAATGTTTCTAAATGTTTTCATCAATATATTAATTTGTTTTTTACCTTTTCTCTAAACTCTTTGCTTCGTTCCACAGTTCATCCATTTCATCCAAAGTCATTTCTGTTAACGGTTTGCCTGCTTTAATTGAATGATCTTCGATGTAGTTAAAACGTTTGATGAATTTCTGGTTTGTATGTTCTAATGCAGTGTCTGGATTCAGATGGTATAATCTGGCGGCGTTTATTACACTGAATAGGAAATCACCAAGTTCCTTAGTGGAATTTTCCTTGTCTTCCTTTTTCAATTCATTTTCGAGCTCACCAAGTTCTTCGCGTACTTTTTTCCATACATCGCCTTTGTCTTCCCAATCAAAACCAACGTTTCTGGCTTTGTCTTGTATCCTATAAGCTTTAATTAGTGATGGGAGTGCATCAGGAACTCCCGAAAGAACTCTTTTGTTTCCGTCTTTTTCTTGCAGCTTTAATTGTTCCCAATTCTCTGTTACTTTGTCAGCTGTTTCTGCCTTAACATTGCCGTAAACATGTGGATGTCTGAATATCAATTTGTCTGCTTCTTTATTACATACGTCTGCGATGTCAAAATCATTGGTCTCGCTTCCAATTAGTGCATAGAAACAAACATGCAACAATACATCGCCAAGCTCCTTGCATATATTCTTTTGGTCGTTTTTCATTAATGCGTCACACAATTCGAAAGTTTCTTCTATTGTGTTCGGTCTTAGACTTTCATTCGTTTGTTTTTTATCCCATGGACATTTGACACGTAATGTATCCAGCACATCCAGGAGCCTGCCGAATGCTTCTAATTTTTCTTCTCTTGTATGCATAAATGTGTATTTTAATTATGCAAAAGTAGGTAATTTCCATGAATATTTTGTATTTTTGCATCGTTTTTTATTGGATAAAATTAATTTAATATACAAAATGGAATTAGCAAGCAAATACGACCCAAGTGAGGTTGAGTCGAAATGGTATCAATATTGGCTTGACAACAAGCTGTTCAGCAGTAAACCGGATGGACGTGAACCATATACGATTGTAATACCTCCGCCCAATGTTACAGGTGTGTTACACATGGGGCATATGCTGAATAATACGATTCAAGACATTCTTGTCAGAAGGGCCAGGATGGAAGGCAAGAATGCTTGCTGGGTGCCTGGTACCGACCACGCATCAATTGCTACGGAAGCTAAAGTCGTAAATAAACTTGCCCAACAAGGTATAAAGAAAACTGACCTTACGCGTGACGAGTTTCTGAAACATGCGTGGGATTGGACAAATGAGCATGGCGGTATTATTTTGAAGCAGCTGAGAAAGCTGGGTGCAAGTTGTGATTGGGAACGTACTGCGTTCACAATGGATGAGAAACGTTCAAAAGGCGTTATAAAGGTTTTCTGCGACCTTTATAACAAAGGACTCATCTATCGTGGGGTTCGTATGGTTAACTGGGACCCCCAAGCCCAAACAGCTCTAAGCGACGAAGAAGTGATATACAAGGAAGAGCATAGCAAACTGTATTATTTGCGGTATATGGTTGTTGAAGAACCAGGTAAGTATGCAGTTGTTGCTACCACCCGTCCGGAAACAATAATGGGCGATACGGCTATGTGTATCAATCCCAATGACCCGAAGAACCAGT
Organism: Prevotella sp. CAG:1058; assembly: GCA_000433175.1. Taxonomy (GTDB): domain Bacteria; phylum Bacteroidota; class Bacteroidia; order Bacteroidales; family Bacteroidaceae; genus Prevotella. Next base: position 51,751 of record HF986622.1, read on the forward strand.
GGCTCAAGGGTAAACATGTTATTGTTCCTCTTGTAGGTCGTCAGATCCCTGTAATAGAAGACAGTTATGTTGATATTGAGTTTGGAACAGGTTGCCTTAAAGTAACTCCGGCTCACGATATCAACGACCATGCGCTGGGGTTGAAGCACAATCTTGAAACGATAGATATCTTTAATGATAATGGAACCATATCTGAAGCTGCCGGATTGTATGTCGGCATGGATCGTATGGATGTACGTAAGCAGATCGAGAAAGATTTGACTGAAGCCGGTTTAATGGAGAAGGTTGAAGATTATATAAACAAGGTCGGTTTCTCTGAGAGGACAAATGTTCCAATAGAGCCCAAATTGTCTACACAATGGTTCTTGAAGATGCAACATTTTGCAGACCTGGCTTTATCTCCTGTTATGGAGGATGAGATAAAGTTCTATCCGGCTAAGTATAAGAATACGTACCGCCATTGGCTTGAAAACATTAAAGATTGGTGTATAAGCCGTCAATTATGGTGGGGACATCGAATTCCGGCATATTATCTGCCTGGTAATGGTGGCTATGTCGTTGCAGAAACGCCGGAAAAGGCACTTGAATTGGCTAAGGATAAGACAGGCAATGTTAATCTGACTATATCAGACCTTCGCCAGGATGACGACTGCCTTGATACTTGGTTCTCGTCGTGGTTGTGGTCTATTTCAGTTTTTGATGGAATAAATAATCCTGATAACGAAGATATAAAATATTATTATCCCACATCTGATCTTGTAACGGGTCCAGACATCATCTTCTTCTGGGTTGCTCGAATGATAATGGCTGGATATGAATATCGTGGCACTATGCCGTTTAAGAATGTTTATTTCACAGGCATTGTCCGCGATAAACTTGGACGCAAGATGAGTAAAAGTCTTGGTAACAGTCCTGATCCGATTGAACTGATTGAAAAATTTGGTGCAGACGGAGTACGTATGGGCATGATGCTTTCAGCACCTGCTGGTAATGATATCTTGTTTGATGAAAGTCTTTGTGAACAAGGCCGTAATTTCAATAATAAGATATGGAATGCTTTCCGTCTTGTTAAAGGATGGGAAGTGGCTGATATAGAACAGCCGACAGCAAATAAGATTGCAGTACGTTGGTTTGATGCGAAATTGAGGGTTGTTAATGCCGAGGTTGACAATTTGTTTAAGAAATACAAAATATCAGAAGCCCTCATGGCTGTTTATAGATTATTCTGGGACGAATTCTCAAGCTGGTATCTTGAAATGGTCAAACCTGTTTATGGTTCGCCAATTGACCGTGTGACGTTTGATAAGACCTTGGTGTTCTTCTCCGATTTGCTCAAAATGCTGCATCCGTTTATGCCTTTTATTACGGAGGAGCTTTGGCAACATATCTATGACCGGAAAGATGGTGAAAGCATAATGTTGGACAAGTTGAATATCCTTTCTCCAACAGATGATGACAGAAAACTTGTAGATGACATAGAGTCTGTTAAACAAGTGATAGGTAATGTTAGAACTGTAAGGAACCAGAAGAATATTTCACCTAAGGAAAAACTATCATTGCAAGCTTTAAATGAGAATAAGTATTCTGAATATGATGCTGTAATCTTAAAGATGGCAAATCTTGAAACAATAAGTATTGTCAATGAAAAGTCTGCAGATACCATTCAATTTATGGTTGGAACGGATGAATTTGCAATACCAGTTGGAAGTTTGATTGATGTAGAGGCGGAAATAGTAAAACAAGAGCAACAACTGAAACATCTTGAGGGCTTTCTTGCTGGAGTCATGAAAAAGCTGTCTAATGAAAAGTTTGTTGCAAATGCTCCGGCGGCTGTTGTGGCTTTGGAGAAGAAGAAACAGAGCGATTCTGAAGAAAAGATTGCTGCATTGAAAGAGTCGTTGGCAGAACTGATAAAAATGCGCAATTAATATTCTTACATTTATATTTATATGCAAGCAGACAAGGTTTGTTTCCTTGTCTGCTTTGAACTTAACCATCATTATTTATTCGTGTTATGCTTATGAAAGGTCTGTCATTATTGTATAGAATATTGGTGAGTTTGTTGGTTTTACTTACTCCGTCAGTTTTTTTATCATGTGATAATGACAGTACGGATGAACCTGACAATAATTCAAGCAAATACAAGCAAACGGTTTTGATGTACATGCCTTGGTCGGATGGAAGCATATACAGCTATTTTCTGCAAAACATATCATCGTTTGAGACGGCCATCAGAAACAATAAAGGTTTTGATGGTAACGCCTTGGTCGTTTTTATTTCAGAAAGCGAGACAAAATCACACCTTATTAATATTAAATACAATGACGGGGAATGTTATCGAGATACAATACGGTCATTTTATTTCGATGAATGTGATTATACGACTTCCGCTGGTATTGCTTCGGTAATAAACAATGCAATTAAGATAGCTCCGGCTAAGACCTACGCTTTGGCAATAGGCAGTCATGGAATGGGTTGGTTGCCGGTAGGTTCAGACATCTCTACAAGGGCACGCATGTCTGCAATGATGAATCCGAATGTTTATTTGACACGTTATTTCGGCCATTCCTCCGATAGTAATTACCAGACAGATATTTCTACTTTAGCTGATGGTATAAAGAAAAATGGCTTAAGAATGGAATATATTATGTTTGATGGTTGCTATATGTCGAATATTGAGACAGCTTATGAACTTAAGGATGTTACGGATTATCTGATAGCCTCAACTTGTGAAATAATGATTGACGGCATGCCTTATTCCGAAATAGGTATGGATTTATTGAAGAATAACTATAAGAATATATGTGATGGCTTTTATTCGTTTTACTCTAATTACAGCATGCCATGTGGAACCATAGGAGTAACAGATTGTAATGAGGTAGAACGTATGGCTGAGATAATGAAGGAAATTAATACGGTGTATCCGTTGGGAGTTGAATCTGTAGACGATATTCAAGATTTAGATGGTTATAACACTACCGTGTTTTTTGATTTTGGCGATTATGTCTCACATTTGTGTAAAGACGAATATTTGCTTAACTTATTTAAAACACAACTTGACAGGCTTGTTCCATATAAGGCTAATACAGAAACATATTATTCCATGCTGACACAACAACAAACACGGATAAAGACTTTCTCCGGTTTAACGGTTTCTGATCCTACTGAGAATAAGGGGTTAACTGATGCATTATCTACTACATCCTGGTATAAAGCAACGCATTAAATTCTTTATATCTTTCTACTTGGACTTAAGGTAAAGAATGTCATGCTTGAGTAACTGAATGCTCTTTTAACGGATTATAAAAAAGATGTTTTCCATTGGTATTTCCAAATGAAAAACATCTTTTTTATGATCTGACATGAAAACGAGATATCGTTCTCATGTACAATATTATTCGTTTATCTGATTCGGTCGGCCGAATGAACTAAAGCCTCATCGGCAAGAATAGCTTTCCTTGCCATAAAATACAAGATCAATGAAATCGCAGGGAAAATGACAGGTAATGATATTGTCAGTTCGTTTCCTGCTTCTTTCAGATTTAGAACATACATTGCATAAACAACGTACCAACCTACTATAAGTAGCATGTTGAACATGCAAAAACGGCTCTGTGTGATTCTATTACGGTAAGTAAAGATTGCTATCAGTGCTATCGGGCAAGTTATCAGTAATATGGCAAACAACGGCCATACAGATAAGCTGTGATTCCCGTCAGCGCTAGTTATCCATAAATTGTAAATTACGGATTTATCACCAAACGTATTTTCTGCCATAATGTTGCCTATGGGCAAACAGAGACAGACAATAGTCAGTATTACCGCAATAAGAAGGAAGATAGTCTGTTTGCGCTGTATCATTGAGCTTCTTTTTGGTTTTCTTTCTGAGTGTCACGCCAATAAACATTACCGTCAACAAACTCTTGTGTTGCCAATAGTGTCGGTTTCGGCAGCTTCTCATAATATCTTGAAATTTCGATTTGTTCCCTGTTCTCGAATACTTCTTCCAAGCTGTCGTTATATGAGGCAAATTCTGCAAGTTTTTTGCTAAGGTCTTGCTTTATTTCAACAGAAATCTGATTGGCTCGTTTTGAGATTATTGCAACGCTTTCATAAATGTTCTTTGTTTCATTACAAAGATCCATGATGTTGCGGGTCACTGTGTTTGTTGGGGCTTTTGATTTTTTATAATCCATAATTTTTCAATTTAGGCTTTATAATTTTATGCTTTTATGTTATTCCTCTTTTGTGTATTTTTTACATGACTCGATGTATTTTTCAGCCAGTTTCTTGTTTTTAGATTCTGGATATTCATTGATGAATCCGTAACATTCGTCTTCAGCATCCCTGTAACGGTCGAGTTTCTTAGTCTCAATACTTTGTTTTGCCAATTCGAATTTACTTTTCATTATCAGCAATGCAAAATCCTCTCTGAACGAATTGTACGGATAATCATTCAATGCGTTTTGAGCTGTAATAATACATGCTTCATAATTGCTGCCTCCGCTTGTACAGTTGCCGAAGTACGTGCCGAGGTTATAGTATAGCTGGGCAGAATAAAGCTCTTTCTTTACCAGTTTGTCCTGTAGTTCGAAAAGTCTGTTTTGAGCTACACTTTTCAGCCTCGCATCAGGGTATATGTCCAAATAATCTTGGAAAGCAGATATGGCATTAACAGTTTGTGTCTGGTCAAGGCGTGGTTCAGGCGTGCTCATATACAAGCTTTCGCCGATAAAGAATGATGCCATTTGTGCATATATTCCTTTCGGATATGACTGACGGTATTTTTTGAAAGTCATGGCCGCGCCTTCATAGTCCATGTCGCAGTATTGTGCCATTGCCAACATGTAAAGGCTTTCTTCTGCATTATCAGTGCCTTTCTGAATTGTAACAAGTTCTTGCAGAAGTGTTATTGCCTGGACATATTTGCCTCTTGCAAATGCTTCTTTAGCGTATTCGTATTTATACGTATAGTCTTGTGACTTGTAGACTTGGTTGAATTCGTGTGCGCATCCTGAAAAAAGTATGGCTGCAAATATAATGGCAATTAAATTCTTAATCATAATGATAATTAAACAATTTGGAGTGCAAAAATACACATTATTCTTATAAGTGGCAAAGTTTTCTGGCCATTTTTTAGAAAAATATATTTTTGTTGTGTTTATTAGTGCTTTATTTGTATTTTTGCATTGGCTTTATACTGCATGTTACTAATTTTGATTCAGATATATGGGCGATTTTAGACTTGTTTCAGAATACAAACCTACAGGCGACCAGCCTGAAGCCATAAGTGAACTTACCGCAGGCATTCGGGATGGGGAAAAGTCACAAGTGCTTTTAGGCGTAACAGGTTCGGGAAAGACATTTACGATAGCCAACGTCATAGCGAATGTAAACAAGCCTACGCTTATTTTAAGCCATAACAAGACTCTTGCCGCGCAGTTGTATAGCGAGATGAAATCCTTTTTCCCCGAAAATGCGGTAGAATATTATGTCTCGTATTACGATTATTATCAGCCTGAAGCTTATTTGCCGCAGACTGACACGTATATTGAGAAGGATTTGGCCATAAACGAAGAGATTGACAGGCTGCGCTTGTCTGCCGTTTCATCGTTGTTGTCTGGACGTAAGGACGTGGTTGTTGTATCTTCCGTTTCGTGCATTTATGGTATGGGTGGTCCTGTCGAGATGGCAAAAAGCGTCATTTCAATCAGGTGTGGACAGAAGCTCGACCGCAACATGTTCCTTCGCAACCTCGTAAATGCCCTTTATGTGAGAAACGATATGGAGTTAAAGCGTGGCAACTTCAGGGTCAAGGGCGATACGGTAGATGTCTTTATGGCTTATAGCGACAATGTTTTACGTGTGTCGTTTTGGGATGATGAAATTGACTCTATCGAGGAAATGGATTCGGTCAGTTTTCACCGGTTAGCTTCTTTTGATAGTTACCAGATTTATCCTGCCAACTTGTTTGTCACTTCAAAAGAGCAGACGGAAATAGCAATACGAAGTATCCAGGATGATTTGGTTAAACAGATTGATTACTTTAATGAACTTGGCGAAACAATTAAGGCACAGCGCATTAAGGAACGTGTTGAGTACGACATGGAGATGATAAAGGAACTTGGACATTGTTCCGGCATAGAAAACTATTCACGCTATTTTGACGGACGCGAACCAGGCCAGAAACCGTATTGTCTCTTTGACTTTTTCCCTAAGGATTATCTTCTTGTAATAGATGAAAGCCATGTCAGTGTGCCCCAGATAAGTGCGATGTATGGTGGCGACAGGGCGAGAAAGACTAACCTTGTAGAGTATGGTTTCCGACTGCCTGCTGCCTTTGACAACCGTCCCCTTACGTTTGACGAGTTCCATTCCATGATCAATCAGGTCATCTACGTGTCGGCAACTCCTGCCGATTATGAGTTGGCAGAGTCGGGTGGAGTAGTGGTCGAGCAAGTTATCCGTCCTACCGGGCTGCTCGATCCCGAGATAGAAGTGCGTCCGAGCGAGAACCAGATTGACGATTTGATGGAAGAGATATTAAAGCGCAACGAACGCGGTGAACGTACCCTGGTGACAACCTTGACAAAGCGTATGGCTGAAGAGCTGACCGAGTATCTGCTTAATCATGACGTCAGGGCTAATTATATCCACAGCGACGTTGCAACGCTTGACCGCGTCAAGATAATGAACGATTTGCGTGAAGGCGTGTTTGACGTTCTAGTCGGCGTCAATCTGCTTCGAGAAGGCCTTGACCTTCCCGAAGTGTCGTTGGTGGCAATACTTGACGCTGATAAGGAGGGATTTCTCCGTTCACATCGCTCCCTGACTCAGACTGCTGGACGTGCCGCACGTAACGTTAATGGCAAAGTCATAATGTATGCCGACCGTATTACGGCAAGTATGCAAATGACGATTGACGAGACCATGCGCAGGCGTGAAAAACAGTTGAGATATAACGAGCTTCATCATATTACGCCTAAACAGATTGTTAAGGGAATCAAGCATAATGCTTTGAATATCAATATGGAAGAGGCTGATATAAAGAAACGTGATGTGGCTTATAAGCCATATATTGAAGAAGAGCATGTTGCTTTTGCTGCCGACCCTATTGTAAAGCAAATGACCAAACAGCAGCTTGAAAAGAGTATCGTGAATACCCAACGGCTTATGAAAAAAGCTGCAAAAGAGCTTGACTTCATACAGGCTGCACAGTTCAGGGACGAATTGTTGAAATTGCAGGAAATGCTTGACGAAAAGAATTAATTGCCGATAAAATCGTTGTAATTTTATTAATGAAATGAAGGCTTGTCTTAATTCCAATCGGTGTTTTGACTGATTGGGGTAACAACGTTTTTAGAGTCCATTTATGTGGCTTTCCAAAAGGTTGTCTTTTGCAGGCTAAGAACTAACCTTTTACACGCCAACAGGTAACCTTTCACGACGTAAAAGGTTACCTGTTGCTTTTTATATGTTTTACAAGTAATGTTGCGTGTTTACACAGAATTCAGCTATTTTCAGGTTCGACATTTTTTAGTATCTTTGCAGCCATGTTGGTAATATTGACAGTATTGGCCTATTTCGGCGTATTATATTTATTCAGCCGCCTGACATCAGTTCATGCGACCAATAATACGTTTTACCATGCGGATGGCAAATCGCCATGGGGCATGGTGGCGTTCGGCATGATAGGTGCCACTATTTCAGGAGTCAGCTTTGTTTCCGTACCTGGCATGGTTATCGGTCAGAACATGTTTTATATACAGACATGTCTTGGTTTCATTGTCGGCTATTTTGTCATTGCGTTTGTCCTGTTGCCGATTTATTATAAGATAAATCTGACAACCATATACAGTTACCTGTTGAAACGTTTAGGACGGAGGTCATATAAGACAGGTGCGGCTTTTTTTATTATTTCAGACTTGACCGGCGCAGCGGTCAAGTTTTATGTAGCATGCATCATACTTCAACGTTTCGTTCTCGATGCTTACGGCGTACCGTTTGCCGTTACCGTTCCTGCGTTGATGTTGCTGATATGGTTGTATACACACAAAGGAGGCATTAAGACATTGGTTTGGACGGACACGTTCCAGACTTTGTGCATGCTTGTCGCCCTTGTGCTCATTATTGTAAGTGTTGCCGGCAAGCTTGGACTTGGCTTTGGCGAGGCCGTTACTATGGTGGCGGCAAGTCCGATGAGTAGGATTTTCATGTTTGACGATTGGATGTCGCCTCATAATTTCTGGAAACAGTTTGTCAGTGGTATTTTCATTGTCGTCGTCATGACAGGCCTTAACCAAAACATGATGCAGAAAAATCTAACATGCAAGACGTTGCGCGAGGCTCAGAAAGACATGTGTACGTATGGTTTCGCCTTTGTGCCTGTAAACATTCTGTTCATGTCTCTTGGAGTCTTACTTGTAATGCTCGTAAATAAGGAAGGATTGCAACTGCCTCAAAATCCTGACGACCTGTTGCCCATGTTTGCTGCTACCGGTCAGTTGGGTAGTGTCGTGACGGTGCTTTTCATAATCGGCGTGGTGGCCGCATCGGCAAGCACTGTCGACTCGTCACTGACAGCACTTACTACAAGTTTTTGTGTCGACTTAAAGGAGAAACCTGATGACGAGCGCTTGCGCCGTCGTGTACATGCCGGCATTACTGTCGTTTTTATATTGTTTATATTGGCATTCAGGGCTTTAAACTCTACAAGCGTCATAGACGCCGTATATGTTTTATGCTCATATACATACGGTCCGCTGTTGGGCTTGTTCGCTTTCGGCCTGCTTACCAAACGGCAGACTGACGACCGCATTGTTCCTTATATATGTGTCGCGTCTCCATTGGTATGTCTTGTTCTTGATTTTCTTACTTCACAATTTACAAGTTACAAGTTCGGATATGAACTCCTGCTGCTTAACGGAATGTTGACTGCCGGTGGCATGTTTATTAACGTAAAACGGTGAAAAAGCAGTCTTATATTTAGTTGGTAAGGCTTGCTTTTTCACCGTATGAATATATTCCGTATTGATTTTTATACGATTCCCTTTTCCCTCAAATACCTGTCAGCTTCGATAGCTGCGCGGCATCCGCTTGCGGCAGCTGTTATTGCTTGACGGTAGTGCGGGTCTGCAACATCACCGGCAGCAAACACTCCGGGAACCTTTGTTACGGGAGTACCCGGTTCGGTTATAATGTATCCGGTCTCGTCTGTGTCGAGCCATTCTTTGAATACATCGCTGTTCGGTTTGTGTCCGATAGCGAGGAAGAAGCCGTCGATAGGCAAATCGTACCTTTCTTCATCGGCTTCGCCGAGACGTTTTACTACATGCGCTCCTTCGACACCGTTTTCACCGTATAGTCCCAGGGTGTTGTGTTCAAAGAGAATTTCTATATTTTCAGCCTCTTTTACGCGGCGCTGCATTACTTCTGACGCACGCAGGAAAGGTTTGCGTACAATCATATAGACCTTCTTTGCCAATCCTGCAAGGTATAATGCTTCTTCACAAGCCGTATCTCCGCCGCCTACAACGGCAACTGTTTTTTTGCGGTAGAAGAATCCATCGCATGTTGCGCAGGCTGACACGCCTTCGCCTTTGTACTTCTCTTCATCAGATAGTCCGAGATATTTTGCAGATGCTCCGGTAGCAATGATAACAGTGTCAGCACATACTACATCGCCATTGTCGGTCGTCAAGGTGTATGGAGCCTTGCTGAAGTCGGCTTTAACTATTACGCCGTCACGTATGTCTGTTCCGAAGCGTTCAGCTTGTGTCCTGAAGTCAAGCATCATCTGGTTGCCGTCCACGCCTTCCGGATATCCGGGAAAATTCTCAACGACAGTTGTCTGGGTTAGCTGTCCGCCTGTCTGTAGGCCACAATATATTACCGGATTAAGGTTGGCTCGCGCTGCATATATTGCCGCTGTGTAGCCTGCTGGACCGCTGCCGATTATCAGGCAGCGTACTTTCTCTTTTTGTTCCATGGTTAATTGACTAAGATTAGAAGTCGTTATTTAATAGATTAAGGACTAAGAAAATTACTTTGTCATTGACAATATGATTGCAATCTTCTTAGTCCGTATAATTAATGGACTCCTAACTTTTGAGTTTATTTAAGGAGTTCAACGATTTGCTTTTCTATGTTTTCAATTTTTTCGGTAGGTTCAAAGCGAGCAACTACCATTCCCTTTTTGTCTACGAGGAATTTGGTGAAGTTCCATTTAATGTCTGACTTGCTCTTATAGTCAGGGTCCTCCTTTGACAGCATTTCGTCAAGAATGTGTGTCAGCGGATGGCTCTCGTCCCAGCCGGCAAATCCTTTCTGGCTTGTCAGGAATTTATATAACGGATCAGCATCTTCGCCGTTTACCTTAATCTTCTTGAAACGGGGGAACTCTGTTCCGTATGTTAATTTGCAGAATTCATGTATTGACTCGTCTGTTCCTGGTGCCTGGGCTCCGAATTGGTTGCAGGGGAAGTCCAATATTGTAAATGCGTCGCTGCGATGCCTTTCGTAGAGTTTCTCCAGTTCCTCATATTGTGGAGTGAATCCGCACTTAGTTGCGGTGTTTACTATCAGTAAAACTTCGTTCGCATATTCTTTGAGCGATACGTCTTTTCCTTTCCTGTCTTTGACAGTGAAATCATAAACTGTTTTCATTTTATTTGTTTTTGATAACTTGTTTGTTTGCAAATATTCTTTGTGCAAAGATAAGGAAAAAGCTTATCAAAACAAAATTTGCGACCTTTTATTAAGTTAAATGTTGGCATTGGAATAGTGTTAAGATTTATTTGGTTTGGGGAATAATTACTTTACTTTGTAGGGAAAACCCTATGAATAATATGGATTTTTGTTTGCCGGTGCATTTTTTAAGTATTATATTTGCAAAAAATTAACAACTAAAAACAATATATTATGAAAAAGTTTATCTCGATAATCTCTGTCATCATATTTGCAGTCACTCCGTTTACGTTCGTCAGCTGCGATGAAGATTATGAAATAGCAGATACGTTGTGGGGTGTATGGGAAGGCAAAATGTATGTGCAGTCGACCTGGAACGGCCAGACTTACATGTCAAGTTATTCTGTAATACAATTCGACCGTGCGCCTAACCATTATGATTCTGGTACCGGATATTGGATTGATTACTATTCAGGCGCTCCTTGGGATTATTTTGCAAGCCATATTGACTGGATTGTCAGCAACGGCACCATAAAAATTTACTCGTATGAGGACGATTCTTATTATTATATTTACGATTATTCGTTGTCTGACAATCATTTTTCCGGGGTGATAGATAGCGAATACGGCGACCCTATGGAGTTCTATCTACGCAAAACCGCTTCTCCTGATTGGGGCGATGTAGACTGGGGATGGAATTATTCACAAGATTGGGGTTGGGACTATTCAAGTCGTGCCGCCGCACAACAGCCTGTCAGAACGATTGGAACGGGCCAAGAATAGGCGATAATATAATGTTGAATTAGTATAACCGTTCATTAAATAATTAAAAATCGGCTGGATATTTCAATAATTTATATCCAGCCGATTTTTATATACATTTGAAAAGTGTCCTTATTATTTAAGTATGTTTCAGTTGACCATGTTTGCTTATACAAATTCGATGTTTATATCGTTGTTTAAATTACCACTTGTTGTTATGATTTTTTCCTGCAGTTTAGAAGAGATACCAATAGAAGAGAAATCAGTCCCTTTATCCCTATGAACTGGAAGAATTGCTAACCTGGGATTGGTCAATTCACATACATTACGTAATGCGTTAATTGTTGCATGTCCACTTGTATGCAGTTGTATCACATTCGTAAAATGTTCTTGTAATTTTACATATTCTTCATTCCTGGTATCGTCTCTGTTGATATATCCATCCCACATTGAATAGATGAGAAGTGGCTTTTCCTCCATGGGTAATATAGGGAAAATTTGATCTAGAAGTTTGTGAAACTTTTTGCTTGTTCGCACAAACATAGTGAAGCCATTGTTTAACATCCAATCTTTTAACTTAATGTTACAATCATTATAAGTGTATACAGTACCGAATTTAAAACAAGAAGATTCCTTACCTGCCGAGGATTTTTTTGTTCCCGCTGTAGCGGAAAACAGATCAAGAATGTCTTTCTGATATTCATCTGCTAGCAATGGACGAAAGGGAAACATGCTTCGGGTAGCATTCTTAAAACTTGCTAGTCGCTCCATATCTGTTGACGAACATTGAACAAATACATACTTATGTTTCTTCATCAGTTCGGCAGCTTTATGTGACAATGCAGATTCTGTCAGGATAGTTTCATCTTTTCGGGCAAGCATGGTACCTTCAATGATTAGCAAATCTACCCGACCTATAAACTTTTTAATCGTGGGTATTAATCCTTTGCTTAGATAACCATGTCCACGAAAATCGCCTGTGTGTAATATTCGTTTACCTTCCGCTTCAATTAGAAACATATAGGCATCGTATGCAGAATGGCTGACAAAATATGGTGTTACCAAAATGTCTCCAAAACGCAATGTCTTGTTTTCATGAAACGTATGCATCCTTTTTAAGGTACGTAAATGTTGTTGGAACTTCTCTTGCTGAAAACATAATTGCTTGTATTTTCTGTAAATTACTTGTTTGGCAACATCGCCGATATATTGCGGCATGTTATCTGGTACGTGATAGAACAATCCAATATGGTCACTGTGGTAATGCGTGTAGAGTATAGCAGAACAGCCATCTGTGATTTCTGCTATTGTACGGTCATTATCGTAAGTGTCTTCATCTGTTGTGATATTAGGTAGGTTAAGCCCCAAATCAATGATGATGCTGGTATTGGCAGTTGATATACGGGTAATCTGCCCGCCTATTTGTGTGGCGCGATAGATGGTTATTTGCATAAATTTGGATAATCTATGATAACTGTTTCAAATATATTTCTTTTTTTCAGTTCCTCTATGTCTTTTTTGCGTTTTTCACGTCTTGGAGATAGTTTGACATTATAAGTATTTACAATTAATAGTATTGGTTTCATGGCAACATGTTCGATGTCAATTTTTCCATCCCATAACCCAATCCGTTTCTTAATTCGCAATAACTTAACATAATAATTTTTCAATACTTCTGCTTGTTCATGAATAAAACCACTATATTTCGTCATTTGCTCAATAATTTCGGGCTCTTTTTTCTTACTTCTCAAACGGGAATCTGTTATTAACTTCAACTCTATAAAAGTCAATATGTTTCCTTTCAGTTTCACCAAGTCGAATCGGATTAGTTTGGATTTTCCTATACGATAGGCAAATTCAGAATCAACATAATGTTTGGGAAAGCGTAATTTCAGTTCTCCTTGAATCCATTTTTCGTTGGAAATATATACTGCGTTTTGTTCATCAGTTGCTTTTCTTTTGGAAAACTTATGATATTCTAAGCGGATTTTTTCTTTGATGGATTCTAAGCCATTTTTGTTCTGGAGCATGACTATACAATCCTGATACAAATCAGTATCATCGGATTTGCCCAAATATTTTCGATGTGTTTCTGCTATAATTTTTCCACTTTTCCAACGGATAATAGCAACATTCCCTCCATAATAATATACGTTTATGTAGTTATCCTTACGGATTTCCACATAAAGCTCTTTATCTGTCAAAATGTTTTTCCACCATTGGGGTGGATTAGTCTCTAATTCTTGCCATAGGAGGCATTCTTCATTCAAGGCATCAAAACTGTTTTTTGTATAAGGTTTGGTCATATTCATGACTTTAATATTATTGTTTTACCTATATATTCACAATTCCTGTTATTTAATTTTTTGCTTGTATATTTCCAATTCCAATAGCGATTATTACGACTTTTTCTACAAAGAAATAATTTTTTCTCCATAATAACAAACCTTGTATTCAAAATTGTTATTATGATATGTTTTATTTTTGATTTCTGCATCAGTAAGAGATATTCGAATAAGAAATGTTATATTTCCTGTTACATTAAAACTCTTTATTCCTTATCTGTCTCCCAACCAGCATGTAATATACAATTGCTGGATGAATCAAAAAAACACATGTTATTTTCTAATGAAAGGCGTATAAATAGATTTGATTTTAAACGGAATGCAAGCAAACGGGTGTATATAGGTTATAAATTATAAACCGCTTGTTTACGAGTTGTAATTAAGCTGTTTCTGAAGTGAAAACAAGCGGTTTTTTGATCGTAAACAAGCGGTTTTTTCAAGCTAAACCAACTATTCTGAATTATGAGGTTAGAATGTTGCCTGTTATAGCATCAATATAACAATTTAAATACTTGTAAGCACCTTTACGGCCTCTTCAACTGATTTAACATTACTAACTATCATCATCCTTTTGCCTGCTATCTCCTTAAGGTTGCATCGTCTAGGATTTGTACCGATATAATTAAGAATGCGGTCGAAAATCTTGCTCTTGTAGTATGCGCTCATGGGATTTGACACAAACTGCATACGCAACTGTCCCTGGCGCAATATTATCTTCTCGCAACCTAACTGCTTGCCTACGCGGCGCAGCGGTACAACCTGCATCAGTTCCAAGCCCTCATGTGGAACAGGTCCGAAACGGTCTTCAAGCCTTTCTTTGTATTTGGCGAGTCCGGCGTCGTCAGTAATGTTGTCAAGTTCGCGGTATAGCAACATGCGTTCGCTGCTGCTTGGCACATACTGGTCGGGCAGGTACATCTCCAAATCGCTCTCAATGGCGCAATCTTCAACAAATTCGTCACCGCTGACTTCCCGTCCGCTTGCCATTTCGTCCTCATACATCTGACTGAACTCGTCGTTTTTCAGCTCGGTTACTGCCTGGTTCAGAATCTTCTGGTATGTCTCGTATCCCAGGTCTTCCATGAATCCGCTCTGTTCTGCACCGAGCAGGTTGCCGGCTCCACGTATGTCCAAATCCTGCATCGACAAGTTGAAGCCACTGCCCAATTCGGAGAATGTCTCAAGGGCTTCAAGGCGCCGGCGCGCTTCTTGTGTGAGCAGATGTTTGGGCGGTGCCAGCAGGTAGCAGAAAGCCTTGCGGTTGCCGCGTCCTACGCGTCCACGCATCTGGTGTAGGTCGGATAATCCGAAACGGTGTGCGTCGTTGATTATTATCGTATTGGCGTTACCTATGTCTATACCGTTTTCGACTATTGTCGTAGATACCAGCACGTCATAGTCGTAATTGATGAATCCCATAAGAATCTTCTCCAGCTCCTCGGGTTTCATCTGGCCGTGTCCTATGGCCACGCGCGCGTCCGGAACGTACTTGTGTATCATCGCCGCAATTTCAGGCAGGGTGTTGATGCGGTCGTGCACGAAGAATACCTGTCCGTTACGGCTCATCTCAAAGTTGATTGCATCGGCAATGACTTCCTTGTCAAAGGTGTGTACTTCCGTATTAACAGGATACCTGTTGGGTGGCGGGGTTTGTATTATGCTCATGTCTCGTGCGCCCATCAGCGAGAACTGTAATGTTCGCGGAATAGGCGTCGCACTCATTGTCAGGGTGTCGATGTTTGTCTTCATCTTGCGGAGCTTCTCTTTCACGGCAACTCCGAACTTTTGTTCCTCGTCTATGATGAGAAGTCCCAGGTCATGAAACTTAACAGCCTTTCCGATGAGTTTATGCGTTCCTATTATTATGTCAATCCGTCCGGCTTCCAAATCGGAAATTACTTCCTTTGTCTTTTTTGCGCTTCTTGCACGCGACAGGTAGTCTACGCGTACAGGAAAATTCTTCAGGCGTTTTGAAAATGTCTGGTAATGCTGGTACGCCAATACGGTCGTGGGAACCAACACTGCCACCTGTTTGGAGTCGCATGCGGCCTTGAACGCTGCTCGTATTGCGACTTCGGTCTTGCCGAAACCGACGTCGCCGCACACGAGCCTGTCCATGGGGCGTCTGCTTTCCATGTCAGACTTTACATCGTTGGTGGCTTTCAGCTGGTCGGGCGTATCTTCGTAGATAAACGACGCCTCAAGCTCGTGCTGCATGAAATTGTCCTGGCTGAAAGCAAAACCTTGTTCATGCCTGCGTGCCGCGTACAGTCGGATAAGGTCGCGGGCAATGTCCTTAATCTTTTTCTTTGTCTTTTCTTTCAGCCTGTCCCATGCCCCGGTTCCGAGAGTACTCAGCCTTGGCGGCGTGTCAGAGTCCTTGCGCTTATATTTTGAAATCTTGTACAGCGAATGTATGCTTACGTCTACTTTGTCATTGTTCTGGTAAATGATGCGTATTACTTCCTGATAACTGTTGCCGGAAGGCACTCTTACCAGTCCTGCGAAACGTCCTATGCCGTAATCAACATGCACAATGTAGTCGCCAGGTTCCATTTCCTGCAGTTCTTTCATGGTCAAAGCCATTTTTCCTGCCCGTGCCGTGTCCGAGCGTAGGCTGTATTTATGGAAACGGTCAAATATCTGATGGTCTGTGAACAGACATATCTTAAGTTTGTTGTCGGCATATCCTGCGTGCAGGGTCTTCAATACCGGTGTGAAGTCGACAGGACAAATGCCGCCCATTCCGGGCGCACCGGGATGTGATACGGATGCGTCAGGATAATAAGTTGCTGCATCCTGATTGCCGTCGATTATGTTATTGCCATTAACTTCCGCCTTTTTGGTCCTTCGTTCTTCACTTCCGAGAATTTCTTTAAGTCTTTCGTTCTGTTTGGAACTGTCTGCAAGGATGTATATTTTGTAACCTTTTAATATATAATCTTCAAGCGAGTGTGAAAGCAAGTCGAAATTCTTATGGAAAAGCGGCTGGGCCTTTACGTCAAGGCTAATTGTAGCCTGTGGCGCATCTGTCGGTTTAGCGCCGAACTCTATCTGTCGGAATTTAGCCATGTCGGTGGCGAATTGCGCACCGTTAACAAGCATGCTGTTGGCTGTAAGTTCGCGCATGGCTTCATGCTGTTCCATTTCCGTAAGCCCTTCAAGACGTTCCTTTACAGCCTGTTGCGAGAAACCGTCCTGGTAAGTCTTGTCTATTTTCTCCTTGCAATAGGCATAGTCTTTAAGCAGTATGATCGTATCTTCAGGCAGGAAATTGAGGAAGGTTACTTTTTCGTCCACAAGTGTGGCCAGTTCAGGCACTATTTCAATGCTGTCGCGCTTGTCTTTCGACAGCTGGCTTTGCACTTCGAATGTCCTGATCGAATCTATTTCATCGCCGAAAAAGTCAATGCGGAAAGGATATTCGCTGCTGTATGAGAATACGTCAATAATACTACCGCGCACGGCGAATTGTCCCGGTTCGTAAACGTAGTCGACTTCATGGAATCCAAATGCTGACATCTGCTTTGTCAACGCAGTTATGTCGTGGCATTCGCCTTTAGCCAATACGATTGTGCGTTCGTCCATCCGTTTCTGCGAGATGACCAACTCGGAAAGGGCTTCGGGGCACGATACGATATACAGGGCCTTGTTTTGTCCCGACTGCCTTATGCTTAACAGCCTGCCCATGACTTCCGTGCGGAGTATTTCGTTGGCAGAGTCCCTTTGTCCGTACTTGGTCTGCCTGCGGTATGAGGACGGGAAAAACAGCACATCCTGATTGTTAAGCATCTGCGTAAGGTCATGGTAGAAGTATCCGGCTTCTTCAGAATCATCGAAAACAAAAAGGCATATACCTTTATATACATTGGCAACTGATGCAAACAGTACGGCCATGGCCGATCCTATCGCACCTTCGATATATCCTTTGCGTATGTCTTTGTCGTCGAGTACATTCACTAATGCTGCCGACTGTTGGGATTTCGCATATATGCTTACAATATCCTTTATTTCCATATCAATCTGAAAAGTAGGTAAGGGCGTCTGATTTAACTGGATACCTGTTGGCTGTTTAGAACGCCGTCTGAAAATATAGTCAGTAATTCCAATCTATTTATCTTAAACTACATTGCCGTCAGAAACAACCTGCATGCCTCCTTTTTTAGTAACCTTTCTTATTAAAGTAAACAATACCAGCTGAAATATTTAGCGTTTAATAAACTAAAAATATAGAATATTTGCACCCATATTCCCGCAAGTGGAGGCAAAGGTAAGATTTTTATTTCAATTTTCCTCGGTGCAACTAATATTTGTTGCTCATAGTCTATTGGATTTGGTTAGAAAGCATTATGAAAACCGGCTAATGCTGATTGTATTCTTAATTATTAGCAATATGGTTATTATTGTCTTTGTAAAAGGTTAATTATTAGGCTGTAATAGGTAACCTTTTATGTAACAAAAGATGACCTTTTGCGGTGCAAAAGGATACCTTTCAGATTGTGTCGGTTTTGCCAGTTGCATGAAAAAACACGTTGGGCGTGATTTAATACGAAATACGCCCAACGTGTTATTAAGAATAATGGTGAATGGCTTTAAACGGGATTGTTTGCATTGAACGTTGCCATACGCTTATCCAGTTCGTCCATTTGCCTGTCTTCGATGAATGAGGTGCAGACTCTCAAACCCTGTTGGTTGCTACCCGTAGTGGTAAGACAGATTGCGCTGACGCCATAATACATCAGTTCATGGGCAAGCTGTCCTCCCGTCATGCCGGGATAGCCTATTGTAAAGTAGAAGCCGTCGGCAATGTCTTCGTCCAAATCCTTGTCATATACAATGATAAAGCCGTGTTTCAAAAATATCTTCTTCAACTTGTGGGCACGTTCACCGTATATGCTGATTTCTTTCCTGAAATCATAAGTTCCATCGGAAGCGGCCTTGAGCATGGCGGCCATGGCGTATTGTGCGCTGTGGCTTGTTCCGGACGACAGGGCGTAAAGCATTCTCGTAGAGAATACAAGACCGAACGGAAGCATCTCGTAACGTGCGTCTAAAGCAGGGTAGTGCCTGTGGAATAATTTGTCGCTTATACATACCACGCCTATACGTTCGCCGGCATAGCTGAAAGCCTTGCTGCCGCTTATAAAGAGCATGTAATTACTTGTATAATTAGCGACTGTAGCCTGGTATGGCGGTGCAAACGGCGTACTTAACTGCTTGCGGAAATCCATTGCAAAATAGGCAAGGTCTTCCATTACGATAGCATCGTATTTATTGGCTAGCGTACCGATGGTTTCTAGTTCGTTTTCATTGAAGCATATCCACGACGGATTGTTCGGGTTGCTGTAAACAATGGCGCAGATATTGCCTTTGCTTAAGTAGCTTTCAAGTTTTGTAGCAAGTTTGTCGCCCCTGTAATTGTACACGTCGAAGGTTTCGTATTTTACTCCTAAGACCTGTAGTTGCATCTTCTGTACGGGGAAACCGGGGTCTATGAAGAGTATAGTGTCCTTCTTGATGTCACTTTGCGAACAGGTAAGGAATGCTGCAAACGTGCCTTGCATGCTTCCGCATACCGGAACACAGCCTTCGGCTGCAACGTCGACCCCAATGAATGCCTTTACAAAGCGTGAAGCTTCCTTTTTCAGTTCCGGGTATCCCTGTATGTCCGGATAAGAATGGGCTATGCCGTCCTGCAAGGCTTTGATTTGGGCGTCAACACCTGTTTTTGATGCAGGAAGACCTGGAATGCCCATTTCAAGTTTGATGAACTCTATTCCTGATTCTTTCTCGGCAAAAGCAGCTACGGACTTTACTTCGCGTATTGTTGCATGTTCAAAGTCTTTGATGCCGAAATCGTGTATCGCCTTGTCTACAAGTTCTTTGTTTATAGGTGTTTGTTGCATAATGTTCTTTTCTCGTTTGAGTATGTAAAAAATAAAGGTGTGTCAAAATGGATTGACCAAGACGGCCTGTTTAACTATTCCATTTTGGCACACCATTTTATATCATAATAAAATTATTTACCAGCTTCGATGCCTATGGCTAGAGCCTTGATGTTAGCCTCGACAACACTTTCGCCCTTACGTCCGAACACGGTGCGGATGGCGTTTTCCACCATTTCGCGGTCTATGCCTAAGGCCTTAAGTGCCGCGCCCAACAGTATGACGTTGGCTGAACGTGGAATGCCGTTGTCTTTGGCCAGCTTCTCAATGTCGATTGATATCGCATTCTTCATGTTTGCGTATTCCAAATTAATCTGTTCCATGTCGGGATAGTTCGGGATATTGACAAACGGAACACTTGAAGTAATTATCCATCCGGTTTCCTTGTTCAGGTATGGGAGATAGCGTAAAGCCTCCATCGGTTCCATCGAGATTATCACGTCGGCTTGTCCGTTGCCTATAAGGTCGCTGTGTATTGGCGATGACGAGAGTCTCAGGTTACTTTGTACGTCGCCGCCTCGTTGTGACATGCCGTGTACTTCGGCTTGTTTTATATAAAGTCCTTCCTTCATTGCGGCTTCGCCGATTATTGTAGCGATTGAGAGAATACCTTGTCCTCCGACTCCGCAAAGTATGATGTCTGTTTTCATTTTGTTTGCTCTCCTTTCTGTTTCTTTTCTCTGATGTGTCTTTGCAATGTTTGCATACATTCACGACATGGAATGATGACGCTTACTCCGTGGTGGTTTATTTCGTCACGGATTAACTTCTCGATTTCCGGCATGTTCTTAGGTAATGGAACGACAGTGCGAAGATGTTCTTCTGCCAGACCCAAGCCGCGGCAGATAGCCTCAAGCTTGTTTGTTCCTGCGGAGTCTTGTCCGCCTGTCATGGCGGTTGTAAGGTTGTCGCTTATTATTACGGTTATGTCGGCGTTTTCGTTGATTGCGTCAAGCAGTCCCGTCATGCCAGAGTGGGTGAATGTTGAGTCTCCTATCACGGCAACGGCAGGCCACAGTCCTGCGTCGGCGGCGCCTTTGGCCATAGTTATGCTTGCGCCCATGTCGACTGTTGAGTGTAATGCCCTGTAAGGAGGCAATGCGCCTAGTGTATAACAGCCGATATCACCAAAGACTCTTGCGTTGGGATAATCTTTCAGCACGTCGTTGAGCGCTGCATAAACATCCCTGTGGCCGCAACCTTGGCAGAGTGCAGGCGGACGTGGTACGATGTTCTCGCTTGGAGCATAACATTCGCCTGTCGGGATGTTGAGAGCTTTCTTTACAATATCCGGTGTGAGTTCACCTGTTCTCGGCAGGTCTCCTGTGAGCTTGCCTTTTATTACGGCGTTGCCTGGCATTATGCCATTAAGTGCGTCTTCGATGAAGGGTTGGCCTTCTTCAACAACGAGGACATTGTCGCATTCTTCCGTGATTTTACGTATCAGGGCCTTAGGCAGTGGATAATGACTGATTTTCAGCACAGGATACGGGCATCCGTCAGGATAACACTCGTTAAGATAATTGATGCCAATGCCTCCGGTTATTATTCCGAGAGAGTGGTTGTCGCCATCTGTGTAGACATTGAAACGGCTCTCGACTGTGTCTTTTTCAAGCTCGGTTTGCTGGCTTGTAACAATGTCGTTGCGCCTGCGTGCCATGGCAGGTAATAATACCCATTCACTTGCTTTAGCATCGAAATTGATAGCGTTCTGTTCTCTTGGATTCTCACGAATTTCAACTACGGCGCGGCTGTGTGCCATTCTTGTAGTTACACGCATCAGAATGGGAAGGTGTATGCGTTCGCTGTAATCGAAAGCATAGTGAACCATGTCGTAGGCTTCTTGCTGGCTTGACGGTTCAAAGCACGGAATCATTGCGAATTTCGCATAAAAACGGCTGTCTTGCTCGTTTTGAGATGAATGCATTGAAGGGTCATCAGCTACAAGCACTATAATACCACCGTTGGTTCCTGTCATTGCTGAATTTACAAACGGGTCTGCGCAAACATTCAGACCAACGTGTTTCATGCAGACCAAAGCGCGCTTACCCATAAATGACATTCCGAGCGCCTCTTCCATAGCCGTCTTTTCATTGGCTGACCATTTCCTGTGAATATTACGTTCTTTGGCGACCGGCGAGTTTTGGATGTACTCCGTAATTTCGGTCGATGGCGTGCCTGGATAAGCATAAACTCCGCTTAGTCCGGCATCAATGGCTGCTTGGGCAATAGCCTCATCTCCTAATAATAACTTTTTCATCATATTAGATTTTAACAATTATATATTGATAAACAATAAATAAAAATATGTTTTTCATAAAGGTTTGATTTGTTGGTTTGCCGGAAAAAGGCGTTTGTCTATTTCGGACAAACCAACAAAATTTTATTCAGTAGTTACTTGACAGTAACTTTCAAGGGCTCTTGTATTGCTTTCAGTGATTCTTCAGAGCGTAGTATCCATTCGTTCATTGTGCGAACATCGTTCTTGCTCCATGCCGAACCAAAGTAATACGTGTATTTTTCATTTGGTTGGTATGTTATCATACCCACTCCGTGTCCTGCATTTCCATTGGTCGGTGTTTCGTACATTATGCTCTTTGTATTTTTCACACCGTTGGGGAATAATACGCCGACGTAGATCTGGAAGTTTTGTTTTGCCGGATTGTCTGTCGGATCTGCGTACAATACATAATTTTCTCCGCAAACAATGCTCTTGGTATCTTCACTATGGATAACGACACCGGCAACCATGTCACGAGGTTTTGTTAGACCGTCATACCAAACTGTCATCTTGTTGAAGTTGCTTCCTTTGTCGCAACTTATGATGCGGTGTTCGGTAACATTCTTGTCATCGCCGATGTTAAAAGGATTGTAATCGAGTTGAACAGTGAAACGTAAAGGACCGTTATCCAAAATCTTGTAAGTCTTGTAGCAATAAGGCATGACTATCTCACTCCCGTCCATTAGTGCAGGTGTTCCGCATCCAAGGGTTGGTCCTACTTTATAGCAATCCAAGCCGTAGCCATGGTCAAAATGGTAAGTTGTTTCCTGCTCCATTTCAATTGCTTCTTCAGTCTTTCCGGCTTTCTTGAGTTCTTCAATCTTAGGATGGTTTGACAATTCCGTTTTGTATCTTTTGTCAACCTCGAGGTCTGGAGTGTTTTTTACCCAAACATCAATTCCGTATGCTTTTTCACCTGAACGCTGAAGGGCCGGGCCGTATACCCTGTAAGCTGTGCGGTCGTTTTCCCATGCAATATCATCGACACGTTCTGGATATTGTTTTCCGTAAACAAAGGTTTTCATAGGTTTTGGTTCGCCCGGCATAATGGTAAAGTCGGCTGTGCCACCAGGACGTACGCTCGCTTCAATGAGAAGCTTCCCATCGTAAGTGATTTGATATGCAACTTGTTGTCCTAATGCGTTTTTAACAATGAATTTGTCACCTTGTTTCAATCCGAGTTTTGCATATACGTCTTTCATTTGAACTTCAACCAGTTCCTGTCGTTGAACCTTATCATTGTTTGAGACTGAAACGGTCATGTTTGCTGCTTTTGCATGTAATGGCGTAAGCAGTAAACTTAATGCAAATGCATAAATAAATTTTGATTTGTTCATCTTTTAATTAATGTTTTAATACTTGTAGCTGTATTTGTTCGATATTCTGTTATTTTAAATTTTCGTTAAAGAATTGTGCTATCTGCCTGAAAAGATGATTGCGCGTATTTCCACCGTAGATACTGTGGTTACGGTTTGTGTATACGTTCATCTTGAAATCTTTATCGGCTTGAACTAATGCTTCGGTGTATTCAAATGTGTTTTGCGGATGTACATTATCGTCAGATAAGCCGTGGCATATCAGTAAAGCACCGTGGAGCTTGTCAACACGCGTCATAGGATTATTGTTGTATCCTGACGGGTTCTCTTTCGGTGTACGCATGTATCTTTCTGAATATACGGTATCATAATAACGCCAATCTGTCGGCGGGGCTACTGCAACTCCGGCTTTGAACACGCCTCTGCCTTCGCTCATGCTCATCAGTGTATTGAAGCCGCCATAACTCCATCCCCATATACCTATGTTGTTTTTGTCAACGTAAGGCAGTGTACCGAGGTAAATTGCAGTCTCGACTTGGTCTTTTGCTTCCAAATCTCCAAGTTTTTGGTAAGTACATTTCTCGAAGTCTGCACCACGGCCTCCTGTTCCACGTCCGTCAACGCAAACGAGTATGAAACCCTGTTGGGCGAGATATTCGTCTAACAATGCACCTTGACCCATCGAGCCTATGTTCCATGAGTTTACAACTTGTTGACTGCCAGGACCGCTGTATTGCCACATTATTACAGGATACTTCTTGCTTGCGTCGAAATTGGCGGGCTTTATCATTACTCCGTTGAGTTTCACACCCTCCGATGTGGTAAAGCTGAAGAATTCTTTTTTTGATAGTTTATAAGCAGCTAGTTTTTGCTTGAGCTGATTGTTGTCAATTAATGACGCAAGTTTCTTACCATCATTGTCGTATGTCGAATATACAAATGGTGTGTTACTGTCACTCCAAATGTTTACAAAATACTTGTAATTGGTGCTGAATACTGCACTGTTCCATCCTTCGTTTCCGGATAGGCATTCAGTCTTCCCGTTCTTGTAAGTAACATATACTTCCCTGTTCATCGGGTTCTTGCCTGCCGCCTGGTAATAAACATTACCTGTGCGTTCGTCATAGCCATAAACGTCAGTTACCTCATAGTTCGTATTTGTAAGTTTGCGAAGCAGTTGTCCCGTCTGTGTATAAAGGTAGAGTTGCATGTAGCCGCTTCTGTCGCTTGGCACTAATATATGGTTGTCTGTAACCATAATCTTCTCCATTGCCTCTTCCTTGACATAGCTTGGCACACTCTCGTCTATCAGCAACTTGCATACAGTACTGCGCGGATTGGCAGAATACAGGCGGAGCTTGTCCTGATGGCGGTTCATCGTATAGACAATGATGGTGTTTGGGTTTGACGTCATTTTAATTCTTGGAATATACCCGTCGGCATCGAGAGGTAAATCCATTTTGCGCGTTTGGCGTGCCTGTATGTCAAAGCTGAGTACTGATACGGAAGAATTGACTGCTCCGGCTTTAGGATATTTGTATGTATAGAATCCTGGGTACTCCGCATATTCCTTGTTTTCAGGTTCAAGGCCTTTATATGTCTGCAACGAATACGATGGTACTTTAGTCTCGTCGAATCTTATCCAACATAACATCGAACCATCGGCATTGAAGGTTAAGGCATTGTTGAAAGCGAATTCTTCCTCGTATACCCAGTCTGGAACTCCGTTTATGACACTGTTGCGTTTACCGTCCTTTGTGACTTGGCTCTCAGAATTGCCGTATAAGAGTTTGATCAGGTATATGTTGTTGTCTCTGACGAAAGCTACCTTCAAACCGTCGGGAGACCAAACGGGTGATTGTTGTGGACCATTGTCAGACAGGCGTTCCAATTTCCTGTTGTCAATAGTATAAATATAATATGTGGCTGAGAATGAGCGGCGATATATTTTTTTGCTTTCAGTCTGTATCAGCATCCTAGTACCATCGGGACTCATTATGAAGTTCTCAACCTTCTTCACCTTTTCACCAATGGTATTGTCCGCATCAAAAAGGACTGCGGCTTGCTTACCAGTCTTAAAGGAATATTTCACTACCTTTTTGCCGTCTTTGCTTATCATGGCGTAGCTTTCGCCGTCAGCCAAAGGAGTTATCGCACTAAGACGTTCGGCGGAAAACTCGCTGCCCGCTATGTCTTTCAATGTAAGCATGCTTTCTGCCATACAAGCAGTTGCGGTGAATAATAATGCCGCACACATGACGAAAAACTTTTTCATTACTCTTTTTTATGTTTTTATTTCGGGCAAAGATAATTATTTTTAATTACATTTGCATCACATTTGATTTAAAAGATATTAATATGAAGGGCTTGCAAAATGGCGACATGGCTGTAAAAGATGCGGAAAGGCAAAATATCGCTGCCTTCGGCCGGGGTGATTGTAAAGGCAATGATGGTGGAAGGCATTTACCTTATAACGACTTTGGCAGCTGGCTGCACAGCCGCTTCCCTTATAAGGTGCAGAAAATTTCGGTCAACGCTGGTTTTTCTTGTCCAAACCGCGACGGACGCATAGGTTTTGGCGGATGTACGTTTTGTGACAATAATACGTTCAATCCTTCGTATTGTGACAGCCGTAAATCTGTAGCCGAGCAGCTTGAGGTCGGCAAAGGTTTTTTCTCAAGGAAATATCCCGACATGCGTTATCTTGCCTACTTCCAGGCTTACACCAACACTTACGCGCCACTTGACAGTCTGAAACGCATGTATGAGGAGGCTCTTTCGGTTGAGAACGTTGTTGGTTTGGTCATAGGCACAAGGCCCGATTGCGTAGATCCGCAAATGCTCGATTATCTTGGAGAATTGTCACGCCAGACATTTGTTATTGTTGAATATGGAGTTGAGAGTACGAATGACGAAACATTGAAAAGAATCAATCGCGGGCACACATTTGAATGTTCGTGCCGTGCAATCGAGGAAACAGCCGGCAGGGGTATCATAACTGGTGGGCATGTTATTCTCGGACTGCCGGGCGAGGACGGTATGGAAAACCTGCATCAGGCTATCGACATTTCCGCAACAAAGTTGCACATCCTGAAAATACACCAGTTGCAAATAATAAAAGGTACCACTCTTGCACTAGAATATGAGCGCCGACCGTTTAAGTTATACAGCCCTAATGAATATGTGACACTGTTGACTGAGTACATTCAGCATTTACGTCCGGATATCGTACTCGACCGTTTTACTTCACAAGCTCCAGGCTCAATGCTTGTTGCCCCATGCTGGGGTTTGAAGAATCACGAATTTGCTAATCTTCTTGTCAATCACATGCGTGAGACTGGTGCATGGCAAGGGCAGATGTATAGAAAATGATGTGGTTGCCAGAGTTAAAATATTCATTAATGTCAAAGATGGAATTTTAAATATGTAATTCCACCTTGAACTATATCTTTTCTGAAAGGTTACCTTTTGCATTCCTAAAGGTAACCGTTTATCTTCTAAAAGGTAGCCTTTTGCAACGTCAAATGTCGTCTATTGGAAATGACATGCCTACGTGTATTCAAGTTGATTTGCAACTACTTGATTCCCAGGGTTATAGCGCATGTCGTTTTGCTTCCGTGTTTTAAAGCGAAAATGCCAGGTTATGCACCGTCGGATTAAAAATACTCATAACATTCAAATATGGATTAGAAAATTACTAGTATATTTGCAATGTGAAAGCAAGAATAAGCATATTTATATTATGTGTAACGTCTTTATTGCTGCAAGCAATCAGGGCATACGCTGAAGTAGAATCGGATTCTCTGATTCTCAAGCGTGTCTTGAATTATAGGCGGAGCATTCCTTCTCCCATGGACGACATTCACACAAATGCTTACGTAAGATATTTCCTGAAGTCGGAAAAACGTAATTTCACACTGATGGCGATACCTACCATGTATGCCGTATCACGCGGCAAGCGTGAATATGCAGGCGAAAGTTACAGTACTCTTTATATAAAAGACCATTCAGTCAGGCATGTTGTTCGGCATCTTAATATCGGTACGATTCCCAATCACAAAATTGCCATGGAGACTGTGATGAAGTATTTAATGCCTGATATTTATAATGTTACCATTCTCGACAATCAGTTATTGTCCCCGTTTAATAGTAGTAACGTTAAACTATACAGGTACGTAGTCACTCGCCTTACAACAGACAGGGCAGAAATAGTGTTCCGTCCCAAACGACATAACACCCAGCTGATAAGTGGTTCGGCCATAGTTGATAGGATTACGGGGCGTATTGTGAAAATTGATTTCAACGGCGAATATGACATGATGAACTTTAACATAACGGCTGTTATGGGTAGGGAAGGGTTACGTTCGCTTTTACCTAAGACTTGCAATATAGAAGCTACATTCCATTTTATCGGAAATAAAATTAGTTCGTCGTTTTATTCGGTTTATGACAATCCTATATTTTTGCCAGATTCGATTGTAAATTCACACGATAAGAACTTGATGGACGAAGTCAGGCCGGATCCTTTACCCGATAAGATTAGGAATGTGTACAATAGTATGGATGTTATTAAGGAAAAGGAAGATACTATTAAGGAAGATAATGAAGACAGTTTTTGGAAAAAAGTGTTTTGGAACTCTTTTGGGGATTATGTTGTAAACCGTACAAAAGGTAGCTTCGGAACAAATGATAAAGGGGCTTTTAGGATTTCCCCCATTCTCAATCCTTTTTATTTAGGTTATAGCGGTCAACGCGGTATTACGTATAAGTTTGAGTTGAACGGTAGTTATAAGTTTACGAGAAATAAGGATTTGACGTTAAGGTTCAATGCCGGTTATTCATTCAAGCAAAATCAGTTATATTTCAATATTCCGATAAGGTTCAACTATAATAAGAGACGTAATGGCTTTATTGGCGTGGAAATAGGTAATGGTAACCGAATAACAAATTCAAATATTGTAGAACAAGTAAAGAACGAGATTTTGGATTCCATTGATTGGGACAAGATGAATCTGGATTATTTTAAGGATTTCTATGTTAAGTTTGTTACAAACTATGACTTGTCACATAAATGGAGTATTCAGCCGGCTTTTGTCTTCCATTGCCGTTCAGCAGTTGATAAGACCGGGTTTGATTTGGCAGGACGGCCTGTATCATATTATTCGTTTGCTCCTTCATTACAGTTACAATACCGCCCGCTTGGTTGGAACGGACCTATAATTACGACGGATTATGAACGGGGAATACATGTAGGGAAAGCTGATATGGAATACGAACGTTTTGAGCTTGACTTTTCATGGAAGAAACAGCTTAGGACTTTGAGAAGCCTGTCATTAAGGTTTGGCGGAGGTTTTTATACTTCAAGAAGCCATAATTCTTATTTCTTGGATTATGTGAACTTCAGGGAAAAAAACATACCAGGGGGATGGAATGACGATTGGACATGTGAATTCCAATTATTGAACAGCAACTGGTATAATGCGTCAGAGTATTATGTGCGTACGAATATAACATACGAGTCGCCACTGATGTTCTTGTCAAGGATTCCATTCGTAGGAAGGTTGATGGAAATGGAACGTATTTACACAAATGTCCTTGTCGTCGAACATTTATATCCTTATATTGAATATGGTTACGGATTTACAAATCGCTTTTTCTCCATGGGCGTATTCCTTGCTACCCGCAATGTTGACTTTGCCGGCATTAGTTGCCGCTTCAGTTTTGAATTGTTTAAAGATTGGTGACTGTCCGCACGTCGGAGTGGAAATGATTATTGTATGTCTTAACTTTGTATAAGCTCAAATTGCAGAATAATGAAACCGTTGACAGTATATAAGGCAAGCGCAGGAAGTGGTAAAACATTTACTCTAGCTGTGGAATATATCAAATTATTGATAGACAATCCTCTTAGTTTCAAGAATATTCTTGCCGTAACGTTTACCAACAAGGCAACCGAAGAAATGAAGATGCGCATACTTAGCCAGCTTTTTGGCATCTGGAAATTGTTGCCTGAATCGGATGTTTATATCAAGAATGTCTGCGAGAGTCTTGGCATAAACGAGAAACAGGCCAGCCGGCAGGCAGGTATTGCATTGAATTATATTGTACACAATTATCATTATTTCAGGGTTGAAACAATCGATTCATTTTTCCAATCAGTGTTGCGCAACCTTGCAAGGGAGCTTGACCTTACTCCTAATCTTAAGATAGGGCTGAATGACGTCCAGGTAGAAGAACAGGCAGTTGACCAGCTTGTTGAATCGTTAAGCCCAGACAGCTTGATGTTACAGTGGCTGATAAGTTATATTTTTTCAAATATCAGTGAAAATAAAAGTTGGAATGTAATAGGGCAGATAAAGAATTTCGGGAAGGCGATATTCCGTGATTTCTATAAAATGGTCAGCAACGATGTCAATGTTGTCATTTCAGACAAGGAGACATTCGACAAGTACGTGAACCAGATACGTACTATTCGTACTGATGCGAAGAAACGCATGGCTAAATATGCCGAGACTTTTGAGCACGAGACTGAAATTGCAGGACTTACCACATTGTCTTATGCAAAGAAAAACAGCGGTATAGTAAGTTACTTCAATAAATTAAAGAGTGACGATTTCTGTGATTCACGATGCATGAACCAAACCTTACAAAAGTGTCTTGATAATGCTGAAAGTTGGACTACGAAAACAAGTCCTGACCGGGAAGTCATAATTTCGTTGGTAAACGAAAAGTTGATGGCTCTGCTTCATGAAGCGGAAAATGAAAGGTCAAGGCAATGGCGTTTGTTCTCGACGGCAAACGTTACGTTGAAGCACCTAGACAAATTGCGCTTGCTTAACAGCATAGAGTCGAAAGTAAGGGAGCTTAACGATGAATCGAACCGTTTCCTGTTAAGTGATACACAATATTTGCTCTACACACTGATAAACGACAACGATACACCTTTCATATTCGAGAAATCAGGATGTATGTTGGAACACATCATGATTGACGAATTTCAAGATACAAGTTCTATACAATGGCAGAACTTCAAAATCCTGCTTAAGGAATGTATGAGCAAATCTAGAACGGACGGCAATACAATCAATAATCTTATTGTCGGCGATGTCAAACAGAGTATTTACCGGTGGAGGGCAGGTGACTGGAGACTATTGAACGGGATTGAACGTCAATTCGGTCAGCAATTTAGCGATATGGACGTTAGAACTTTGCAAACTAATTACCGTTCGGAACGTAACATAATAGAATTTAATAATTGTTTTTTCAGAGTTGCGTCAAGACTTGAATATGCACAGGAACTTGAGATAAATGACGAAGCGAATGCTTTAGAATTGCTTACTGCTTACGCAGATGTGTGCCAGGCTACCCGTAATGGGAAAAAACGTAATGGACTTGTCAGGGTGTCCTTGTTGGCAGACGACGATTATGAAGACAAAATGTTGTCTGCCGTTGACGATGCCGTACAGGAATTGCTTTCTTCGGGAGCAAGAATGAACGATATTGCCATTTTAATAAGATACAATCGACACATTCCTTTGATAGCTGACTATTTTATGGCAAACCATCCTGATCTCAAGATTGTCAGCGATGAGGCTTTCAGATTAGATGCTTCTTTGGCTGTAAACATGATAATCCAATCGTTGGAGGTCTTGTTGCATCCTGACGATTTGTTGGCTAAAGCGTCTTTGGTATCTGCATATCAGAAAAACATACTTCAGAAAGATTTTGGGTCTGATGATATGTTTACAACAGTCATTGGGAACCTAGAACAGTTGGATTGCATGCTGCCATGCGATTTTGTCTCCAACATGAACGATTTAATGAGAATGCCCCTTATCGACATGATCGAGTCGCTTTATTCAATGTTTGAACTTGACAAGCTTAAAGGTCAGAATGCTTATATATGCGCCTTCTATGATCAAGTAGCAGACTTCTCGAATAACAATTCGGGCAATTTAGCAAAGTTTATAGAAACTTGGAATACAGATATTTGCGGCAAGACTATACAAAGCGACGATACTGATGGCATAAGGCTTGTCAGCATACACAAGAGTAAGGGCTTGGAGTTTGATCATGTAATAATTCCGTTCTGTGACTGGGCTTTGGAAAGCAGGGATACAACATTGTGGTGTACACCACATGAAAAGCCGTTCGGCAACATTCCCATTGTTCCTGTGGATTACAGCAAGAAACTGTTAGAAACAATATATGCAGGCGACTATAAAAACGAACATATCCAGAACCGTGTAGACAACATGAATTTATTGTATGTCGCATTTACGCGTGCAAGTAAGAATCTGTTTGTGTTCGGACGCAAGAAATGTGGCAAAGGAGGACTTGGCTGCCGTTCGCAGATATTACGAGACTGTATGCTTGAATTAAATTCATGTCTTGAAGGATCCGTGCTTAATGGTACTGATTCAGAAGATGAACCGGAAGTTTTTGAATATGGGAAATTGTATATGAAATCTCCCGAAGGCGCAAAGGTCGTGTCTGATAATGTTTTTATGGAGTATGAGGAACATAAGGAAATAAACATAGAGTCATATTCGTTGGCGACAGAATTCAGACAGAGTAATAAAAGCCGTGAGTTTATCGAAGGCGACGTTGAGGATGTAGGTCACGATACATATGTCAAGTTGGGCAGTGTTTTGCATAATCTGTTCTCAAGAATAGGAACGGTAAATGATATTGACAAGGTTCTTAAGCAATTGGAATTCGATGGCGTAATCTATAATGAAATAATAACAGCCGATAAACTTAAAAAGCTTTTATTAAACAGGCTTTCAGATAAACGGACGGCATATTGGTTTGAGTCGCACTGGCAGGTTTTCAGCGAATGCAGTATCTTGCAGGTTAATGAGAATGGTGAATACATGGAACGCAGGCCTGACAGGGTCGTTACAGACGGTCACGAAACAATAGTAATCGACTTCAAATTCGGTAAACCGCGTAATGAACACAAAAAACAGGTCCGTCAGTATATGGAACTTCTTACCGATATGGGATACAAATCAGTGAAAGGACGTATTTGGTACGTATTCCAGAATGAAATAGTTGAGATATAATATTAAAGCTGAAAGGGCATAGTAACTTATGTTTTGTATTTAACATATTTCTCAAAAGATGACATCACGCAAGATTATACATATTGACATGGACGCTTTTTTTGCTTCGGTCGAGCAGAGAGACAATCCGGAGCTTCGTGGAAAACCCATTGCCGTTGGGTTTGACGGACCTCGTGGCGTGGTTTCTACTGCAAGTTATGAAGCAAGGAAATATGGCGTGCATTCGGCAATGTCAATTTACAAAGCGAAAAAACTATGTCCGCAGCTTGTTATTGTTCAGTCAAACCATGAACATTACAAGAATGTTTCTCTCGAAATACATAAGATTTTTGCAAAGTATACAGATCTGATAGAACCCTTGTCAATAGATGAGGCTTTTCTTGATGTAACGATTGGTAAGACTAGTCTAACTGCAGAAGAGGCTGCCCTTGCCATAAGGAACGAGATACATGAAAAACTTAATTTGACAGCCTCGGCAGGTGTTTCATATAATAAGTTCCTTGCTAAAATTGCGTCTGACTATAATAAACCTGACGGAATGTTCGTTATCAGTGAAGAACATGCATTGGATTTTATAGCAAATTTGCCGATAGAAAAGTTTTGGGGCGTTGGGGACAAAGTTGCCCAAATGATGCATAAGATAGGGGTGTTTAACGGATTGCAACTTAGAAATTGTTCACTTAACCATCTTACGGAAATCTTTGGGAAAACGGGACAGACTTATTACGACTTTGCACGCGGCATAGACAACAGGGCTGTCGAGCCGGTAAGAGACCGTAAGTCTATAGGGTGCGAGCAGACGTTCTTGGATGACATCAGCAAAAAGTCGGCCATTCTGATAGAACTTTATCATATTGTGGTTGAGCTGGCCGAAAGGCTCAACAAGTACGGATTCAAGGGACGCACATTAACGTTGAAAGTGAAGTTTGATGATTTTACGTGTGTTACACGCAGCTTGACTCAGGACAACGTTATTGAAAACAAGGATGACATATTGCCATTGGCCAAACATCTTATGTCCCAGTTGGGGCGGCAGATAAGACCAATAAGGCTCATAGGCCTGTCCGTTTCTAATCCGCCAGACGGTTGTAAACGTTGGGTGGAAGGTTATTTGCCATTTGCAGATTAAACGAACCATTAAATTTCAAATTCCCGATAAAGATAATTGCATTAATAAAATATGTTTTGTAAATTTGCAACATTCAAGTTCCATTATATCAGGTAAACAGCTAATTTCCTGCATAAGGGATAAGAAAAATGCACTTTAAAAATCAAGAAATATGAAACAGACTAAAATCGTAGCTTCCATAAGCGACCAGAGATGTGATGTGGATTTTATCCGTAATCTGTTTGATGCCGGTATGAATGTTGTCCGTATGAATACCGCCCACGCCACTCCTGAAGGTATTCGCAAGATAATAAGAAACACACGTGCTGTCAGTCGCCACATAGGTATACTTATTGATACAAAGGGACCGGAAATACGTACAACTGCCAACGATGCGCCGATAGAATACAAGACAGGTGACGTTGTTAAGATTTTCGGCCGTCCTGAGATGAAATCGGAGCATGACATATTGAACCTTTCATACGAAAACTTTTCAAATGACGTGCATGTCGGTGACGACATCCTTTTCGATGACGGCGCTATTGACATGAAAGTTATAGGCATAAACGGTCCGGCCGTCGTAGCTCAGTTGCAGAATGATGGAGTATTGGGGTCGCACAAGAGTGTCAACGTTCCTGGTGTGCATATTGATTTGCCTGCACTTACCCCAAAAGACAGGGCCAACATACAGCTTGCCATTGATGAAGATATTGATTTTATTGCACATTCGTTTGTACGCAGTAAGAAAGATGTCGAGGCTGTTCAGCAAATACTGGACGAGCAGGGTAGCGACATCAAGATTATTTCAAAGATCGAGAACCAGGAAGGTGTCGATAACATTGATGAGATAATAGAAGCATCGTATGGCATAATGATAGCCCGTGGCGACTTGGGAATCGAAGTGCCTATTGAAAAAATACCTGGCATACAGCGCATGATAATAAGGAAATGTCGCAAGGCGAAGAAACCTGTAATTGTTGCGACGCAGATGCTTCACACCATGATAGGAAATCCACGCCCGACACGCGCAGAAGTTACTGATATTGCAAACGCCATATATTATCGTACTGACGCACTTATGTTAAGTGGTGAAACTGCCACAGGTAAATATCCGATAGAGTCAGTCAAGACTATGGCTTCAATCGCCGAGCAAGCCGAGCAGGACAAGATGTATGATCAAGATTATGATTTCAACCTGAGCCAAGGATGTGACGTTAGGGAATTTCTTGCACGTAACGCCATTGAATCAACCGAAATCCTAGGCGTCAAAGGCATAATCACTGACAGTAAGACCGGTCTTACCGCACGCCATTTGGCTTCTTTCCGCGGTCCAAATCCTGTGCTTGCAATATGCTACAAGGAGAAAACCCAGCGCTGGTTGGCTCTCAGTTATGGAGTCATCGCCGTTGCACAACATGAGCAAATTGGTCCTCAGGAGCAATTCCTTGCTGCATTGCGCATGTTGCGTCAGAAAGGATATTTAAGCATGGACGATAAGGTGGCATACCTAAGCGGTAGTTTCGGTAAGGATGGAGGCACCACTTTCCTTGAAATAAATAAAGTGAGCGATGTGTTTAACCATACTTATGAGTTCCATCTGCCTAATACGTTCAGATAAGGTTACGCACTATTGACATTATAATAACCTCCGCTTTATTCCGCAGTCTCGATCTGTTTTGCATACGGAATAAAGCGGAGTCTTTTTTGTGGATATTTCTGATAAATCTAATAGATGGCTTTTTGCGTTGTAAAAGCATACCTTTTAAAAGGTAAAAGGTTATGTTTTGCATCCTTGGAGGTAACTTTTTACAAATATAGGGAAATGGAGTGATGATTCCAATGTGTGTTCACTTTAGTGCATGATGTGTAAATGCTTGATTTACAGATTTGTAGACGGTAAAGTGACGTGAGTTCGGCATAAGAAAAGCATAAAAAAGTTG